>JAZKCZ010000002.1:497767-855275 GCA_040387835.1 Myxococcota bacterium | reverse complement strand
GTAACCCACCCCCAATGTCACCCCGGGCTTGACCCGGGGCCCCGCCCCCCCCCCCGGCCCAGCGCTGGTTTCCAAAGGCGCTGGGACGACAGCCTGGCTTTTCAAAGCCATAATATCATATAATTAAGACATGCGAATCGGGCCAGATCGTCAAGTCTTACCAAATGTTTCTGAGCCTGATTCAGACTATCATGCAGCCGAATCTGATTCGGAATCTGAACCAGGTTTCGATTCAGACAGCTTTGACGACCCAAAAAAGCTCCACCTTAAAAAACCCGCTCCTTACCGCCCTCCCGAACCTCCAGAAAGCCCCTCATCTCCGCTTGATTCAAATCCGCAATCTCTAGTCCGAATTGAATATCCAGACGGTAAGATCTATGAAGGCCAAACATTAAAGGGCGTCCCTCACGGCCAAGGAACATTTAAATATAAAAATGGCGCTATCTACACTGGTGCGGTCCAGAATGGTGAATCCCGCGGGCGAGGAAAACTGACATATGCGAGCGGAGAATCACTGGAAGGAGAGTTCAGCAATAATTACCCTCAAGGCTATGGGACCCGCATATATTCTACCGGACAGGTCTACAAGGGAGAAATGTTGGACGGAACACCTCATGGGAAGGGCGTTTACACAATGCCTCATGGACAAATCTTTAAGGGGGTATTTCAAAATGGACAGCTTTCCGGGGAAGGAGAAATGTCGGATGCAAATGGAGTTACCTTCTCTGGAACCATGCGCGATTGGCAGTTCGTCGGGAGGGTAACTATGACAGACCCCACTGGAGTTCGTAGCACCGGGAGACAAATCGGAAATGAGTTTGTGGGCGATTTAGAATCATTGTCAGATTTAAATTTCGGTGCACTATTGACTGGCAGATACAGCGAAGCCCCCCGTTCCTATCCGTTGGGGGCCATTACGGATTTTCTGAGAATCAACGGATTTGAAACCGAGTCTGATGCGTTACAGTTTGCCCAAGATAATTTGTTGTCCCAGATCCCTACACAGCAGAGATCGCTGGAAATTCATCGAAATTTAGCTACAGGGAAGCCAATATTAATGGCTTATGGAAATCTTCATCACGCAATGTTAATAAACATAGAAAAGATCGATGAAAATCACGTCTGTGTCAGTTTATTTAACTCTGGAGAGGGACTGGATAAATATCATGCCACTGAAATGATCAATGGAAAAATTAAACATCAAACGGTCTTAAAATATGCCATACCTATAGAACAACTATCCCCGAACATAATAGAAAAGATGCTGACCTATGAGCAATTTAATGACATAACTGAGTCATATGAACTAATTTCAAAAATTCCAGGGGCCCAGAAATTAGAACCCAAAATTGAAGATGCAATTTGGCAAACTGCCCAAAAATCGGGTAACTGCGCATTAGAGTGCATTTTTGCTGCGTTAAGAAACCAAATGCCTCTCAAAGAATATACTCGAATGAGGCGACTGTTATTCGAGGCAACCATAACCGGACTTGAAACCAAATCCTCACGAATTGAATCTCAAAGCGAAGATATAGTAAGAATTTCTTCCGCAGCGAGCGGCTCTGAGAAAAATGAAATGGAAATGCCTGAATCAGAAGCACGCGCCGAAGTCATCGAAGCGCTTAAGCGAAAGGTTCACAAAAGAGATAGCCGATTAGCAGTTTTAGAAATGACAGATACCAAAGATTTCACTCTGCCAGACAATTCCGTCTACACCGGTGGAATGAAAGACGGGCGACCTCACGGCCAAGGAACCGTGAAATATGCGAGCGGCGGGGTTTACGTTGGCGATATGAAGAAAGGTCTCCCCAACGGGAAAGGGGTCCTGACATACGGCACCAGCGGCGCGAAGTATGTCGGCGATCTAACAAATGGCCAGCCCAGTGGCATTGGAACATTTCAGTGGCCCAGCGGTGCCACTTACACCGGAGAATTTCGAGATGGCTCGGCGAACGGACAAGGGATCTACAGACACGAAGACGGCGCAGTATATGAAGGAGAAATGGTATCGGGCCAACCATCTGGCAAGGGAATATATAAACCCCTCCAAGAGTGGGAACAGCTTTCTAAGTCATATTTAATTCGGATAAAAAAGGTATTGGAGGCCCAAAATCTCGAACAACTTCCCCTTTTAGAGCGGGAAGATGACACCGGCACCGGTCAAAAAGTGTCCATCATGAAAGCCGAATCTGGCTATGTATTGCGTTATGAAACTAGAAATAAAGATTCTCTTGCGTGGACCAACTCCGGCAATGTCTCTCTCTCAGATTCCAATTACGGATGGAGCGTGCAGGTGGCCGAACCGGAGCAATTGAGTCAACCGCAATTACCTATTGCGTTGGTCGACTTTTTACGCCTCAATCTAGGTGGGTGATTCATCGATTAGCGAATCACAACTTCTCTGCTTAACTGCGAAGACATTGGATACCAGAGGCTCTTTGGCAATATACGTATGATATAATGTTTATATGCATGTAGGACCGAAGCGTGAGGTCTCACCTTTAAGTGATGAATCGGACTTTCGACCACCCAGCGCGAACTCTGATTCATATGATCAGAAAGCAGATAACCCCGTTCCCTTACAAGCCCCTCATACACCCCTGCTAGAGCATCGTGTCATCCACTATTCCAGTGGAAATGTTTACGAAGGGGAAACATTAAATGGGCAGCCCCATGGGCAGGGGACCTTAAGTTCTTCAGACGGAGGATTTTATTCAGGTCAGATGAAATTCGGCGCTATTAATGGAGAAGGCACTTACCATTACTCAGAGCAAAACGAAACCTATGCCCAGTATACTGGCAGCTTTGTAGATGGAGATCCTGTAGGACGAGGTGTATTGGATTATAGAGACGGAACCAGATACAGTGGAGAAATAAACATACATCCTCACGGATATGGGAAGACCATATTTAGTAGTGGGACAGTTTATGAAGGTGAAATGCAAAATGGGAAGTTCCATGGCCAAGGCACTTTAACTTACACCCATGGCGTATCCATATCGGGAACTACGCGAGAAGGCATTTTTAAAGGCCCAGTAAAGGTCTCCTCCAACGGGCTCCCCAGCACCGGCACGATGATCGATTGGCAAATCTGCGGCAATATCGATTCATTGGCAGATCTTCATTTTGGCACACTAATTGCCGGGTTAGAAACTTATGGAAGCAAGCTACCATATACACTTGGCGTCATCAAAGATTTTCTAAAAATTCACAGGTATCCAGAATATCGTCAGCTTCAGCAGGCCTTCGATATAAATCTCTCCCGTGACTCACCAGGGACAGCCAGTGATATCTATCAGAGATGGGCAAAAGGTGAACCGATGTTATTACCGTATGGCTACCCTGGACATACGATGATGTTATCACTCGAAAAAGATACAGATGGAAGCTCACTAATCAAAATTTTCAATTCAGGCGACGGGCTAAAATACCACCCGTCCGCCATAATTAATGGAAAAACAAAATATCAAACAGTTATTAAATATAAAATTCCCAACGAACAAGTTTCAGAAGAATTAATAGCTCGAATACTCAACCGTGCGTCAAGAACGAATGCCAAAATGACATATGATTTAATCTCCGAAATTCCAGGCGCAGAACTACAAATGCCCGCCTATAAAGATGCCATTTGGCAAAGCGATCAAAAATCTGGCAATTGCTCGATAGAATGTATTTTTGCGGTACTCAGAAATCAAATGTCGCTACGCGCCTATACCCGTATGAGGCGATTAATCTTTGAAGCCGCGTTAAACGCTATTGAAACGCGTCCACCAGAAGAACATGGGACAAAGGTTCTACTGGAACGTAAAAATTCGACCCAAGAAGTAAACCTGGCAGATGCGCGGAAAGTTATATGTCATGTATTGCGTCAAAAAATTCATAAGCGTGACAACAGACTTGCAGAGCTGGAGCCAACAACAAATTTATCTGTCATTGCTAAAGATCGGCTAGTGGCTCCCACGAAAAATGGATCAACAATCGTTGCACGTGATGGCAATGGCGGCACGATTGCAGTTGTCAGAAGTGATCGAGGCGTATTCTTAAGTTATTTTCAGCCTGGCAATATTCCAGGAGGATTAATACCTTTAATTGAAGTTCAAGGCAGACTAGTTTTGAATCATCGGGCCTATGCCAAAAGGCCCTGGGAACCCATTAGAACGCTTCCGGGTTACGATGATTTACTTAACGGGCTTTCGAGCTAAATTGACAAAATAATCTGAAGTTTACATCATGTGTCTGCCAACTTTATGGAGCTATTTAACTATAGGTGACGAATCAAAACTTCTCTGCTTAACTGCGAAGACAACGGACACCAGAGACTCTTTGGCAATATATCGCTGCCAATGCTAACCAAATTATTTTCAATATACTGCGGCGATGCATCGCAGATAGCGGTAATGTTTTCAAAGAAACCAATGGAAGTCGGCTCCAAATAAAAACCCCAACGGGCATTATAAATCGCTCTGGATTTAACGATGGTGCCCAGGATATGGGTTTTGGCGGTGGGTTCTTTGCGTAAAATCATGCGAGCATGTGCGATTTGATCTTCCTTTACCAATTTAATCACAAATTTATCCGGACTGCCTTTAAACCCCACTTCGAAATAGGCCTGGGCAAAAGAGAAATGCGCTGGCGTTGCAATGAAGACAGCCAGGTTCAAAATAAGGAAGGCGATATGTCTCATGGGTAGATGTTATCCCAAAGCCGAAACGGAATGTGGCGTAAATCGTATGGTACAATGTGTATATGCATATAGGGCCGAAGCGTGATGTCTCACCATTAAGCGATGAATCGGACTTTCGCCCGCCCAGTGCAAGCTCTGCTGAAAGTTATCTGTTATGTGTTGCGTGAAAAAATTCACAAACGCGACAACAGGCTTGCAGAGCTGGACGGTTCTAAATAGGCTATTTGATTGCGATGTTCCAGCACCGCAGTCTTGATTGACAAAACAACATAAAGTTTACATAAATCTAAACCGAGATGATCGTTTTTCGACGTGCAAGTGGTTATCAGAAAAAAAATTTTGACGAATATCCAAAATATATCGCCACAGTAAAGCAAATTTCTCAAAACCAATACAGCTCGCACAATCTACCAACGAGCAACAGATCATCATTCGTAAAATCTGACAAATCTCAACAGAGAAAGGAAATATATGGGAACAATAAAAATAGCCTTCGTCGTCGCAATTGGATTATCTGGTAAGCTTCTCGCAATGATGGACCCAGCTGGAGGCCTGCCGCAATTCCCCAGGGTAGATAGCAACGAGCAACCCAGCAACCCGCCTTCCAGCGAAGACGGTTTTCCCCTCGACCGTCAATATACTGACGCTCCAAGTTCCAAGCTTCTGAGCGAAGATAGAGGGGCAAGCAGCACAAACAAACCCGGCCATCTTAACCTCGAAGAACAAGGGTTGGATGGTCCGCCGTGGAGTGCAGATAACACACCTCGTGCCAGTGATCCTTTGCCAACTTCGTTGGGTGACCCCGCATCCGCGCTCCCTAACCAACCATTAAATGGTGCCGCAAGTGCCATTGGCGACAATTTTGATGGGTTTCCTCGATCGCCAGCGTTTCTTCCGTCGCCCGCTAGCGCGAGCACTTCCCATTTTCCTGGCGGCACATCCATACCCCATTTAGATAGGTCGTCCAGCCAGATCGAGTGGTTCCGTCGGGAAAAAGAAAGGCTTGATGGGATGCAACGCTATGCTTTTTGTCAGGAGGAGGATGCTGATCGAGAAGCTATCGAGAACCAAGAACAAGTAAGATATACCACGAATGAGCAATGGATTATGTCAATGGAAGCTGCATTGCTAACACGCGCTATCGCCCAACAAGCAATAGCTGCCGGACCCGCGGCCCCTCTCGCGATCCAAGGACCCCCAGGTGCCCTGCCTGGCAGGGGTGTAGTTTATTTTAAAAGAGGCGCATTATTGTTTGCAATAGGGACATGCGGTTATGGTTTTTTCCGCACAGCGTTGAAACCAGTGTTCTATAGTGCAAAAGACGAAGTTGTCAACGATCCAGATGAAAGAACTTGGAACGCAGTTGTGGCATTAGGACTAATAGGCTCAACGTATACTATGGTCGCCTTTATACCAAAGTTTTGCGGTCTTCTGAGAAACGGGCCATCCTGGGAAGGGGTTCAAACAGTTTTTATAGGCTCTCTAATTGATGCAGGTAAACAGATGTACATTCACATGCGGTTGAAGACTCAGACCGCCAACTTTTTGAAGCTATTTAACTGAAAATAAACAAGTTATAACGCCAGCTCTTTTAGGTTTGCCAGCATTGTCAGAGCCTGCATCGGGGTTATTTGGTTTAGATCGATGCCTTTCAGCGCCAAATGAATTGGATCCGCAAACAAAGTCAACTGAGCGGGTTTTGGCTTTGAGATCTTTGGTGCTGGCTTGTCTTCTTCTAAAGACGCCAGCACTTCGCTCGCGCGCTCAAGAACATGGCGGGGCAGGCCTGCAAGTTTAGCTACTTGAATGCCGTAGCTTTTCTCGGCAGCGCCCTCTGCCAGTGTGTATAGAAACTGAATGTCGCCCGCTTTTTCTAAAACAGAAACTTGGACGTTGTGCATTCTCGCCAAGCTTTCAGATAGCTTGGTGAGTTCGTGATAATGCGTTGCAAAAAGCGTGCGGGCGCCAATGTGATTATGCAGATACTCGACCACTGCCCAGGCGATGGATAAACCATCGAAGGTGCTGGTGCCGCGTCCGATTTCATCGAGTAGCACCAATGAATATTTGGTGGCATGGTTCAATATATGTGCCGTCTCGCTCATTTCGACCATGAAAGTCGAGCGTCCGGAGCGAGCATCGTCTGAGGCGCCTACGCGTGTGAAGATCCGATCGCACAAACTTAAGCGAGCCGAATCTGCAGGCACATATGAGCCTGCTTGGGCGAGTAGCTGGATTAACGCCACTTGCCGCATGATGGTGCTCTTACCCGCCATGTTAGGACCGGTAATCAACAGAATCTGACGATTATCGGCGTTTAAGGCGACGCTGTTTGGCACAAAGCTTTCACCTTTTTTTAAATGCAGCGCTTCTAAAATGGGGTGCCTGCCGCTTTGAATTTCAAGGCAGTTTTGTTCAGCGGGTAAAAGTTCAGGTTTGACGTAGCGTCGCTCTTCAGCAAGTTCAGCGAAAGCCGCTAAGGTGTCCAGCTTGGCAATCCAGGCGGCGACCGAGAATAAGCGGGAGGTGTGGGTGAGCAGGCTTTGTCGTAGCTGTTCAAAAAGCTCTGCTTCTTTCGCCAGCCTGCGAATGTCAGCCGTTGAAACCATTTCTTCCAGACGCATGAGCTCTGGCGTAACGTAGCGCTCGCCGTTGGCGATGGTTTGCTTGCGTTTATAGTGCGCCGGGACTTTGGATAAGTGTGTACTGGTAACCTCTATATAATAGCCAAAAACCCGGGTGTATTTGATTTTTAAGCTAGCAATACCGGTGAGTTCTTTTTCGCGGCTTTCAATGGCGGCGATTTGATCCCTGCCCCCGGAGGCGTATTCGGAATACTCATCGAGTTGCGCATCGAAACCTTTGCAGAAAACACCGCCTTCTTTGAAGCTTAAGGGTGGATTTTCAGCCAAGGCAGAAGCCAAAAGTTGGTGGACGTCAGCCAAGTGGAAACCACTGCCTGGCATTTCTTCAGAAGCTTGGATTAGCGCAGGTAGGTGCGAAAGCGAGTCTCGCAGGTTCGCCAGCTCGCGCGGGTTGATTCTAGCGGCTGCAACTTTGACGGTGAGGCGCTCCAAATCATACAGATGCTTTAAGATCTCTCGAATGGCTCGGCGCTTGGCGGGCTCATCCAGCAAGGTCTGTACCTTGGCCTGGCGCGCTAGGATTTCTTCCAAATTGGTTGAAGGTGCCGCAAGCCAGCGGTTCATTTGCCTGGAGCCCATCGCGGTGCAGGTGCGATGTAGCACGCTCGCCAAACCAGTCAGATCTAGATGTTCTCTGGATAGAGAATCGATGATTAATTCGTTGTCGATTGAATAAGGCCTGGGCTCTTCCAGAAAGGAAAAGCTGCCGCCTTGTGTGTCTGTCACATAACGTTTGATTAAATCGCTGGCGGTGATCTTGGTCGAATCGGTAAAAGACTCCAGGCGACAAGATCGAGTTTGGTTGGCTACTTGCTCAAGCCTTTCCAACAGACCGATAGGCCAAAATTCACCGCCGATAAGAATTTCAACCGGGCTAAGCTTGCTCACTTCATCGAGCACGCTTTGCGCATGCGAAGTAGAAGTCTGCAGAAACTCGCCTGTGGATAAATCTAAGGCGCTTAAGCTAAACTGGCCTTTGGCCAGAGCAACGATGGCGACCAAATAATTATTTTGGCCCGACTTTAGGCCATCATCATCAGTTACCGTGCCGGGCGTAACGATGCGCGTAATGTCCCGCTTGACCAGGCCTTTAGTGGCTTTGGGATCTTCGATTTGATCGCAGATCGCTACCTTAAAACCCAGAGCAACCAGCTTGGCGATATAAGCCGGGGCGGCCGTGTGCGGAAAGCCGGCCATGGGTGTGCCTTTATCGCGCGAGGTTAGAGCAAGCTCTAAAATCGGGGCGGCTTTGATGGCGTCGTCGGCAAAAAGCTCGTAAAAGTCGCCCATGCGAAAAAGCAATATGGCATCTTTGGCTCGCTCTTTAGCGGCAGCCCACTGGCGTTGCATGGGTGTCATTTCAATAATTGAAGGATAGTTTCAAGTTCTTTCTTAATAGACAAGAGCCCTTGCTGAAGCGGATTGAGTTCAGGTGTTTTAAGGGCCTGTTTCGCGCCTGCAATAGTGAAGCGCTCTCTATATAGAAGTCTTTGAATTTTAGCTAAAGCCTCTAAATCGGAGCGTTTGTAAAGCCGTTGGCCAGTGCCCGACTTGAAGGGTCTAATTTGTGGGAACTCGGTTTCCCAGTATCGAAGCACATGAGGCTTAACCCCAAGTAAAATCGAAGTTTCACCAATTTTGAAATATTTTTTATTGGGCAGCTCAATTTCCTGCATGATTTTCTTCCATTAAGCCACGCAGCACGGGACTAGATTTAAAGGTAACGACTTTTCGAGCCGAAATTTCTAAAGGCTCGCCCGTTTGTGGGTTTCTACCCCTTCTGGCATTTTTTTGCCGGACTTGAAACCTGCCTAAACTGCTAATTTTGACTTCTTCGCCTCTGGCCAGACAATCTTTAATTAATTCAAAAACTTTGTCGACAAGGACAGCGCATTGCGTCTTCGAAAATCCCATTTTTTGAGAGATAGCATTCGCGATATCGGCTTTAGTCAGGGTTTGCGTCTCAGACATACTTTCTATCAAAGCAGTAAACGAGGTCAGTTGTCAACGTAAACGAATCTGTGTAGTTAAAACTTTCCACTAAGCAATATTTATGGCTCAATACAACCGCAAAGACCCTTACTATCAAGCTGCCAAGAAACAAGGTTTCGTGGCGCGCTCTATTTTTAAGCTTGAAGAAATCGATAAAAATTTTGGGCTAATCAAAGGCTCAGCCAAAGTTTTAGATCTAGGCTGCTCCCCAGGTTCGTGGCTGCAATATGTGGAAAGAAAGGTCGGCCCAGGTGGTGGCAAAGTAATTGGCATCGACTTGTCACCTTTAGCGCTTAGCTTTGGTCCTCACGTTCAATTTATCCAGGGCGATATCTTCGAGGTCGAAATCCCAGCCGGCTCGTTTGATGTGGTCCTGAGCGACATGGCTCCAAAAACTTGCGGCATCAAAAGTGTGGATCAAGACAGAAGCTTAGGTCTATGCGAAAAAGCGCTGGAAATCGCGGCTCGCGTACTGAAGCCAGGTGGCAACTTCTGCGTCAAAGTCTTGGAAGGCGGCGGCATGCCCGACTACTTAAAAACCTGTCGCAGCATGTTCAAAGAAGTCAAAATCAGACGCCCTCAAAGCACACGCTCAGGCAGCATGGAAACTTATGTTTTAGGCCTTGGCTATCACAAAGCCAGCCCCACGGCCGCAGCGTAAAAATGTCCTTGCTCGCCAAAATTCTCGACAGGAAAACCCGATGTGTTCACACGAGCAAATGCATCTATATACGTAGCGCTCAGCTTTAAAGTATCTTGAACGTAGCCAGAAAGGCCCGATATTTTCGAGGCGCCGCCTGCGAGAATCAGGCCGGTTACTTTTTGGTTCGGGAATTGCAACTCATAGTTTTCAACTGAGTTCTGTATCTCTACCGCCACTTTATAAAGCCACTGAATAATCGGTTCTTTGGCGTCCGGATTTTGCAGTGTTAAAAAGGCAGGGTCAGCTCGTTTTCTCCGATCAACTTCTTCGACAGAGCTCCCCATGCGATTCGCGATTTGCTTGAACAAATCTTCGCCATCGGCATCTGACAGGTTTCTACCAAACAGCAGACCCTCGTTGGAAACCACGGCAAACAAAGCTGTGCCTCGTCCGATATCTACAATCGCCAATCTCTCGCCTGCTTGGATTGGGTGGTTATGAAGCGCTGCCAAGGCGAGAGAGTTTAGCCTTGGCTCCACAACGGCAGGATTTAGAATGCCCCACTGCTTAAGCTCAACCAAATAGTCATCAACCTGCTTTCTTTCCGCGATGAACACCGCTTTTTGCAGCGGTTGATAACGCAGGATATAGTTTTCGATTGGACCCGCCAATTGCTGGCCTAAAGCCATTTGAACCATTTGTGTCAGCTCATCAGCAGGGGCAGGAGGAAGTTCGAGTTTTCGGATTTTGACCAGCGAGTCTTTGATGGAAACTCTGAGATTTGCTTTTTGCAAGTTTGGATGCGAGAGCGTTTCTCTAATTGCTTCCACATGTTCGCGATAGAACATGCCGTAAGAAACCAAGTTATAGGTCTTTCCGGTTTGAGCCAGGCAGACAATTTTAACGCTCTCAGAACCCAGGTCTACGCCCACTGACCATTTGGAGCCGAATTTCCACATAGTCTAGAGTATACGTCAAAGCCGGCTTAATACGCCATTTGATCCAGACGCTTAACCACTCTGCTGCCTTCGCAGGTATTTAAAAGGGTACCGGAATACACCAAAAACAAGCGCCGTTCGCAGCCAAGCCCGTCGTTTCCATGCCCTGTGGCATTGACGCCCAATAACTTGATGGGGTTACTCAGCGCAAAAGAGCTAATCCCGCTGTCATCAGGGATAAAGAGCTTTTGCGTTTCGCCGAATACGCCGTTTGTGTAGGCCAAATACTGAAACCCGCCGTTTGTCAGCAAAACGGCTATCCACTCTTTGGCGCCGTTGCAGCAGGGCGTAGGCGTGCCTGCCATACTACCAGGTAAATAAATCGCTTGCGCCACAGCATCGAGGGTCATGCTTCCCTGAGCAGTCTCGTTTACGGTGCTGTAAACCACCAACTTTTTCTCGGCCAAACTAAGGTAGAAATTGGTCGCATCAGCAGCCATCGCACGAATAGCAGATGTTTGAACCAGCGCCTCTGGGATTTTAGGTCCGCCTGCGGTGAAAATTGCGCCGACGGCAAACTGGAACAAGTTAGCTCCGCTAGCAACAAAGAAGTATTGATGGCTCAAATCAACCTGGATCAGGTTGACGGCCATGCCCATGTCAAAGCTAAACGCTGCTCCTGCTTCTAGGGGGACCGCATGGATAATCGTGAAGTTATCGGACACCAAAGCCCAAATCTTGCCCATATCGTCTTTGGTTAAGACAAATAGATTTGGGGTAAAATCCAAACCCTTCATTGGCGCTAAAGGCGATATCAAACTCGAGGGAATTTCATAAATGGCGCGCGTCACCGGATCCAGCACAAAAGTCTTGCCATCCAATGTCGCTACCTGATTCGGCGCCTTTCCGGAGGCAACTGCCAAAGGGAAATAGCCAATCGGAGAGAGCACAAACTGATTCGCCATCGCATCAAATACACGAGCAGCACCTTGATAAGGGTTTGCTATCAATAAGCATTGATGCGCAGTATCCGAGTCTTTGTAAGGCAAGCAGGAGGCAACGCTCGCGTCCGTTATCTGCCCCAGTTGTCCTGGAAGAACCGTTTGACTATCGAGACAGCTTGAGCCGGCTGACAAAATCAAAAGACTGAGAAGAAGTAGTATTCGCATAGTTGAAGATTCCAATCTGATGACTGCCTTGAAAACTGACAAAAACCTGAGATGGCTTTAAAGGGTCAAATAAAATATCGACCGGCCCTAGATCGTTTCGCTCTGAAGTGGTGCCGCCTTGAAATTTTCCGATGACGCCAAGATTAGGCGCGTTATAAGCAATCAACTGATGGCTCTTATCACACGCCACCAAAACCGTTTTTTCATCAGGAGACAATCGAATTTGCACGGGACTGCGGCAAGTTTCTACTTTGGCAGTCTGAGAAACTGCGCCGTCAGAACCAAAGCCCAATCTTAGCACTGTGGGGTTTTCATCCAGCAAAGCGTAAACCGTATTACCGTCAGTAGAAACCGCCAACCCGCGACCCGCTTGAGCCAAAGACTGAACACCGCCATTTTCTCCTTGAGTTAAATCAACGGTTTTGCAGGTGGTCTGGTTTAAATTGCCTTGCTGCAGGTCAGAAACGGCAGCCTTCACCAAAAAGACGCGTTTTTGGGGCCGGTAGCCCGGAGTAACAATAATTTCCGCCAAAGCAAACAAGTTGCCATTGTTGATCAAAAGCCCGCCCAATCTCGCGGTGCGCTGATAAGCCTGTGCCTTAAAGCAGGAAGAAATTTTAAAAGTCTGTTTAACTTGTGGCGGCTGACCTGGGGCCCAGGTAAAATATTGCAACTCGCCCTGATTGCCGGTCACAGAAAACCGACCGTCATCAATTAATTCGCTGGCAAAAGTTAACAAATAGCCAATAAAGCCTGCCTGCTGATTCGGAACCAGACTTAAAAAATAAGGTCCATTCTGACCCAAATCCAATTGCTGCTCGGGCTTAAGACTATTTAAAGAGCCAAGCTGCTGCGATGTCACAAAAATTGACTCAAAATCGCTAGAAGCGGCTAAAATACCACCCTGAGAAGGAATCTTTGCCGTTTCAGTTACTTTGGCCGCAGTTGTGTCAGAGACGTTGATTCCAAGTACGCTGCCCGTTTTATACCGCAAATCCAGATTGGCGTTCACAACATAAAGCGTGTCGCCATTTTTCAGCATGGAGGCTGGAGCATAGAGGCGGTCCATCGGGATCGGATCACCCTCGTCTAGACCCATGCAAGACGAAACCAAGCTTAAAAGACAGATAAATGCGTACTTCATGGATATTTTGCTCAAATCAACAACGCACGATAGGTGTCCATGTTTTCCAACACTTGGCCAACGCCATCAACCACCGCGTGCAATGGGTTGTCGGCCACATAAACAGGGATTCCGCACTGATCAGCAATCAACTTATCGAGGCCCTTAATCTGAGCACCGCCGCCGCAAAGAACAATGCCGCGGTCGATAATATCGGCAGAAAGCTCAGGAGGCGTGCGCTCTAAAACTGACTTGGTGCAAGCCACAAACTGCCTGAAGCTATCTTGCAGAGCTTCGCGGATTTCGACGCTGGTAATCGTAATCGCCTGTGGCACGCCGGTGATCAAATCGCGACCCTTAACATCAATCTTCAACTCTTCCGCCAAAGGCACCGCCGAGCCAATCTTCATTTTGATAAGCTCCGCTGTACGCTCTCCAATCAAAATATTGTGACGTTTGCGCAAGAAGTTAACGATGGCTTCATCGAGCTTATCGCCAGCCACACGCAAGGTTTGCGAAGCCACAATGCCGTTTAGCGAGATAACCGCAACGTCCGTCGTACCACCACCGATATCGATAATCATGGAACCACGGGCATCACGCACAGGCAGGCCAGCTCCCACGGCAGCAGCCATAGGCTGTTCGATTAAGTGAACTTCTTGAACGCCCGAGCCAAGAGCAGCCTCGCGGACGGCCTTTTGTTCAATAGAAGTAATTTCAGCAGGAACCGAGATGATTAACCGGCCTCTGATAAAAAATGCTTTCTTCGTGGCCTTGGTAATGAAGGCCTTAATCATGGTTTCGGTAACGGTGAAATCAGCGATCACCCCATCGCGCATTGGTCTAATGGCAGTAATATTTCCAGGCGTTTTGCCAAGCATTTCTTTGGCATCTTTTCCCACTGCCAAAATTTTGGTTTCATAGCCATTTCGAGCAATGGCAACGACGCTGGGCTCATTGAGCACGACACCACATCCCCTGACGTGAACCAGTGTGTTAGCGGTGCCTAAATCGATAGCCAAATCGGCTCCGAACATCCCAAAAAGCTTTCTAAACATAAATAAAGATCCTCGTTTGGCTGTTAGTCCAAGCAATCAGGAGGATGTTGTATGCGGTTTTTTCACTTTCGTCTAATGGGCTCTTTACTTTTTTCTATGGGAACTTTGGCTGCGCCCGGGTATGTGATGGTCCCTCAAATAAGGGAAATTAGCCTTCCAGTTGAACACATCTATATTTTAAGCGGCTTCGACTCTAACGACGCACCTGAGCTATTTGTTAGCGGCTGGTACGCGAATCCCTGCCAAGAATGGGGCAGAGCGATCATCTACCTGGACAGGGATAGCCAAAAAATTGACATCAATCTGAAAGCCCTCAGCAGAGACAGCTCAGACGCAGTTTGTATCAATATGGCGGTGCCGTACCTGGAATCCATCAAGCTAGGCTCATTATCTTCAGGAACCTGGGCCTTAGCCATTGGCGACCGCATCGAGAATCTGCCCATTATCGAAGCAGAATCCAGCTCAATTGATGAGCACCTATACGGCCAGGTCAGACATGTAACATCCAGTGATGACGAACTAACATTGCACATTGAGCTACCAAGTTCGTGCATCGAGCTAGATCGAATTGAGGCCATTTATAACGGAAAAAACGCCTGCGCCATTTTACCAATTATGAAAAAGGTCAAAGAACACTGCCCCAGGGACCCGCGCATGAAAGAGTATTCTTATACGATTCCAGAAGCTTATTTAACAGCTGAAAAAGTTCTGTTTCACGTCAGAAGCTTAGAAGGCAAATCGGTTAATCATTTATATAGTCGTTAAAAAATTCCACTTGACGCTCTGATTCAAATTTTTCATACTGCAGCCCTCGCTTGCCCAGGTGGCGGAATTGGTAGACGCGCTAGGTTCAGGTCCTAGTGAGGGAAACTTCGTGGAGGTTCGAGTCCTCTCTTGGGCACCAAGCTGGATACGATTGAAGCGGAAACTGGCGCTCCAATCCGCTTTTTGGTACAACAAGCCATGTCTCCCGTTTTAGAAGTTAAACATCTGCACAAACATTACCCCGCCAAAGGCAAACCTGTCGTTGCCCTGCACGACACGTCTTTGGACTTACACACTGGGCAAGTCTTCGCACTACTTGGCGCCAACGGTGCAGGTAAAACTACCTTGTCTTCGATCTTGGCGACTTTAATGAAGCCAACCTTGGGCGATGTTCTGTTCCACGGCAAATCGATTTACCAAGACCTGCGAGCCTACCAACGCAATGTTGGCTACTGCCCTCAAAGAGCCAACTTAAACAATCTGCTCAGCCTGCAAGACAACCTTTTATTTGCCGGCCGTTTTTATGGATTGAGCGCGCAAGCGTCACGTAATAGTCTTGCCGAGCTGACCGAACAGCTTAACTTAGAGGACTACTTAGATGCGAGACCGATGGTTTTATCTGGGGGTTGGAAGCAACGATTTATGATGGCACGTGCGCTCATGCATGGGCCAAAAATTCTAATACTCGATGAGCCGACCGTCGGGCTTGACCCACAAATCCGCCAGCAAATCTGGGAGAAGATTCGTCTATTAAAAGCGCAAGGGGTCTCGATTTTACTCACAACGCATTATCTGGATGAAGCCGAGCAGCTGGCAGATTGGGTCTGCATGATGGATAAAGGCTCTATCAAGCTCATCGCAAAACCAGACGAATTGATGGACAAATTCCAGCTTTCGACTCTGGAAGCGGTCTACCTACAGTTAATGCAAGAAGAGGCAGGGGCTTAAAGTATGTGGCAAATATTTGGGCAGTTGGTTTGGGCGGACTTAAAGGCTTTTAAGCAAAATGCATTATCAGAAGTGATCGATTTGTTGGTTTGGCTGGTGGTGGTGTTAACCATCAACGTTTACTTGCTACCTCTTTTTGGAGTGCCAACGCAGTATTTGATGATTAGCTTTTCCGGGTCGCTCGCATCCAGCGTTTCTTTTCGAATGTTCCCCGGGATTTATAACCTGGTGAATGACATCAATGGTGATCGGCAAATTGCACAAAAGCTGATTTTACCTATTCATCCGGCATTTGTATTTGCGGCAATGATTTTGGCATTTTTTATCAGCACCCTATGGGTCAGCATTTGGTCGTTTCCGGTCAGCATTTTGATCATGCGGCAGCTCAATCCAAGCTTTGAAATCTTATGGGGGCACTTTTTTGCGATTTGGGTTGTCTCCGCGCTATTTTTCAGCACCTTTTCCGTTTGGGTGGCAAGCTACGTGAAAGGCCCTCAGCAAATGGGTAAAGTTTTCACGCGATTTGTTTTTCCGCTTTGGTTTTTCGGCGGGTTTCAATTTACTTGGCACAAGCTTTACGGAGTGTCGCCTTGGCTGGCGTATCTCGATTTGGTGAATCCTTACATATACGCGATGGAAGGTATGCGCACGGCGGTGTTAGGTCCTGAGGGGAACTTGGACTTTGGCTTGTGCATTGCGATGTTGTTGGTCTTAATGCTGCTGACGTTTACACATGCGTTTAGGCGGTTTAAGAAGCAACTTGATTTCGTATGAATTTAACTTGGGCTAATATTGTGATTGATGAGCTTTGCGCTTTAGGGTGCGAGCTGTTTGCGATTGCGCCTGGGTCCAGATCCACGCCGCTCGTTGTCGCGGCGGCGAAGCACCCGCGTGCTCAGACAATTATATGTCACGATGAACGTAGCTTGGGCTTTTTTGCTTTGGGTTATGCAGGGGCCACTGGCAAATTGGCGGCGGTGATTGTGACTTCCGGCACCGCGGTTGCCAATCTTTTTCCGGCTGTGGTGGAGGCTTCGATGGAGTCTCTACCCTTAGTGGTCTTAAGTGCAGATAGGCCAGCGGAGCTTCGGGGTACGACGGCCAATCAAACCATTGACCAGGTTAAGATTTTCGGAAATTACGCCAGGTCTTTTGTGGATTTGCCTGCGCCGAGCAAAGAAGCGGCATTGGACAAAATTGCGTTTCAAGTGAGGCAAGCTGGACTTAGAGCGCTCGGGCCGCTGCCCGGGCCGATTCAGATTAACTGCCAATATCGGGAGCCATTGCTATGACGCCTGATTTGATTGTAGTTGGCTCGCTTAAAAGTAGGCATGAGCAGGAAGACGCGCTTAGGCAGATTGAAAAGCTTGAGGTGCCAGCGATTGCTTGTGTGACTTCAGGGCTTAGGTTTTTAAAGCACCCGCTTTTGGATCATAGCCGGGATTTTTCGGGGCTTAAAGCTGAGAATATCTTGAAGCTCGGTGGTCGGGTTGTGGCTAAAGGGATTACTCAGTTGCTGGAGAAAATCCCCCCCAGCCCCCCTTTTTCAAAGGAGGGAGAGAGCGAAGCCATCGCTAAGATAATCTCCTGCACAGACTGGCGAGAGCACGCCCTGTTTCTCGGCAACTCCATGCCCATTCGAGACATGGACACCCACGCCATCGCTGGCGAGCATATCCCCATCGTAGGTGCAAACCGAGGCGCCAGCGGCATTGATGGCATCATCAGCACCGCTTGTGGCTTTGCGCATGGCTTAAACCAGCCAACGGTTTTGGTCTTGGGCGACATGACTTTCTTGCATGATGTCAGCGGCCTGTCTTTTCTGAAGGACCTGCATGTCCCAGTAACCATCGTTGTGATCAACAATCAAGGCAACGGCATTTTCAGAACTTTACCCATTGCCTCTGAAACAGAACTCTTCGAGCGATATTTCTTAGTGCCACATACCTATAATCTAAGTGGCGCATGCCAAATCTACGGCATTAGACATCAACCTGTTGACGCCTCACACTTCAAAGCCTGTTACAACGAAGCCTTACAATCTGAAAAATCTCAGGTCATTGAAGTTCTGACTTGCGCTTACAAACCGAAATTATAAGTTTCCCAATAAGCATCTTCACCAGTGGTCCCTGGTTTCAGCAAATATTCTAAGCCGCTTACCCAGAGGGAATCATGGCCCGAAGAAGACCGCTTAAACAAAGAACGCACGTATTTCAAATACCAGTAATCAGTTTGCGCTAGTTCTGGGTTGTCCCTCACAAAATCCATCAATCTGCCTTCGATGGCCGGAGGCACAACCTTCAACAACTGAAGACCAGAATAAGCCACCGCTTGCCAGTCTTTTTTAGCAAAGGCCTTCGCCAAATCATTTCGTTGTTCTTTCCATTTAACGCCATCACCACCAATGTCGGTGATTTTCTGTACTTCCCACTCTAAAAACACGCCGGATACAACTTGGTCGATCCAATATTCGGTATCAGATTGTTTAGCGGTGGCTGGAGCCGGCTCAGGATTTGGGGCCGGTGCAGGTTCTTCGCTTGACTTCAAAGGGGGCACTGTTGGCGGGAGCATATTTGAAAAACCATCGCGAACAAAGCGCCATGCGCGGGTACCCACGCCTTCGGATGAGGTCTTCGGAAGCTTGTTTACTAAAATCTTCAAAAGCCCAAATGTTTGATTGAGCTTTTTTTGCCGATCTGACTCTGCGGCCCAAGCCAATCGAGCTAGTCTCCAATCTTCCCCAAGGCCAAGATCGTTTCGTTCAAAATCAACCACCTGCGCGTCCAGTACAATGCCGTCCAGTACAGAGTTTTTAACTGCCCCATTCATACCTGCAACCAGATCTTTAACCTCGTTCACATAGGCATCTTGCGAAATCTGATGCAAATTGGCTTCGCTGTTATGCTTCACATTGCTGAGCATACCCAAAGACCTTTCAAAGGCCATTAAAAACCCGGGAATAGGTAGATTGTTCATCAGTAAAACGTCCATTGCTGCGCCAAGCTTCTGGGGCACTTCAACTTCTCGTTTTTCTGCTACGTTGCTAAAAACAGATTCTTGAAGACTCTCTAGAACCTTAGCCGGAGCTTCCGGACAAATATTGTCCAAAAAGACTTGGGCTGAGTTTGAAAGCTTGGCAGCGCTTAAAAAGATGTTTCTGAGTGCCAGACTCTGCCCAGACGTCAGCTCGTGCGCATTGCCGAAGTCGATCAACACGAGTGAAATCAAGCCATTGTCCACAGCTTTTTGAACTTCTTCGCGCGTGGCATCTTCGGCCAATTTCAAATCGGGCGAAAAAACAACCATCATGTTCCCTTCGTGCAAATCGCCGTGGAAAAAGTGATTTTCTTTAGCAAATAAAGCCTGTTTCATGAACTTACGGGTCATGCGCTCCCACAAAATGCTCTTTGCATGTTGCTGCAAAGGATTTTTGTCCAGCTGCCTAAAAGTCTTACCGTCTACGAATTCCATGGCCAAATAGCGATCGCTGCTTGGGAACTCATCCTCGGACAGAGGTCTCACAACTTTAATAGGGTAGCTTGGATCATTTTCGTAAGCTTTAATGCCAGCTTTGATTTTTTTGTATTCAGTTCGATAGTCGAACTCTTCGTTAATTTGAAGCGAAACTTCTTTAAAACTTGCCTTGAGCGCATCACCTTGCGCCTTTGCAGCTTGAGACGAAAAGAAAATCTCTTCGGCTTTAGCGATGTCTTCGATACCGGGGCGCCTAAACTTAATAACGACTTGTCTGCCATTTTTTCCGCCAAGTTTGGCCAAAAATGCCTCTCCCACGCTGGCGGCGCCTAATGAGCGAATGATTTCTATTTGATAGCCTTCTTTGGCAAGTTCTTGCAAGTAGACGTCAATAAGCACTTTAGGAATGGAAGGCAGGGCATCCTTAACTTTCATCAAGCCCTGCTTCAGTTCAGCCAAATTGTGATCATCGCCCGGCTCCAAGTAATCAGCCATTAACTGGAGGTATTTTTGAAAATACGGACCAGAAGCATATACCCAGTTCAATAAGACTTCATTATCAGTGCTAAGATCATTCAGCTTTAGAATCATAAAAGCGAGAATTCGCTTTCGATCTTTGAGAGGCAGAGCTGGAAAGTAATTGACTAATACGCCCTGGAAAAAATCGGTCCAAGCTTCACCTAATTTGGGAATTTTAATCGCTTCTAAATCCTTGGCCGCAAACTTGAAATTCTTCACCGAATTATCCAAAGTTTTCTGAATATCATCAAAAAAGCTCTGATCTAGCTGTCTGAGGGCCTTGGCAATGGTTTCAAGCGGCTGATCTTTAAGGCGTTCTAATGCATCGGCTGGAATTGCATGAATGATTTCAGCCGGAACTTTGGTCTTTTTCAATAAGTCCGGGTGGTTAATTAAGAAATATAAACCATCGAGGTTTCTCAGCAGAACCTCTTTCACAACAGACTTAGAGTTCGCAAGTTCAGCAGGCGGGTCAAGCAATTCCGCGAAAAGCTTGCGAACCGAATCGCTTCTTTGTTCTTCATTTCGGCTCAAAGGGTGGTTACCACAGCCGGCTGCAACTACCAATAATATTAATAAAATAAATTTCATTGTAGGCTTATTTATACCCTACTATTATCGTTTAGCAACCCATCTAGCTGCCTTGGCCGCCGCGGAGAAAAGCAACACGCCAACCGCTGCGCCAATGATATCCGCAAACCAATCGGTAATATCGGAGCTTCTGGAAGGGGTAAATCTTTGGTGAACTTCATCTAAAAATCCGTAAATTGCTGTTAAAATCCATGCCTCTAGAAAGACTTCGAGGCCCAATCTATTCCGTCTAACCATAGAGCCCAGGGCGGCAGCCGCCCCTACTGCCGCGAAGGCAATGCCGTGTAGAATTTTGTCCGCGCCAGGGAATCTCATGGGCTCAGGAATGGGCGGATTGCTCATGCTGGATAGCCAAAAAATAATGCCGCACAAGATTAAAAAAGGCACATAATAGATTGCGGTCCAAACAGAGCGGTGTAAGGTAGGAGGCATAGGATTTACCATATGATTGCCTATCTCACTGGTCAACTACAGCTTAAAAATTTAAAAAATGCCATCGTTTTAACAAACGGGGTCGGTTATCGCGTGTCGATGCCATTGTCAGATTTATCGACACTTGGAGACATAGGACAATCGGTGTTTATTCATATCCATACACATGTGCGTGAAGACGCGTTAGAATTGTATGGTTTTCTGTCTGAAGACAGCTTGCATTTGTTTGAGCAGTTGATCAGCATCTCTGGAATCGGGCCCAAAATGGCTCTCAGTGTGTTATCCGCCTTACAACCCACTGAATTATCGAATGCCTTGGCCTCGGGCGATCATGCGCGGCTTACCAGGGTGCCAGGCATCGGGCCTAAAATGGCACAACGCATGGTGTTGGAGCTCAAAGACAAGACCAAACCCGTGGCAGTATTCTTTGGAAGCGACAGCATTTTAAGCGACCTGCGCTCAGCCATTGCTAACCTCGGTTATAAAACCCCGGCAGTGGACAAAGCGGTGAAAGCGGTCGAGCATTTGGCACATCAAAACAAGCCTCTAGGCGATCTGCTGAAAGAAGCGCTGCGAGAGATTTAATATCATGGAAGGAATTTTAGCCCCGGATCTTTTGGAAGACTCCGAAGAAATACTGGAAAAAAGCCTCAGACCAAAAGCGTTTGAAGAATACGTCGGCCAAAAACAACTTATTGAAAATTTAAAGATCTTTGCGCAGGCAGCGAAATTACGCGGCGAGCCCCTAGATCACGTTCTTTTATCTGGCCCGCCAGGTCTAGGTAAAACGACTTTGGCACATATCTTGGCCAAAGAACTCGGCTCGCAAATCTTCGTGACTTCCGGCCCCGCTTTAGAAAAAAAGGGTGACTTGGCAGGTTTGTTAACCAACTTGAACGCGGGCGATATTTTGTTTATCGATGAGATTCATCGCTTAACCAGCGTCATTGAAGAGAATTTGTACCCCGCCATGGAAGACTTTCGCTTTGACGTGATTATTGGCGAAGGCGCTCACGCTCGAAGCATTGGTCTCAATATTAAACCCTTCACACTGGTGGGCGCTACCACTAAAACTGGCCTATTAACTTCCCCGCTGAGAGACCGCTTCGGCTTCTCAGCTCGCCTTGAATTTTATTCGCTGGCCGAGCTAACGCAAATCGTGAACCGTTCTGCGTCGATTTTAAATATCCCCATCGAGTCCGGCGCCGCGCATGAAATCGCCAGACGCAGCCGCGGCACGCCTCGTATCGCCAATCGTTTGCTAAGGCGCGTACGCGATTTCGCTCAAGTGCTGCATGCAGGCAATATTACCGCGGACGTCGCCGGCGAATCCCTTACCCGCTTAGGCGTTCGAGATAACGGCCTCGATGAAATGGACACGCGCATTTTGAGCTTCCTAGTGGAAACCTGTGAAGGCGCACCCGTTGGCCTGGACACCCTAGGAGCAGCATTAGGTGAATCAACCAATACTTTAGAAGACGTTTACGAGCCTTATCTCATCCAAGAAGGCTTTTTAATGCGCACACCCAGAGGCCGCGTTGCCACTGCGAAAGCATTTGAACACATCAAGGTAAAATCCCATGCAGAGATGGATAAAAAAAGCAGTTTTTGAGCTCTCGCTTTTTTGCACCGAAGCGATTCGCATCCCCTGGTGGGTCAAAATCAGTGATGCTGGATTGTACCTAGGTGGCATCCCATTGCGCAACAAGGGACACCTCGTGCAACTGAAATCCCTTGGCATCAATCGTGTTTTGAATCTGCTCGAGCCCTTTGAACGCGAACCAGGTCTCAGGCATCAACCAGTCACCAAAGAAGAATGGGAAAAAAGCGGTGCCGTCATCTTTGAGGTGCCCTCTAAAGATTTCAGGTCCATATCAGCTAAAAAACTGACTCAGGCCGCGGCCATTGTCGCGCAGGAACTGAAGCAGGGTCACAAAATGTACGTACACTGCAAAGCCGGCATGGGCCGCAGCGCCAGCGTCGTTATCGCCTATCTGATATTACATGAAGGATTAAGCGCCGATGAAGCCATCATGGCGGTTAAAAAGCGTAGAAGGATCAAGATCAGCAGCAAACAGGTGGGCATCCTGCAAAAGCTAGAACCCGCTCGAAAAAAAATCAATTGCTAGGCATATCATAGTGCGAGATTCCTGTGCATTGCTCCATAGGCGCTCTGCAGCTATCGATGGCGCATTTTTCGCACGCTTCATTGCGGCCGGTAATGCAGCTCCACCAGCAATTATCACGAACGCAGCTCGCGTTCTCACCAAAGCAAGAAGCGCAACCGGCCGACAAGGTGCCGTAGGCTTTTCGTAAGCACTGGGTTGTTCCATCATTAGAGCCCAAATGATGGATACCGCATCGTTCCCAGTCTGCTGCGAATTTATGGTTGGCCGAATAAATATGATCCTTCTTATCCGCCTCAGTACATCTGGGCGCATCAGCCGCAAAGACAGGCAAAGAACAAAGCGAAAGGGCGAGAATTAGTTTGGCTGTATTAAGCATGCCAATATCTATCAAAAAGGTGGACAAATTGGATTTGACGAGCACAATTTGTCGCTGTAGGCACGGATTTCATATGGTCAATCTTCGTCGAATCTCATTGTTGGTTGTGCTTACTTTCTCCCTAACGCTACCCGCAATGAGCCCGGTGACCCAGGGGACCATCATAGGCCTCAGCGCAGCAGGAGCAGGTCTCGGAGGAACCGTGGCCTTTTTGGTTTCACTAGTTCCAGCCAGTTGCATACTTGCCAAAGACAGCCCGGCCAACATCAGCTTGGCAGGCGGGTTAGTCATAATAGCCACCACGTCCGGCGCGATTTTAGGAGCTGGCTTCTTTGGCCTTTATGCCTATACCATGAGCACAGCTATCAAATATGTTTGGGATTCAATATGTTTTAACCATAATTTTTTTCACGATAATACAGTCTGTCTCGAACGAAACCGTTAAAACGTCGCCCTTTTTCGATCGTAAAACACCCAGAGGCAAGTGCAGGAAAGGCTCTCCCCGATGTATTTGTTGTGCGCGATAGATACGAGTCATCCCGACAGCAGGGACCTTACGTCCGCGGCGTTTAGGCAAGTAATTATTCAATGCCGCATAGTATTCCAGCTCGCTCGTGTCTCTGCTTGCTTTCTTTAAACTAATAATAACCCTACGAAGCAATGTTGCCGGAGACGAGGCTCGATCCACAATTTTCTCAATTCCAGCAATTCCTTCTGCTAAATAAGCAATCTGCATATCTTTAAAGCCAAATTTCACTTAATTCACCTCCATCGTCATTAATTAAATACAGTCTACTGCATTTTCAAGAGGACAGGAAACTGCAAAAGCATGCAACTGAAATTTCGAAATTCTTTGACTGAATATAGCGACGGAAAACAAAGAATGATGGTCAAAAAAAACTATTTACATTCCCAATTTTTGGTGTGAAATTATCGCTCATGTGTTCCAGAGAACGCATGAAAATGTTTGTTGTATGAAATTAAAATAATGAGGACAAAATGTCAGAAAAAATCATGGAAGCAGGTATTAAGCGAGAAACGGGTTGGATGTATTTTCTTGATCGAGAATTAAATGTTTATCGCAGCAAAATGATGCGCAATGGCCAAAATGCCACAGAAATAAAGCCGCCGGAATTGGTTTTAAGGACCGAGCTAAAACGGCACAAGGATTACCTGTATTATGTAGACAAAGAGGGTAATATTTCCCAAAGCAAGGCAAGTCGCGGGGGTGGATCTCGAAAAGGTCAGAAACTAAAAAAGAATGGCCCAAAGAAGAAATCCGCAAAAAAAGTAAAATCGTCAAGAAAAGCAGTTCCCAAAAAAAATCGGGGTGAAATAATGACCCTTAAAAAGGCGGCCTAACTTGCCGATCGTTATTGCGTGCGCAGAGAGTGGATTGCTTCACTGCGTTCGCAATGACGGGTTTTAAACCAATTGGTCGGAGCGACAGGATT
This sequence comes from Myxococcota bacterium, assembly GCA_040387835.1. NCBI lineage: Bacteria > Pseudomonadati > Myxococcota > Myxococcota bacterium. Next base: position 830,335 of record JAZKCZ010000002.1, on the reverse strand, counting down.
TGAACCTGCGACCCCTAGACCCCCAGTCTAGTGCGCTACCAAGCTGCGCCACGCTCCGACGAGGCCAGAAATGCCCGATTCAAAAGTCAAAGTCAACCCCACATCTTGGCGGAAAATGAGGCTGTGTTAAGCCACGGCTATGATAAAATTATTGATGTTAGTCATGTTACTCTCCGGACACTTGCTGAGTGGACGCAGGCATATGTTCCTGCCACAAGTTCAACTGGACACTTACACATTCCAATTCCTAGTTCGAGTATCTCTTTTTGAAAAACCTCGCTTCCATCAACACACTTCGTGTCCGGCCTTTAATACGGCGGTTATCATACCTGGAGACAGGGGAAATGATTTTGGGTGGGTGTCGGGCCTATGTCAGCTGATATCGCAGGATAGATCGTCTGCTCCTCAAATTATTCGGCTAGCCCAAGAAGTGGATATTTTGGAAAATAGAAGGCTGCAAGAAAAGGCGGAGAAAATTTTCGAGACATTGTTAAGGCACAAGTCAGGCAAGGGAGTATCATCACCATTAAAAGACGTGTTAGGAGGGGTAAAGCCGGTTGGCGCGAGAATACAGTTCGACAATAAAAAAATAACAATATATTGCCAAGCACATGCTCCCTTCGGACGCAATTTTCAGCAAGCGATGTATGAGCTCTGTGAGCGGCGAAGATTTTGGTTTGAGTTAGTTAATACTTATTAAGTAAATTGGTGTCCCCGACGGGATTCGAACCCGTGTTACTGCCGTGAAAGGGCAATGTCCTAGGCCTCTGGACGACGGGGACGCCGGGTGCCATATTAGGGGCATGGATCGATTTGGCAAGTGGGGTATGTTATTTTTTATGACAATATTAACGGGCGCAGCTCCTTTTGAAGGATCGAAGTTTAAAGATTCAGAAGTGCAGGATACGAAAACACCCTGGGATTTGGCAAAGTTTATCTGGAGTAAGCCCGCTTCTGACTGGCCGAAATGGCGAGAACTTAAACAACTGGATAAACCGCCCGCAAACGTGCCAGACAAAGCGCTCAGAGCCACTTTTGTTAACCATGCCACCGTGCTGCTGCAAACTGAGGGCTTAAATATTCTGACGGATCCGGTTTGGTCTGATCGGGTGAGCCCGGTCTCATTCGCTGGGCCTAAGCGGGTTCATGCGCCTGGGATTCGATTTGAAGACCTGCCAAAGATAAACATTGTTTTGGTAAGCCATAGCCATTACGACCATTTAGACCTGCCAACCTTGCAACGGCTGGAAACTGCTTTTCAACCGACATTTTTTGTGGGGCTTAAAGTTTCATCCATTCTGCGGCCTAAAATGCCTCAGGCTAAGATCGTTGAGATGGATTGGGACAGCGCTTACGACATTGGCCCGCAACAAAAAGTGCATTTTTTGAAAGCTCAACATTGGTCTGCGCGCAGCCCGTTTGATCGGAACAAGACGCTTTGGGGCGCCTTTGCGGTGGAGCTGCCGGGTGGAAATATCTACTTTGCCGGTGATACGGGTTACGGGAAGCATTTCAAGGCGGCACAGGCCAAGCTTGGTTCTTTTAGGCTAGCGCTCATACCGATTGGCGCGTATGAGCCTCGTTGGTTCATGAAATATCAGCATATGAATCCAGCCGATGCCATGCAGGCTTTTCATGATCTGAATGCTACGAATGCCATCGGCATTCATCATGGCTGCTTTCCGCTGTCGTACGAGAAATACTTGGCGCCAGGCGAAGAGATCGCCAAGTTTAAAGACGTTCGGTTTGCGATCCCTGAGCCCGGTGAAGCTAAATTCTTTTAAGTTCGTTTTGGAGCTTTGAAACGAAGGCCTGATCACCGCTGACGAGATCGCCTACGGCAGTTTGAATTTTTTTCATGCTGTCTGGTGACAGATTTAGCTCATTTCTTTTTGCGATCACCAGATCAACAAATTGCTTGGTGGCCTGTTCTTCGGTAATTTTGCCCGCTTTCAATTCACGCGCCACATCTTTTAAATCATTTTTCAATGACGAAATCGATTTACTCTGCCCACCGGCCAATACATTTTGAAAAGACGTTTTTGGCGCTGCCCCAGACACAGAGCCGGTCGCAGTAGGCAAAGAGGGGACGTTTGAATTGATACGCATATTCATTCCTTTAGGCTGCATCAAAAACATGCAAATCGTTCGCGCGCAAGAGCTCCTTGGCTAACTTCGAACTCGGTCCATTCGGCTCCATCTCAATGGCCTTTTTCAAAGCCTGGACGCCTTCAGGGATTTTCTTTTGAAACAGCAAAGCTTCGCCGATGTGAGCCTGTGCGGCAGAGCTCGTGGGGACACGCTGCAAGGCGCGTTGGTGCTCTTTAATGGCCAAATCAGGTTTACCTTCAACCAGATAGAGATTTCCCAAGGCGATACAGGGCACATCGCTATGTGGAAACAGCGCGATGGCGCCGCTAAAAATATCTTTGGCTTCTTTTTTTTTGCCCAGCTGCATTAAAAAATAGCCCGCCTCTAAGAGCACAATCGCATCTTGGCGGCGGACATCTATCAGGCCGTGGATGACTTCGTTTTTATCTAAAGTTTTGGATGGCATTTTTTTCCGTGTCGTGTTTGGTTTTGAGTATGTTTGAGACCGCTGTGTACTTCTGATTCATCTCATTGAATCCCTGTTGTAATCCTAACATATACACGTTCATGGACATCATATTTTGCTGCAAATGTTCCATGGAATCAAACATATTGCCGTTTGCACCAGGCGCGCTCACGCCTGCTGCACCACCCGCTGGTAGCCCAGGCAGACCGCCACCGCTAAAGCCCGAAGACATATTCGCCCCAGCAACTCCGCCTCCAAGGCCTCCAGCAGCCACACCATCGCTCGCCAGGGAGCCCGCTGCGTTGCTCAGCATCGCTGACATCACCGCACCACCCGGAACAAAGGGGGCCATCGGTGCCACACTTTGGTAAGTTAAGGACGCACCTTTCGCCATGCCATTTTTTAGCTTGCTGGAGAAATCAACGTTAGAGCTGGTCTTTGAAAACCCGCCCGAACGGGTATTTAGGGTTAAAGAGTTAACACTCGATGCGGATTGGGCAGCATTCATAAGTCTCGTTATCGGCTGCCCTTTGAAAAAGTTGCTTCCAAATTAATGAATATTTTGGATAATCGACATTTCAGTCTGGTGCATGATGTTCAAGAGGGCCGACATCATCGAATAATAGGCCGCTTTACGTTGCTGTTGCTCTTGAATATTAAGCATCTGCACCTGAGTAAGCTTGCCACTTGCAGCAGCAGCCAAGCCGCCCGTTGAGGCCCCGCCGCCGATCCCACCAACAGAGCCACCACCCATGGCGCCTCCAAAGCCTCCGCCCCCGCCGAGGCTGCTCATGCCGCCGAAGCTGCTACCGCCTCCGAATGCACCTCCCACCGACCCGGTAACGCCAGTTAAGCCACTTGATACAGCGGACAAGACTGCGCTGCCCCCAGGTAAGACAGTGGCTAGATTGTCAGCAATCCCGCCGACCGCATCAACGCCATTTCCCAAGGCCTGAGCGAATTTCTCGCCCCCGCTCATATTGTTGCTGGTACGCACAGAGCCCTGCGCGGTATCATCCAAGCTTATAGATCCAATTCGGTTTCCCATCTGATCGCCCCCATGATCAGATTTTAGTCCTATTTGGTACTTTTTTCGACCATTTTAGAACGCACTTCTAATAGCTTGTCAAAAAGCTCAAAGAATCGGGTATATGCCAATACTGCAATTTTTGCAGAACCTTTATCTTTTGCACTCTTTGCTGTTTTTGAAAGTTCTTCGAGTGCTTTTTGACTGGCTTTCATACTCGCAATGTCTGGGTTGGGCTGTTCGATCAATGCCTCCAGATTAGGGTATCCGAGTGATTCTGATACGTTCTCGTTGGTTTTCATAAAATGCTCCTTGCCTAAAGATATCCCGGGTTTACAATAGAATTATGATCTTTCGTTCTATCACGCTTCAAGAGGCCAACCTCTTTTTGCCCATATTAAAAGAACATATCTCCAAAATACATCTTTTGGTGACCGAAGGTCATGTCCTGCAGGAGCGAATTTTAGGAAGTCTAGCTCAGCTGGATACCACCGGGGTGCCAAACTTAAGCAAAGAAGCCGAGGAAGCCAGGGAACGCCTGAAGCAAATTGAGCTTAAAATTCGCGATGAAATGATGGGCATTCAGCAATATGGCGCTTTAGTGAAAAGCATTTTCCCTGCCCGCATCGATTTTAGGGCCGAACGCCATCAACAACCGGTATTTTTATGCTGGGAAGGCGGAGAAGATGAGATCAGACATTGGCATCCGGTCGATGAAAGTTTTTTAACCCGCCGCGGCATTGAAAATCCTGAAGAATTCGGCTCTACAGTAGTCCACTAATGTCAATTCTTCTATTGCACGGGTTCACAGGCCACCGAGATGATTTGCTGCCACTGGAAATCGCTCTGGAGCAGGCCGGTCATACTTGTCATAGACCCAATTTACCCGGCCACGGCACCGTCCCTGCAGACATGCAGGGCATTCGCGCTGTTGACTGGATTGCCAGCGCGCGTAGCTTTGACGCAGACGTCATTATCGGTCTATCCATGGGGGCCTTGATCGGTGTCATTCTGGCAGCCGAAAGACCTAAAGCGAAACTCATCTTATTATCGCCGGCATTTATCCTACAGCCATTTGGCCGCATGGGCGTGTGGGCTGCAAAACAAGGTCTGCTCAAATATTTTCCAACTTTTAAAAAATACGCTGGAAGTGATATCGAAGATCCCATCGCTCGCGCCGCAAGCAAAGCCTATCCAGTGGTTCCGTCGCATTCCTTGCCCGAATTCGACGCGCTACGCATGCGGGCCATTAAAGCTCTGCCCGAAGTCAGCTGCCCGATTTATACTTTTTTTGGAGCCCACGATCACACCGTGGATATCAAGGCTTCGTCTTTATTCGTAAACCGACCGGTTATTCTGCCGAGGTCTGCGCATATTTTACCTGTCGATTACGATCACAAAGAATTAATTAAGCAATGTCTACAGATCCTAGAAAAATAGCCGCTCAAGTCATTGGGCACATCCTGGAACATAAAAGTTTTTCGAAGCAGGTGTTGTCGAAAGCGTTGGACAATATGCCTGGCCGGGATGACAGTAATCGGGACAAGGGCTTTTGCACTGAACTCGTTTATGGAACGCTGCGATGGTTGCCGGTGCTCGAAGACAGCATCATGCGCGCCATGAACAAGCCAAATCCTAAGCTGGCACTGGATTTAAAATGCCATCTCTTGGTCGCCGCCTATCAACTTCAACACCTCAGCGAAACCATCCCCGCCTACGCCGCTGTCTCTGCTGGCGTTAACCTCATCAAGAAAAAGCGCCCCGGCATGGCCGGCTTTGCCAATGCCATCCTAAGAAATTTAGGCTCGTCTCCTCATCTCACGCTTAAACCCACTGACTCTCCAGCAAAAATGGCCAAAGCTTTAGGTCTGCCCGTGTTTTTAATCGAAGCTCTGCCCGAAGAGAACCGTCTTGAAGCCGCTATCGCCATGAACGATCGGCCTCAAACTTGGTATAGAACGCCCGAGCAAGGCACCCACCCCTTTGTACCTGGAGCAGCTCTCGCAGGAGCTTGGGTCCAAGACCCCGCCTCGCAAGTCGCAGGTCTACTGGTTAATCCACCCAAGGGTGCCTATGTGATCGATGCCTGCGCTGCCCCGGGTTCTAAGTCTCGCATTTTAAAAGAAGCAGTTGGCGATACTGGCCAAGTCCTCGCAGTCGATCAGAGCGAGTCTCGGTTAAGCTTAGTTGATAAAAACATCGAAACCAAAGCCGGTGATTTTAGAACCATCGACCTCAATCCCGCCGATGCGGTGTTATTAGACGCCCCTTGCTCGGGTTATGGCACTCTAAGAAGACACCCAGAAATTAAATTCTGGCGCACAAAAGAAAATATCCAAGAGCTTGCCACGCTTCAGGCCGAACTACTAGAAGCATCTGCGAGCAAAGTTAAACCCGGCGGCGTTCTAGTCTACTCGGTTTGCTCACCACTGCATTCAGAAGGCAGAGATCAAATCTCAGCTTTTTTGGCGAAGCATCCCGAATTTACCCGTGATGATCCAAGAAAAACGCTGCCTTGGCTACCAGCCCATACGGTAGGTAAATTGGGCGAAATCACGCTCTGGCCGCATCTAGATCAAGCCGACGCTTTTTTTGCCGCGCGCTTATGCAAAGCCCTTTAAGGTAGCGATCGCCTGAGCGTAATCGTTATCAAATACATATGAGCCCGCCACCAATACATCCGCGCCGGCTTTTTTCACAATGTCCGCGGTGGTTGCATTAATACCACCGTCAACTTGAATCAAACATTTCGAAACGGCTTTAATCCGGCCGATTTTATCCACCGGCCCAGGCATGAAAGACTGCCCGCCAAAACCCGGCTCCACCGTCATGACCAACACCATATCAATGTCATCCCACAAGCCTTCCAAGATCGTCTCGGAAGTATCTGGCCGAAGCGCCACACCAGCCTTTTTTCCCAGTGCCTTAATCATCGAAATCGCACCCGGCAGATCCGCGCAAGCTTCCGCATGAATGGTAATCGAATCCGCCCCAGCCTGGACATAACGCTCGATCCATAATTCCGGTTGAGTAATCATTAAATGCGCATCCAGAAATTTACCCGTAAGCTTTCGAATGGTCCCGATCATTTTAGGGCCAAATGTTAGATTCGGCACAAAATGACCGTCCATCACATCCAAATGGATCCAATCCGCACCGGCGTGATCGATCGCGCGCACCTCTTCAGCCAAGCGAGACCAATCAGCAGACAAAATCGAAGGGGCGATTAAAACCATATCCAAGAGCTTAACGCCTTAGAGGGCTTTAGGAAAGGCCATCGGGCTATCAGCCAAGGACACCCGCAGGGTTCGATCTTGCCAGCAGCTTAGAGGGGGGGTAGGAAAGCTTGATGACTCACGAAATTTATGATGCGCCGTGCGATCCAATGACTGCACGGTTTCAGATTTTGCCAGTGCCGTTTGATGCTACAACCTCTTATCGCTCGGGGACAGCCAATGGACCGGCGGCTATTTTTGCGGCCAGTGTTCAGGTCGATTTACGTGACGTCGATGTCGGCTCGCCTTATTTGGCCGGGATTCACATGGCGCCGATTCCAGAAGACGTGCTAAAGCGCAATGCGCAGGCTACCGCCAGCAAAGATCCTGAAGTTGTTAATAAACTTACGGCTCAAAATAATGCTTTCACTTATGAATGGTCAAAAGGAATTTTGGCAAAAGGCCAGACACCGGTGATCTTGGGTGGTGATCACAGTGTGCCCTTGGGCAACATTCGTGCCTGCGCGGAACATCATGAAAGCATCGGTATTTTGCACATTGATGCGCATGCAGACCTTAGACAGGGCTATAACGATTTCGCCGATTCGCACGCATCCATCATGTATAACGTGGTGACACAGGTGCCCCAGGTTGCGCGTCTGATCCAAGTCGGCGTGCGCGATTATTGCGATGAAGAAGCGGATTTGATTGACGGCAGCAGCGGCCGGGTTCAAACTTTTTTCGATCCGGACCTGAGACGCGCCCGGATGAGCGGCAAACTCATGCCCTTTTTTGAAAACATAATCAGTCACCTGCCGCAAAAAGTTTACTTATCGGTTGATATAGATGGCCTGGATCCAACCCTTTGCCCAAGCACCGGAACCCCGGTACCGGGTGGTCTCAGATTCGACGAGTTTGTCACCTTGCTGGAGATTTTAGCTAGCTCAGGGAAAACAATCATCGGCCTGGATTTGGTGGAAGTCGCAGTGCCATCAGACTTAGCCAAGGACAGCTGGGGCGAGTGCTGGGATGCCAATGTAGGCGCCCGGGTACTGTATAAGATGATAGGCTTTGCATTAAAGACCTACACTTGACGCTGGCTCAATTCTGCTTATTTTAACTAAAACGAGGAGTTTCATCACATGGGAAAAATCATTGGAATCGATCTAGGCACCACGAACTCCGTGGTCGCAATTATGGAAGGCGGCGAGCCTGTTGTTATCGCTAACGAAGAAGGTGCGCGAACCACCCCTTCGGTTGTTGGCTATACCAAAGATGGCGAAATCTTGGTCGGTCAATCCGCCAAACGCCAAGCCATCACCAATCCAGAAAATACTATTTTTTCAGCCAAGCGCTTCATTGGACACCGTTTCGATGAAAGCCAAGGCGAAATCCAAAAGCACCCATTCAACAGCGTTAAAACTGATAATGGTGGTATTGGATTTAAAGTTCAAAACGGCACAGTGACGCCACCAGAAGTTTCAGCCAAAGTTTTGCAAAAGCTTAAAAGAGCTGCTGAGGCTTATTTGGGCCAAGAAGTCACTGAAGCAGTGATTACTGTTCCTGCGTATTTCAACGATTCGCAGCGCCAGGCTACCCGCGACGCAGGTAAGATTGCAGGTCTAGACGTCAAGCGTATTGTCAACGAGCCAACCGCTGCAGCCCTTGCCTACGGGATGGATAAAAAAAGCGAAGAAAAAATCGCTGTTTACGATTTAGGCGGTGGTACTTTCGATATTTCCATTTTGGAAGTAGGCCAAAATGTGGTTGAAGTTATTTCCACCAACGGCGACACCCATTTGGGCGGTGACGATTTTGACAACGTCATTATCCAATATCTAAACGGCGAATTCAAAAAAGACACCGGCATTGATATTTCTAAAGATAAGATGGTGATGCAGCGCCTCAAAGAAGCTGCTGAAAAAGCTAAAATCGAGCTTTCCAGCGTGAAAGAAACCGAAGTTAGCTTGCCATTTTTGACCGCTGACGCCTCGGGCCCTAAGCATCTTAACATTAAGATGACGCGCGCTAAGCTGGATCAATTGCTGGAGCCTTTGATTCAAAAAACTCTCGAGCCTCTGAAAAAAGCTCTGGCTGACGCTAAACTGAAAGTAAGCGATATCCATGAAGTGGTTTTGGTGGGGGGCTCTACTCGTTCACCGCGCGTTCAAGAAGTCGTCAAAGAATTCTTCGGCAAAGAGCCTAATCGTTCCGTTAACCCAGACGAAGTGGTTGCTTTGGGCGCTGCTGTTCAAGCAGGCGTACTCGCTGGTGACGTGAAAGACATGCTGCTTTTGGACGTCACACCTCTAAGCCTTGGTATTGAAACCTTAGGCGGCGTAACCACTGTGTTGATTCCAAGAAACACGACCATTCCGACCAAGAAGTCAGAAGTGTTTTCAACGGCAGCTGACAGCCAAACTTCCGTGGAAGTGCACTGCCTCCAAGGCGAGCGCGATATGGCCAGGGACAATAGAACCCTGGGCCGTTTCCACCTAGAAGGCATCCCCCCAGCACCTCGCGGTATGCCGCAAATCGAAGTGACCTTTGATATCGACGCCAACGGTATCGTACATGTGTCCGCCAAAGACCGCGCAACAAACAAAGAACAACGCATCACCATCACTTCAAGCTCAGGCCTGTCTGATAATGAAATTGACCGCATGGTGAAAGACGCTGAAAGTCATTCCGAAGATGACAAAAAGCGCCGCGAATCCATCGAAGAACGCAACAAGCTCGACAGCATGATCTATAGCGTTGAAAAGATGGTTACCGAAAACAAAGAAAAACTCTCTGCCGGCGTGGTTGAACCCGTTGAAAAAGCTCTAGCCGAAGCCAAAACCAAGCTAGACTCTCAAAGCGCGGACGAGCTCAAAGCAGCCCTCACCGAGCTAACTGCTGCAAGCCACAAAATGGCCGAAGAGCTCTACAAAGCAGGCGGTCCAGGTGCCGTCGCAGCTGAAGAGCCAAAGCCAGACGATGGTTCTAAGGTAGTTGAAGCTGAGTTCGAAGAGTCTAACTAGTTTAGAATCTAATACTCCAAATTGAGCGGCTCGCCCTAATGGCGGGCCGTTTTATTAAGGTACAGCCGCCCCCTCGTCTCCGGCGCTGTCTTTCGTCAATTCAAACTTGTGAGCAATGTGCCTTTGAGCAAGGATGGCCTGGTTACGATATTCCTCCCCGATAGCAGACTGGATGACATCATGCTGATCTAAAATCACGCGAACCGAAAAGTCGAGGCCGCGCACAGAGGGGGGTTCGTTGCCAAAAGGATTTCCGCTCAGGATTAATACTGTATCATGAGATATATATGTCGCTCTAATGCCTAAACGTTGGTGATAGCCAAACGGATAATGTTTCAGAAGATTTCTTGATAAGTCTATTTTCTCCAAAGCGGTTAGCATATAAATGCCAGGTAAAAACTCGAGACCGCATCCTGCCAAATTCAGCGCAGTAATTTGGCTTGCTAAATCAGCGGGAAAGTTGTTGAAAAGCCTCTCCAGCCAAGCCGATGGCTCCTGGCCAAGGTTTAGAGACGCTAGCTTAATACGGCTTAAATCAAAAATTCGGCTGGCATAAGCCCGATCGATGAGTGCCTCGAATAATTTTCTTTCATAATCCGGCAGTCGACTTAGAAATCCTTTTAATTTAGCTCTGTCAGCAAGCGGATCCGCCAAAGCCAGTAAATTATCAAGGGCCCGAGGCGGGCCCGTCAAAGGATTGGGAACCGTTTGAGTTGGCGCAGCAGACTCAGCAGCCTGCTTTGATGAGCCGCAACCAAGGGTCCTCACGCCAGGAACGTCTGCATGAAAACTCTTCGCTGGTTTCTGATCGGATTCATAGGAGGTTAAGTCGAATTGCGTCTCTAAGCGTTTAAATTGAACCAATAGAATTCGATAACGCCATCGTTCCTCAACCGTTAAATACCGGCCCGAATTTACAGCCTCATCTAAACGATAAAACTCGACCCAATCAAACGCCTCGAGTCGAGCAAAGGCTTTGTGTTCAGCCAAAGGATTAGCCGGCGCGTACTCTACAGGGGGCGCGTTATCGGGGTTAACGTGTTGAAAACTTATACGACTTCGCCCCGGTGCAAGCACTTGTTGGGCAATCGCGTGGATTGAAAATATGGTTAAAATAAGAAAAACGGTTGGAATCATCTGTATAGTTTATCTCAATCTTAAAAAATAGCGTCAATGGGGCGGGGCCGCGGCTTTCTTGCGTGACCATCGCTGAAGACAGTCCAGCAACGTTTCCCTGTCGCTATCTCTGGTCTCCACCTTAGAAACCAGCGCGTCTGTCGCTTGCTGTGCTGAATATTTTTTTTGATCCATCAAAAAAACGCCTACGATGAACAACAAATTTGGTGCGTTGTCAGAAAAAACCACCACCGGCAATCCAGATTGAGCCAAGCGGAACAGCTTATTAATTTTAAAGAGAATATCAATTGCATCCCCCTGGAGCATAAATATATCAGCCTGACCCACATCAACGCGGTGCGGCAGCGTGCCAATGGGCGCCAAATAGATATTTTCAATATTTTCAAGATGCGCCAAAGTCGCCCTTAAATGATCGGCGCCTACAACGTCCACTCGTATAGGAAGACCATGCACGGGTCGTGTTGCTATATTGTTATTCGACAAATTAATTCTTTTAAGGTTGGACAAAGGGCTAACATCGGGCAATTCGGTCAGATCACAGCCGGAAAGCTGCAGAACTTCGATCCCTTCACGAATGTCTTCATCAATCTTGGCAATAAATTCTTGGATTAAAATATGTCCACCTTTAACGTCGCTCAAATCCAAAATACCATGTGCTACAGCCATCGCTATGCGCCATTTACGTTCAGGGATTCCATCATCACCCCCTTGCGCTGCGTCAAGATTTTCAAATCTATCCTGGCTAACTTCAGCAGCTGGTGTGGAAATGCAGCAACCAAAAGATCTGATGCCAGGAACCTTTTGGGGAAAAGTCTTCACCCGGCCAGTGCTATATTCTAAAGAGCTTGGGTCAAACTGTTTTTCTAAACGTTCATACTGGACCAGCAATCCCAAATGGCGCCATCGCTCCTGAATCGATAAATACTCGCCAGCGTTAATTGCCTGTTCCAAACGATCGAATTCACGCAAATCGAAATTCTTCACTTTTGATTTTGTATTATCTTCAGCCAACAGACTGACCGGCACATATTCGTAAGCAGGCGCGGTTTCAGGCTTCACTAACCTTGGCAATTTTCTTCTTCCCGGAAGGGTCAAGGCTTCATGGCCTCGTTTGAGGAGCACCTGTTGTGCAGCAGCATCGATTGACAATGTGCATAAAAACAGCAAAATAAACAACTTCATCAATACACTTATATGGAACCTAAAACTTAGGTCAATAGAGTGCAAAGGCTAGCTAATCTTCAACGCCAGCGCGCATCCCCACCGGTTTAAACCCGGGGATATCCACACCCATAGCAGCCCCTAGGCCATCAAAAAATCCTATGATCTCGTCAACTAAAAATGATTGCGAGTAAAAAAGTTGGCCATTGGTATCAACGATATCGTAAAAGATATGTTTACTGAAATCGTGATCGTAACGCATTCTAATCAGGAACGCGTAATCCCAATTAACATTGACGGCAGCAACCTGAAAACCATGAGCAGGATCTCCAACGCCTTGTGACAAATCTAACGAATAGCCACAGCCATGCTTTTCGACTTTAACCAATTTGCCTCCCTCTGTACGCAAGCAGCGTTCCAGGATCTGCTTCAGCTGAATGGGTTTTTTATCAAAATCAGCGACCGCAGACAAAGATATAAGAGCAAAGAGAAAAAAGGGGAGTTGGCTTGGCTTCATGAGCCTTAAACCAGGGTGCCTAGCTGCTTAATCCTGAATTGTTCCAGCAAGTAGCTTACTGGCAATTTCCCGGCCGAATAAAGCTCTAAGCCGCTCGATTCGAATGTCATCTTCCCGCCAAGGACGGGGGTCGCTCTCGATTACTTCTTTCAACAGCTCGATATCCAAAAGCACGCGCGAGAATGCCCGAAGAAAACGTTAAAAGCAGTATAAATCACCCTATTCAGATACCTTAAAAAATATTTCAGGTATATTGAAATTCATGGATCGTATCGGCGCCCTCAATCCTCCGCCGCAAGCTGAGTCTCCGAATGCTGCCCCCCGCACACAATGGGAAGAGTTGGATCTTACCGTGCATCACTCGGTCAATCCGGTGGAATTAGTTGAAGGCTTAGCGAGTATCCGATTTAAAGACTTGCCCTTAGCGCTGGAGAGACTTTCAAGCCAACTAGATCACGCGGTTGTGCATAACCTAACCCGCTCATCGCTAGAGCATACGCACCGAGCCTTGACCAACCTGCATCGTTCATTGACAGAGGATTATCAACAACGAACCCAATGGGTCCAGCGGCTCAGAGCCAAAAAGCAGCAAGCTTCGCTCAAAACACTAAAAGACATCCTTCTGCGAACTCAGCAAGCTTTAGAGGTAAGGCAAACCGCAGCAGAAAGCACCCGATCCATATTTATCAATCCTATCGAGCTTAAGAAGCACCTGGAAACAACCCCCTACTCGAAGTTGGACGACGAGATAAAACATATCACCGCAGCGTTCAATGATTCGGCTCTAAGCCACCTGCCTCACAGGGTTGTCTTCGAAATTTACAAAGTCTTACTGGATTTCAATCAAAAATTAGGCGTCACACACAAACATACAAATATCAACGCATCTCTTCGCGAGTTAATAAAACACGCCCGGATCGCCGCTTTTTCACTTCTTGCCGTAGATGAAGACCCGAACTTGTGCCTTCCGGAAAATGATGAAGAATATGGCGGCCTAACATTGGCCCAATATGCGTTTACGCAGTCAAAATTTACTGTTCTCGAGCACCTTGTCAGCCGTGGGGCTTATTTTAATCCCATAGAGCCGATATCTCCGCCCTCTCCCTTTGCTGGCTGGACCCTGCTTCAATTTCTTGCAGACAAATCAGAAGATGATTCTGGACAAAGCATGCTGGCTGCCACAGCCGAGCTGCTTATCGAAGACGTCAATCCCAATGCACAGTTGCCCTCTACACATCCTAGTTACCCAGAACTGCCAATCGTGCTTTACCTCGCTCTTAAGCATGAGTGGGAAACCGTGAATTATTTTTTACACTATGGGGCAGACGCGAAAGTACAACTTGCGGGACAGTCGCTCATGCAGCTCGCAATGAGCAATGCGGTCGAAATTGCCGATCTCGACATCGACATTATCCCGAGGTTGCTGGATGCTACCAACGAAGCAAACGGTGTTCTTCCTGACGGACAAAATTATTTATCATTTCTGGCTGAAAAAAGTCTAGATGACCTTGTCCGCATTTTTCTGCAAAAAGGCGGTCGGCCCGATAGCACATTTCCAATCGATCACGAGACTTATCCAGGCTGGACGCTGGCCCAATATTACGCCTGGCATAACGAAGGGCACATGGTCCGTCTATTGGCTGAGAGCGGCGCAGATCTCACTACCCAATTCCCCGAAAGCTTTGAAAGCTATCAAGGCCTTCGTTTAATAGATTGGGCAGCATTTGAAGGAGGCGTCGATTGGGTGATTCCTCTATTTTCTGAAGATTTAATGCTCGAAAGCGACACCGTGCTGCCACCAAAACATCCCTATGCTGGCCTAAACATGGCGGAGTACGCTGCAATCAGAGGCGATTTGCACTCAATAGAACGACTCTACGGCGTTGGCATCAATATGGACGCAGAAAACCCAAATAAAGCCGTCTTAATGGAGTGCATAAAAAATCAGAAAAAAGAGGTAGTAGATTACCTACTAGAGACGGTCAGGCTCGATCTTACTTGTCCCCCTCAAACACAAGGGTACGAGGGCTGGCCTCTTACCCTACATCTGTTAAGAGAAGGACATTGCGAATGGCTCGCCCAATTGATCAAAAGAGGTGCGGATCCAAATATCAGATTTCCGGATAACGACCCTCAATACGCAGGGCGAAGCATGGCAGAATTTGCTTTGGCTAATTACAATGCAAATACGCACCTCATCTTAAAACTACTAATAGAACACCGCATAACACTTAATGAAACACTAATAGGTCTGGCGCTAATTACGGCTAACGCTGAAATCACCAAAGCTCTTTTGGACAACCACTATGCGATTAATATTCATCTATCCCTCACCATTACTGGCACAACAACTCAATTGCCGTTAATCAGGGGAGTGTTTGAAAGCGACTTTCAGAAATTATTACTATTGAGAAGCCACATCGAAAATACGAATCAGAACGATTTCGGTTTTTCGTATCTTTTATACTTAGCCTTAAGTGAAGCCCCAAAAGCGAGATGGATGACACCTATTTTTTTGTCCAAGATTGATTTGCAAAATATGTCTTATCCGCCTGAAAGGCTAATCTCTCCCATCAGCCTCGACCTTGCTTTCCGGGTACCACCCTCTGCCGCAGAACCCGTGGAACGATTTGACACCCCCCTTGCCGAGGTAAGGCAGCAATTTGATGCCATCTGTAGGGCGGCATTTCCAAATCCAGATGAGACTTTTCCACTTCCAGATGTACGTTTCGAGCCATTCACTGGCGCCGAGATAATAGGAACGATCAGCGCCTTTTTGGACAGTGTTGAGCAACGACAACCCGTTATCGGCACGCCGCCGCAGGGCACACCTGAATTCGAAAGTTTCTATAACCGCCTCGAAAACACGTTGCGGCTCTTACGAACACAATTAATCAATGAAGCCCAAGATACTGATCTAAAAAGAGCCGCCCTTGGATTGCTGGTAGAAGGCTATCAATTCTGCGGCACCAGACGTCTCAATAACAGCAGTCTAGCCCTCAATCTTCTCGTACCCAATCAACCACAGTCGGCCAATACAGAACTCATCAAAGTACTACACCATCTACGCTCGCAATTATTCACCAGCTTAATGCCAAAATCCATCGTGTATGACGAGCGGGGCAACGGGTTCCACTATACCGACGTCCACGTGTATAACGGTTACATGCAAGCCCTTGGCGTGGAACTGGGCATCGTCGACTCAGCTGAAAACTACCTCGATCACTTGGCACCTCCCGTTCAAGGCCCCTGGGCTGTATCGGTGCTTTTTAACAGTTATTACAACTCCCAAACGATCATTGATAAAGTTTATCAAGCAGCACAGGAAGCGCATGAGCGAGCGCATCAAGCCTATGTCGATTCGCTTCAAAGAGGAAAATCTAAAAATTTAGCTACGTCCACCTTCAATATTTCGCTCATATTGGATCTTCTAGCGGCGCATGCGCCCAAGACCCGTGTGAGCACACGACTAAAGGAGCTCGAGGCGGTTAGGAATCAAATCACGTTAACGCCTGAGGAGGCAGCTGAAAGAGACCAGCTCACGGAAAGCAAGCTTAGAAAAAAAGAATTTAGCCAAATCAGACTGAATCAGCTAAATCAAAAGCACGCCCGCGGTGCTCTCACCGAAGACCAATGGGCCACATATCAAAAACTTATCGAAGAAGACGCAACAGAGAAAGAAGAATATCACAATCAAATATTTGCCGAAGATGGATGCCCTACCAGGCTAGCAATCTGGTATGTTTTACTGGCCACCGGAATTCTGACCTACCGACCCATACCAGGTATCTCACCGCCACCACTCCTTTCAGCCGTTGACACCGAACCACCCAGTGCTATTGCCGATTAATGACGAAAATATTTCTATTAGCAGGCACCTTACTATTTTCAGCCTTTATTGCCGCAGGCAACGAAACCAACAGCGACCAAAAAAGTCTGCAAGCAATGCGGGCTCAGTTGGAAGGAATGGAAGCTTCCCTTAATGGCTACCTTGGCGCCAACCTTTCCCCCGCCGAACAAATTAAAAAAAATAAACTTGTATTAGATATCGAAGCCTTACGGAATGAAATATTAGAATTAGAGAGCATGCTTCCGCCACTTAGCCCTCGCGAACTTCCGTATGCAGCCGGGGATACATGTGGACCACAATGACTCCAGCCGGTTCGGTATCTGTATTTTTTATTTCGATGCTCGTTAGCTCACCATCGCTTACGGGTCGAAGAGAGGAGCGTTTAGCGCTTTTAGAGCGACTGTACAGGAATTTGGCCTTAGAAAGACACGCGAACCGACCTACAAGTTTACTCGATGCGGCAATCCAAGAACTAGAGAATGAAGCAAATCAAGCGGCCACACCCAAAGAAAATGAAACCGATGCGCACTCCGGCCAGCACAAAGGCACAGAAGACGAGTGGGATCTCTGCGCAGACCCAGATTTAATGGGAGGAGAGCCTCTTCAACGATTGCTAGCGTTCTAGCTGCTCCCAAACGGCGTAATGTTCCTCAAGTTGAGTTGCAACCTGTTTTTGAGCATCTTGCAGCGCTCTTTGTTCAGCCATGGGTGTTTTTTCAAAATAGCCGGGCACACAAAAGCACGCTTCGATTTCTTTTTGCTTCTTTTCCAACTCTTCGATTTGAAGCGCTATTTTCGCCAGCTGTGCCTCGATTTTTTTGCGATCGCCGCTAGGTTTAGGCGCACGATCGGATTTGTCTTTGCGGGCCTTGATTACTGGCTTGGCGTCCAAATGGTCATCGCCGCAGCGGTCAAGGTACTCTTCGAAGGTGCCCAGGAAGTTTTGTACGCCCTTCGGGGTGATCTCAAAAATACGCGTTGCTAGCTCGGAAACAAACCAGCGATCATGAGACACAAATAATAACGTGCCCTCATATTGCTTCAGCGCAGCCACCAAGCCTTCAATGGTTTCAATGTCTAAATGGTTGGTCGGCTCATCTAAGATCAGCACGTTCGGCTGCTGAATCATGTGCTTAGCTAAATCAAGCCGAGCTAGCTCGCCACCAGACAGAGATTTTAGTGGCTTTTTAGCGTCATCGCCGGAGAACAAAACCCGGCCCAGGTAACTTTTGACAAAACCCAAAGGCTGCGATGGGCAAAACTGCCACAACCAACTTTCAGCGGTTTCATTGCTTTTCTTCAAAGCCGAATCGTGATCTTGAGCAAAATAGCCAACCTGAACTTCATGACCCCAAGTGAAAAAGCCAGTATCTGGCTGAAGCTCCGACATGAGAATTTTCAAAAGAGTAGACTTACCCACACCGTTGGGGCCGATAATGCCAATGCGGTCGCTGCGTCTAAAGTCAGCAGTAACATTGTGCAAAACTTTCTTTTCCCCAAAGGCCTTGCCCAGGCCTTCCATCTTCAAAACTTCACGGCCGCTGGGTCTTTTTTGCAGAAACTGAAACTTAGGCGCCTCGCGAGAGCTCTCGACCCAATCAGGGATCTCGATCTTTTCGATCTGCTTCATGCGGCTTTGCGCTTGTCTTGCTTTGGAGGCTGTGGCCTTAAAGCGGTCAACGAAAGCTTGCTTGTGAGCTATCTCGCCTTGAATCTTGGTTATCTCTGACTGTTTTTGCAGTGCAATGAGCTGCTTCGAAGCTTCGAACGCCGTGTAGTTACCGGTGTAAATCGTCGCTGTGCCGTAATCGATATCAATCACTTTGGTGCAGACGCGATCCAAAAAGCGCCGATCGTGAGAAATCACCAGCACGGCGCCATCGTAATCGAGCAAGAATTTCTCAAGCCATCGAATGGTCAAGATATCCAAGTGATTGGTAGGCTCATCGAGTAGCAATGTTTCAGGATTCGAAGCCAGCACTTGAGCCAGCAAAACGCGTAATTTAAACCCGCCTGACAGAGTTGATAGAGGCTGATCGTGTACAGCGCCCGGAATACCCAGGCCCTCTAAAATCGCAGCCGATTTGGATTCCAAACTGTAGGCTTCGCCCGGCAAATCCGGATCGTGTCGTTTGAGCGCTTCATACAAAGCACCATGGCCCATCATCACGCAATCGATGATCGGTACATTATCGTTTAAAAATTGATCTTGTTTTAAAAAGCCAACACGGCTGTTTCTTGGCAGAGCGATGGTGCCAGAGCTTTGCTCTTCCTCGCCCGTTAAAACACGCATCAAGGTCGATTTGCCTGAGCCATTGGCTCCGACCAAACCGACTCTGTCGCCCGGATTTAGATGAAAAGAAACGTTATCAAATAAGACTCTAGGTCCGTAACTTTTGCTTAGGTTTGAGACGGATACCATTCGTGAATAATGCGGGCAATTTCCTTGCCCTGCGCCTCAGATGAAATGTTAAATTTGGATTGCGGGATGTATTGTTCAGCCCGCTTTTTGTAACGCCGAATGCTGATTTTCGGCTCTTTGTATTCTTTCGTCTTTGGATCCATCTCTTGGTAGAGAAACATCAAAGTCGCCCAGGCCCCTTTGCTCAAGACATGTTTCTTGAGTTCTTTGACCTTAAGTTCGCCTTCTTCTTCCCAATTTACCGTCAACAGATCCAAAGCTTCAGACATCAGCTACTCCCTATTTTTTCTTCGCCGCAGGCTTGCCTTTACCAGCTGCCTTTGATGCCTTCATCGGGTTCTTGCTGGCTTCTTCAACCGCATGACCACCGACACCAGCAAGACCCTTCGGTCTGCGGGTTGAAGGATAGATTTCAACCAAAGCGTTTTTACCGCCTGGCACAGCGCCTCTCAAGAGTATCAGGTTTTCTTCAGGCATCGTGCGAATCAGACGCAAATTGTTCACCACAACGGTTTCATCACCCATGTGGCCAGCCATGCGCTTACCCTTCAAAACTTTACCAGGCTGCGAACGCATACCGATCGAACCGCCGTGACGGAAGAATTCGTGGGTACCGTGAGTCGCCGGAAAACCAGAGAAATTATGGCGCTTCATCACACCAGCAAAGCCTTTACCTTTGCTCACGGAAGTCACATCCACTGATTGCGAACCTTCAAAAAACTCAAGGCCGATCGCTGCGCCGATTTCGTAAGCATCAAGCTTTGCTTGATCCACGCGGAACTCACGCAAATGTCTTTTGTTTTCAACACCGGATTTAGCAAAATGACCGCGGTCTGCTTTGGTAAGCAACTTTTCGCGAATCGCGCCCATCCCTAATTGAAGTGCGGTGTAACCGTCTTTTTCTTGAAGACGCTTTGAAACGACCACATTGGGTTCAAGCTTCAAAACAGTCACTGCGACGCGAACGCCGTCTTCCATAAAAATTTGTGTCATGCCAAGTTTTTTGGCCATCAATCCTAATGTCATTTACGAACTCCTTCGGTCATACGGATCACTTCCCAGAGGACCGGTGCAGGCTGTTTTTGGGCTATTAAGCCATAAAAGTCAACGGGCTACCGAATTTTGGGATGTTAATTTGATATACTTTAAATATGAAAGACATGTTTCCAATTAGAACGGTGCCAAGCGCACCAGAAAAACTTAGCGCTGCAGACATAACGCAAAGTTGTGATTGTGCCGAGGGAGTTGTTTGATGGCGAGTGGAGGTTTTGACAAAGAAGCAATCGTGGCATCACCCTCGCTGCAGCTCCCAACTGTCACATACGAATTGGCGTCTTTAGATGCAAAGATGAGAAACTGTCTCAATGTAGTAAATGAGCTTTTAGAGTGGATGTCTGAATATTCACTGTGTTCTTTACAATAATGCCCAGTCGACTCCTTAAAAAAACCGGTTATAACTGCGCCCACAACTCCCAATGTAGATGATACGAGCTGACCAGGGTAGCTACCCGGACGGATTAAATTCCCACCAGGCATATCCGCAGACCTCCATAATTTCATCAAAAAGTCACAGCTAAATTTAACGGTTACAAGCACGATAAACATGAAAGAAGGATGTTGGGACACGACGCAAGAACCACTATACAATTGGTCAGGTTCTTGCACGGTATTTTGCTGCTTGAAGCCTTCGGGCAGCGTTTGTCTCCCCAAGAGGGCAAAATCGGCAATATTCAGGCCTTCATTGGTCTTTAGGTCAACCCAATGGGGATACTTCTCGCTTATCCGCCTAAGAATTTCATGGTCGCCCATAAGAGCAGCAAGGTGTAACGGAGTATACGCCCAACCATCTTTAATCTCTACCGAGGGCTTACCAAGCACGATTCCAAGCTGGCCTACATCATTTTTGACAATCGCGTCCACCATCCAATTAATGTATCTAACGTCTCTACCATGTAAACCAGAGGCGTCTTTCTCGATCCATTGATAATAACCTTCCTTGAATTTCTGAGCAACTTCTCGATTCGGAATCTTTAGTTTATAAGCTCCCCCCGTTCGATTTTCAGCCAGAGTGAGATAACCTGTATAAAACAGTAGGGGCCAGACAACATTAGAATTGCTGCGATCATTCAGGTCATCTGCAGTAATATCTTGCGTAATTGGTTTTCTAATTGATTCTCGGTCACGCAAGCTGCCGAGATCTTCTTGCAACTTATCATCAATTATCAACCTGCCGACTAGGCCTGTTCTATCGGAACTCGTATCCAACCAATAATTATCGAAATGCCGAGAAGAAACATACCGACTGACAGACCAGGGATTGTAAATCGTTTGTCCACCAATTGAATAGCCGTTGTACCAATTTTTAACCTGTTTGAGTTCCTCAGCAGCATCAACTGGGGCACCATCACCCTTTGGCCTGGTCAAGTCCAAAAGTTCTTTAACTTCTTCTTCTGTAAAGCCATAAAATCGCGATAAAGAGCTAGTTAAAAGGCTGTCTTCAACAAAATTATTCAGTCCCGAAAATATGTTGGCTTTCGCCACCCGCAAAATACCTGTTACTACCGCTTTTTGAAGGTAGGAATTATCTTTGAGCACTGGGCTCAGAATTTTTCGCAATAACACCAGAGAGTCTTTAAATCCAGGCTCGCCTAAAACATCGTTCAAAGGAGTGTCATATTCATCGATTAAGATAAAAACTTTCTCTCCGTGATGCCGGTACAAATACTCGGTCAAGGAATTTAGGGAACTGAACAGCACAAAGTCACGATCCGACTTCTGTTGTGAAAACTCATAAAGATCTTCCAAAGTTCCCGAAAATTCCTTCCGGGTTTCTTCCGTAAGCATCTTACTATTCTTTAAATAAGCGTGTTCTCTATAGGCCTTATAAATTTCAGCGCCTAACCGGCGTTTTTTCTCATTAATATCGGCCCCACCCGCATCTTTAAACGACATAAATATGACGGGATATTTTCCTTGATGCTGCTCAACAAATGTCTTGTTTGCATCGCTACCCGCTTCACCCTCAATTTTGAGACCCTTAAACAGACTGCGGTGCGAGTTTTTCTGCTCATCATCGGGAAATTCGTCGCCGTTGGTGTCTACCACCCTATTTAAAAAATAACTGAGCATACTTAAGTTAAGGGTCTTCCCCCAGCGCCTCGGCCTAGTCACCAGAATTGCTTGCGCATTGCTTTGAACGATTTCCTTAATCAATAGGCTTTTGTCAGTATAATAGAACTTATTTTCTCGAATTGTTTTGAAATCACTGTACCCAACAGGCGGCAATAAAATACCATCGGCATAAATAGGTACCGCAAAGCACAGCATGACTAAAATAATCGAATTTACAGCATTTATCACGGGTTCCTGTTACCTCAAAGCACATCCAAGTAAAGATATAAGGTCAGGTATAAAGGGTCGCGTCAGTTTTGACAAGTATACAACTCTCTAGGCCGGGATGACAATGAAGGCGTTTCGTGGCATTCATTGAAGTCAGCGTGCCTGCTGCTTGTGCCGTGAGGGAGATCCAGACTAGCATGCCAGCGTTATCGTTGAAGCCGTGCACTTTTAGGCACCCATTTCTGAACCGGACTGGCACTTGCTAAAGACAAGCGGTCGGCTTGAGATTTCTGATACTGCTCATCGGCAGTGCGCCTAATTTGTGCAGCAGCTTCAGCTTTTGTAGCACTAAACTCAACTGGAACTGAGCCAAAACCCAAGCATGCTGCAGCATAAACCCGGTGAAAGCCATCCGCCAACCAGGGTTTACCATTTTCGTCAAAATCAATCCTAACTGGTGGCAGCGGGTCTCCCTGGAGCATGGCGTTCAGGCAACTAACGAATCGGTCCGCCTGAAAAGCGTCTTTGCCTTCTTCTCCCCGGGTCTTATCCAATTCGGTAAGAGACATAACCTCTATTTGATTGCCTTTTTCTAGCTGAGTCGAGTACGCAAAATGCGCTGATGAAGGCCTGAAATTTGCAACTTGAGATTTAAGCTTCTGCGGCACGGCTGCAGCTACAGATTCAGCCAAATTAAGACCTAAAGCGTTCGCAGACCTACCAATGACCACCTTATCCATGTCCTCAGAAGGTAGGCGAGGGTCAATCGGGGACTCCATCTCTCTAGGCATAAGTTCAAAACTATCCTTGAACTGGCCTTCCTCAATATCAGCACGCGAGTCGGGAGATCGCCCTTCCTGTCCCATACGAGGAGAGGATGAGATTTCTTTTCTTTCGAAAGCCACAGGCATACTAAATATGTTACCATCTATTGTCCGCATCTTTAGATTAATTAAAAACAGTAAAAATCTTAGTCGTCAAAAAAACCGCTAAAACGCAGACAATTCCTGCCATTGCACCGCCCCAGACCAAATCAATAATTGTGATGATCACCGGCCAGCCCCTTAGGGTCACCTGATTAGTCAAATCGTAAGTCCCGTAGGCCACCAAGCCAAACAGGGCGCCGGTCGCAAAAATAGCCAACCAATTAGATTCACCCTGGCTTGGGCTAATCACAAACCAGTAGAGCCCAAAGGCATATAATAGATAAAAGACAGGCGCAGCAGCATAAACCATGTGATCAGCCAACAAGTGGGCCATCCGAGGCTTATATAAAACCGGCATCATCACAGAGAGCCACAAAACATCGAGCAGGATAACAAGACCAACGGTGCAGCCGTAGCTGAGCAAGATTCTTCCCATGGGCATAGGATATCATAAGTTTCTGGATGCCGGCTCGGTGGCCGGGATGACAATAAGGGCGTTTCGTGGCATTCAATATATATGCCCCTTATTGAAGTCAGTGTGCCAGCTGCTGGTGTTCCAGACAGTTTGACCTATCATTTGCCTGAAGCATTTTGGGCGGATGATTTGGTGGGTCGGCGCGTGAAAGTTAATTTGAGGAACCGGCCAGTGGTTGGGGTGGTTACTGAAGCCAGCACAGAAAGAAGCGAAGCCCCGCCTGGCCTCAAAAGCGTTGAGGTTTTGCTGGATACGGAGCCTTGCGTGACCACGCGTCAGCTTGAGCTTTGCCGTTTTGTGGCCGAGTATTACATGGCACCGCTTGGGGAAGTGATTCGGCTGTGCCTACCGCCGGATACACCGCGAACCATGTTGAAGGATAAGCTGCCTAAGCGGCGCAGAAAAAAGGCTTACGCGCTGGCAGACTCAACCAGCAAGTCTGTCCAACTAAACTCTGAACAAGCCGCCGCTTTGAAAGAAATCATTTCGTCAGATAAAAAGGCATTTCTACTAGAAGGCGTCACCGGTTCCGGTAAAACCGAAGTTTATATTCATGCCACCGAGTGGGCGCTCGCCCAGGGCAAGAGCGTTTTGCTGGTCGTGCCCGAAATCGCTTTAACACCCCAGCTCAAGCAGCGTTTCGCTGACCAACTGGATGCAGAGCCCATCATGTTGCACTCCGGTCTTAAAAACACCGAACGCCGCGATGCCTTTGAGAGCCTATTAAAAGACGAGCCTCGGATTGTCCTTGGCGCGCGCTCTGCTTTGTTTGCGCCACTACCTAATTTAGGCCTAATCATTGTCGATGAAGAGCACGACCCAAGCTACAAACAAGATGACACGCCTAGATACCATGCCCGGGACGTTGCTCTGTGGCGCGCGCAACAAGAAGGGGCCAGCATTGTGCTGGGCTCAGCCACTCCCTCTCTTGAAAGCAGAGTCGGCGCTGAACGAGGCCGCCTCGCACATCTGTATCTTAAAAATAGAGCAAGCCCTGACTCCAAACTGCCCACCATAGAAATCATCGATTTAAAATCACGCGCCCTGCATGACACGGTCCAAAAAGGCGACCGCAGCCAATCCGATGGTCAAAGCATGTGCATCCTGTCAGGTCCTCTGCGTACAGCCATGACCGAGACGCTGAATAGGGGCGAGCAGGTCTTACTTTTCTTAAACCGCCGCGGTTATGCACCGATTGCTGTTTGCGATTCCTGTGGTCATTTGGTGCAGTGCCCTCATTGTTCAGTATCTCTCACCTACCATCAGCGAACCAATCTGCTCCAATGCCACCAATGCGACTACCGTGTGCCACTACTTAAGCACTGCCCTGATTGCCATGAAGGCCCACTGTTATGCCTCGGCCTGGGCACCGAGCGTGTCGAAAAAGAAGTGCAGCTGTTTTTCCCGGACGCAAGAATCGTCCGCTTAGATCGAGACTCAGCCAACACACCGGCCAAGATGAACCAAATCTTAAACGAAGTTAGAAGTGGCAAAGCAAACATATTAATCGGTACGCAAATGAGCGCCAAGGGTCACGATTTTCCCGGCCTGTCTTTGGTAGGGGTTATTCTGGCCGATATTGGTCTGTCGATGCCCGATTTCAGAGCCTCAGAAAGAACCTTCCAACTACTAACCCAGGTTGCAGGCAGAGCCGGCAGGCGGGATACCCCAGGCCGAGTGCTGATTCAAACTTTCGATCCCGCAAACCCGGTTTTTTCCTGCGTTAAAGCGCACGACATCAATCGATTTTCAGAGATTGACGCAGAGCACCGCAAAGAATGCAAACAGCCACCTTATGTCCGTTCAGCATTGATTCGCGTCGAATCTGAAGACCAAACCGCAGCACAAACTGCCGCCACTCAAATCTTCGATTTTCTTAAACCGAAATTAACTACAGCGTCTTCTCTGCTCGGGCCCGCACCTGCTCCCATTGAAAGACTTCGAAACAAATGGCGCATTCAACTCTACCTTCGCAGTGCCACACACACGCTACGATGTGAAATCCTAAAAGATTTACCAACGCTGAAGCTCAAAAATGCTCGAATGACCATTGACATTGATCCGGTTCAAATGCTCTAATCCTCGTCATGATTAGAGTAGGCATATTGGGTTCTGGTATGGTCGGCGAAGTTTTAGCGAACGGCTTTTTAAAAGAAGGCTATGAAGTGATGCGGGGCTCCAGAGAGCCAAGCAAGCTCGAATCCTGGAAAAGCGTCGCCGGATCCACGGCGCAGACAGGAACTTTCGAGCAAGCCGCCGAGTTTGGCGAATTGATTGTTTTAGCTGTCAAAGGCCATGCTGCCGAAAAGGTACTCGAATCATGCGGCCCCATAAGGCTCAAAGGCAAAACCATCATCGATGCCACCAATCCCATTTCCGGCGAGCCCGTAAACGGCATCCTTCCCTACTTCACCGGCCCGGGTGAATCCCTAATGGAGCGCTTGCAAAAAATTTGCCCCAAAGCAAACTTCGTGAAAGCCTTCAGCTGCGTCGGTTACCAACACATGGTCCACCCCGATTTCGGTGGTCAAAGACCCACGATGTTCATCTGCGGTAACAGCACCCTCAGCAAAAACAATGTTCGAGAAATCCTACTCAAATGGGGCTGGGACGCCGAAGATATGGGCCCCGTCGAAGCGGCCAGAGCCATCGAGCCCTTGGCGATGCTTTGGTGCATACCTGGCTTCGCTAAAAACCAATGGGGACATGCGTTAAAGCTATTAAAATCGGCTTAGAGATTAGATGTCACCCCGGCCTTGAGCCGGGGCCCAGCCCCATGTACAACGCTGGATCCCGGCTCAAGGCCGGGATGACAAACTAGCGCCCGGTTTTGAATCGGGGCAATTCTTTACGGTAAGGCTCCTTGCTTGAGTAGCTATTCAAAATGTTCATGAGTTCCCGGCTTTCTCTGATCGCATTAGCACCGCCGGTGACCAGCGGCAGAGGGAAGCGATGGTCAAGCAACCAACGAAACACTGCGTAGTTAGGCCCTTTGTCATTCTTTGCAGCCAAGACAAGCGCGCTTTCAGAACGAGAGTCCTCTAGACCAAAGTGTAAATTAAACCAGTTAAGCAATACCAAATTTGTGTTTTCAACCATGCGGTTCACCAAGATATCCCCGCCGACACCCAAAATTTTATCGCCAAATTTTTTATATAACCAGTGAACAGCGTTCTCATGATTGCCTCTGGTAGCAGCCAGTGCGCAGGAAGCAGGGTTTATCTTCTGATCATAAAGATCGATTAATTCGAGAATATCGACATGCCCTTCTTCACAAGCGTAAGTGGCAACATGCTTATCAATTTCGCCAGGCTGAGTCGAAATCAATTGTTCGAACATTGCCGCATCTCCAGTCTTCGCAGCTGCAATAGATTTATCCCTGACGCTTTCCGCAAAGCTCAAATTGCATGCCAACAAAAGTAGCGCGCCCAAAAAATGATGTTTCATTCGCATTCTCCTTCTGGGACAACCCGAACGCAGCAACGAATATTCGCTAAGCGCGCCAACATTGCTTTTGATGGTCATCCACCAAACCAGTCGCCTGTAAGTAAGCATATATAATAGTGCTACCCACAAAACTCATGCCTCGCTTTTTCAGATCCTTGGACAAAGCATCCGACTCTTTAGAAGAAACCGCGATATCTTTCAGGGAGGCTGGGCGATTTACAATGGTTTTATTGTTCACAAAACCCCAAACATAAGCATCAAAGCTGCCAAATTCTTTTTGAATAGCCAAAAACGCCAAGGCGTTCTTGCGCACTGAGAACACTTTCAGGCGATTTCTAATAATGCCCGGGTTCAGCAGAGCCTCTTCAAGTTCAGCATCACTCATGCGCGCAGCTTTCTCTGGGTTGAACCGATGAAACACCGCTCGATATCCCCCGCGCCGTTTTAAAATCGTCTCCCAACTGAGGCCAGCTTGAGCGCCTTCCAAAATTAGCATTTCAAAATGCTTAGCGTCTTCGTGGACCGGTACGCCCCATTCGGTATCATGATAATGTTCGTAGTGAGCCTTACCCTCACCCACCCAAGAGCAGCGCTTAAGCATATCTGCCATGCCATAGCTCACAAACGGCTGCTTGACCATATAAGTTAGATTCTGTACCACTCTGACCCATGCTGACGCGCTTTCTGACCAAAATTTTTGGAACCAAAAACGACCGTGAAATCAAAGCACTCCTACCCCGAGTTGCCGCAATCAATGCCTTGGAACCTCAAATTTCAACGCTTTCAGACGAAAAACTCGTCGGCAGGCTGCAAAGTCTCAAAACCGAAATCACGGCTGCCTGCGCAGATGACAACAGCAAAGAACACGTCAACAGCGTGCTCGATATTCATCTTAACGAAGTATTCGCCATCGTCCGTGAAGCCAGCAAGCGCGTTCTTAACATGCGTCACTTTGATGTACAGCTGCTCGGCGGTATGGCGCTACACATGGGCCATATTTCCGAAATGCGTACCGGTGAAGGAAAAACCTTAACCGCTACATTGCCCGCGGTATTAAACGCTCTAACCGGTCGCGGCGTTCACGTGGTGACCGTCAATGATTACTTGGCCTCCCGAGATGCTGACTGGATGGGCCGCATCTATCGATTCTTAGGCCTCAGTGTCGGCGTGGTTATCCCGCAAACACAAGACGAACAAAAAAAACAAGCATACCTCGCAGACATCACCTACGGCCAAAATAACGAATTCGGCTTCGATTATTTGCGCGATAATATGAAGTTCGATTTGAACGACTACGTGCAACGCGGCCATCAATTCGCTATCGTCGACGAAGTGGATTCTATTCTAATCGACGAAGCTAGAACTCCGCTGATTATCTCAGGTCCAGCCGAAGAAAGCAGCGAAAAATACAAGCTAACAAATTCGGTTATCCCGAGGCTTCGTAAAGACGTTGATTACAGCATCGATGAAAAAAGCCGAGCAGTCATGCTCACCGAATCCGGCATCGAAAAAGCTGAAAAGCTGCTCGAAGTCGAAAATCTCTACGATCCAATTAACTTAGAAACACTGCATCATCTTAATCAAGCGCTCAGAGCGCACTCGATTTTCAAACGCGACATCGACTACGTCATCGAGCGCGGCGAAGTGGTCATTGTGGATGAACACACCGGTCGTCTTATGTACGGTCGTCGTTGGTCAGATGGATTGCATCAAGCCATCGAAGCCAAAGAAAGCGTTCGCATTCAAGCGGAAAACCACACACTGGCGACCATCACCTTCCAAAACTATTTCCGAATGTACAAAAAGCTCAGCGGTATGACCGGAACGGCCGATACCGAAGCAGAAGAATTCGCTAAAATTTACGACTTAGACGTATTGGTCATTCCCACCAACCGCAGCATGGTGCGCTCTGACGAGCTGGATCAAGTTTACAAAACGGAACGTGAAAAATTCGAAGTCATTATCGAAGATATCAAAACTGCCCATGAAAAAGGCCAGCCCGTCTTAGTCGGTACGGTATCCGTCGAAAAATCCGAAATCCTAGCTAAGGGCCTTGGCAAACTAGGCATTGGCCATCACGTGCTCAACGCCAAAAAGCATCGGGATGAAGCCGGTATTATTTCTCAAGCAGGAAGACTGAAATCCGTCACCATTGCGACCAACATGGCCGGTCGAGGAACGGATATTATCTTAGGCGGTGATCCTGAGTTCATGGCCCGAAGTGCCGTCGCCAGACAGTTGTCTGAGTCGGATCAGCAAGTCGCCGAATTTGCCTTTTTATCGGGAAAGCCTGACCTCATTGTCCCTGATGAAGCACGCAAAGAATTCCAAGAAAAAGCCATCGCGCTTTACGCTAAAGAGCTCGAAAAATCCGAACAGATTTGTAGAGAAGATAAGCAAAAAGTTCTCGAAGCGGGCGGCCTTCGAATCATCGGTACCGAACGTCATGAATCTAGACGAATCGACAACCAATTAAGGGGCCGCGCGGGAAGACAAGGTGATCCAGGATCCAGCCGTTTCTACCTATCTCTTCAAGATGATCTAATGCGCATCTTCGGCTCCGACCGCATGATTACCGTGATGGAAAAGCTGGGCATGAAAGACGGCGAGCCCATCGAGCACCCCTGGGTTTCCAAATCAATCGAAAATGCGCAAAAGCGCGTTGAAGGTTTTCATTTTGATTCGCGTAAACAGCTAATTGAATACGACGATGTCATGAATCAACAGCGCGGTGCGATTTACTCACTCAGAAAGCAAGTGCTCGGCAACGAAAATATCAAGAAATTGGTATTCGATTTGGTCGAGGAAACCATCGTCAACTTGGTAGCCATTGCCTGCCCTGAAAAAACCCCGGTCAACGAATGGAAACTGCACGAACTCTGCGCCGATCTTTTTGCCCTCACAGGCGTTAACGTCGATCCTGCAAGCCTGCCGCATCAACGCGATGAATTGATGGATCATTTGTATCGCCAGC
Organism: Myxococcota bacterium; assembly: GCA_040387835.1. Classification (NCBI taxonomy): domain Bacteria; kingdom Pseudomonadati; phylum Myxococcota; species Myxococcota bacterium. Next base: position 800,265 of record JAZKCZ010000002.1, on the reverse strand, counting down.
TAACCGCTGCGTACAATAAGAAAGAAAAAGAGGTCGATGTCGAGTTAATCAGACGCGTTGAAAGATTAATCTACTTGCAGATTATCGATCAATTTTGGAAAAACCATCTTCAAGCCATGGATCATTTGCGTGAAGGCATTCACTTCAGAGGCTATGCGCAAAAAGATCCAAAGCAAGAATATAAAAAAGAAGGCTTCTTGATCTTCAACACCATGCGCGCTCAATTGCGTAGCGCAGTGTTAGAAAGAATTTTTAAAGCAGAAATCAAACTGGCCTCTCGCGAGCAAATGATGGCAGATATGGCCATGCTCGAAGCCATGCAAAAAGAAGCTAAGCAACAACAAGCCGTTGCCCAAAAACTAGGTCGCGGCAAAGAGCCTGGCGCCGAAGCGCTTGCCCTTCCAGCTGCCAATGCAGAGCCACAGCAAAACAGAGCCCAAAGGCGACGAAAATCCTGATGCGCAGTTACACGCCCAAAAAGTCCTTTGGGCAAAATTTTCTCCAAGACGAGGGTTTGTTATCACGTATCGCTGATGCGATTTGTTCGCTGCGAACCTCAAACGAAACCCCGGTATACGAAATCGGTGCAGGTCTCGGCGCGCTAACCAAAAGCCTTTTGGTCAAAGGCGCCATCGTCCATGCTATCGAGAGAGACCGCGACTTAATTCCTATTTTGCAAAACACTTTTCTGTCTCAAATTGACGCTGGCAAATTGATTTTGCATGAAGCCAATGCCACCACTTTTTTTGAAAGCTCACCAGAGTCACAACCGTTCGTCCTAAGTGGCAATCTGCCCTATCATTTAAGCGGTACACTTTTTTTTGAGACCGCCAGAATATTTGATCAAATTTTAGGTGCCGTTTACCTCATACAAAAAGAAGTGGCAGACCGAATTGCGGCTGGCCCCCATTCAAAAACGTACGGCCTCTTATCCGTGCTGCTCCAATCCAGATTCGACATTAGTATTATCGAAGTGGTAGCTCCTGAAGTATTTTGGCCACCTCCCAAAGTTGAATCCAGCGTCATCTGTCTAAGGCCCAAAGCAAATCCATTCAGAGGCGACTGGGACAAGTTTGTTCATTTAGTAAAAGCGGCTTTTTCTATGAGAAGAAAAGTTTTAACCAACTCACTTTCAGAATACGAAAACATTGAATCCATTTTACTGAACCTAAACATTAACCCGAAATCCAGGGCTGAAGATTTAGAACACACAGATTATGAGAGAATTTTAGCATGTCTATAGCTGAGCTTATTGGCATTTCCAAAGAAGAAGCCTATGAGATGGCTGAGATTGGCTATCGATTATTATTGCAGGGAAAATCAGCAGAAGCTGCCACCATCTTTGAAGGCTTATTGGTTTTAAATCCTGACGATAATTATCTGCAAAATCTTTTAAATAGAGCAAAAAATTATGACGAAGACCTGGCAAGAACAATTGCGATCGAGCCCTAAAAGTATTGCCGATCTCGAGCTTTATTTCCCACTTTCTAACGACGAAAAAGCCGCTATTGCATCGCTCAGTAATACTGCTGGTCTGCCGCTTCGAGTAACCCCGCATTTTTTATCACTGATCGACCCAAGCGATCCCGAAGATCCGTTAAGGTTACAGGTCATTCCGCGCCAATCTGAATTCACGCCAGACACCTTCGACAGGCGCGACCCCTTAGGTGAAGAAGATCATGAAGTGGTTCCGCATTTGGTGCATCGCTATCCAGACAGGGTCTTATTGCTGATTACCGACAGGTGCGCCTCCTATTGCCGCTTTTGCACCCGCAAACGTTGGGTAGGACAGGGGCCAACTCCAAAAACGGAGCACCTAGAGCAAGCCTTGGCCTATGTAACCGCTCACTCAGAAATCAAAGAAGTCATCGTTTCCGGCGGAGACGCTCTATTACTTGACGACGATCGTCTCGAAAAACTACTGTCTAAAATTAGGCAAATACCTTCGGTCGAAATCATCCGCCTAGCTAGCCGAATGCTAACCTTCGCACCCATGCGCGTCACCGAAAACCTGCTAAGCATTCTGAAGCGATATCAGCCGATTTATATTCTTTCCCACACCAATCACCCAAAAGAGATTTCAAATGCAACTGAGACCGCCCTGCTTGCTCTGGCAGACGGTGGGGTGCCAGTGCTCAACCAGACGGTTTTGTTAAAAGGCATAAACGATAATGCGGCTGTGCTGACAGCTTTGTTCAGACATCTCACCAGATTAAGAGCTAGGCCCTATTACTTACACCAATGCGACATTGCCCCAGGAACCGCTCACTTCAGAGTGCCGCTGCCAGAGGCGCAAGCTTTGGTAAAGTCTCTCAGAGGGCATCTGTCTGGCTTATGCCAACCCACTTTCGTAATCGATATCCCAGGCGGCTATGGCAAAGTGCCGATGTATCCAAGCCCAGTGGTGCAAGTAAACGATAACAGCATCGTTCTAGAAGGCTTCATGTCCGAACAAGCCGAATACCCATTGGATTAGTGGTTCGCCTCGTCCAAGATTGAATCCAGTCGCTCTCTATCTTGATGCGAATAATCTTCCTGTGCTTCCGGTATAATCGGCTGCTTCACGGTTTCTTCGACTTTATCTGTCGTCTTCAAAAATTTTGCTTTAAGCGATTCCCAAGCAATATTTTTATCAGCAAAAAAGAAATAGCCCAGCAGCGCAGCCAAGGCAATCAACAAGAACATTTTCAAAAATTTCATATTTATAACCGAATTGGCATCACCACACATAAATGATGATCTTCATGGATGCCTGTCACAATAGCAGGTGAATATGGATCCGTGAATCTCATCATGACATTTTGGTCAGATAAAGAAGCCAATGCTTCAACCAAATAAGCCACACTGAAAGCTATTTCCATTTCTGGTCCGGTGTATTCGATTGGAACGTCGTCCAAAACTTCCCCAGCTTCCGGATTCACGCACGAAACTGTGAGTTCTCCTGGCTTCAACGAGAGTTTCACGCTTTGGTTTTTATCACTCGTCAACACAGAAACACGTTTTAAACTAGCCACAAAATCAGCTCTAGTTGCCCTGAAAATTTTATCCGAAAGTTTCGGAATAACTTGTTTGTAGTCCGGGAACTTTCCGTCGATAAGCCGCATGGTGAGTAGCACGTCTTCCGTTTTCAAAACGGCTTGATGATGCGAAAATCCAAGTTCAAATCGATAATCTTCTGCTGAGCAATGAGGCTCCAAAATCTTAATCAATTCAATCAAGCCTTTTCGCGGTAAGATAACCGGATTTTTCAGATCAATTCCTTGTTCACCAAACGAAAGCATATATCGACTTAATCGATGCCCATCGGTGGAAACAAACACAAAAGGATTCCCCACTTCCTGGCCTGGCTCCAAATAAACGCCAGTCAAATTATAGCGATTTTCATCCAAACTGGCTGAATAAATCGTCTTTTGAATGGCTTCGACAAAAGCTTTGGTTGATACCTGATTAAAAGTAATGCCTGTGATGTCCGGCAAGCGAGGGAACTCCTCAGGCGGGAGCGCCAACAAGCGAGCTTGCGTTTTGGCGCTCTTAACCAGCAAGTGCTGGTTCGGCAGAGTTACCAAAGTCACATAAGGGCCGGGCAGTAGGCGAACGATATCAAGCAATGATTTCGCTGATACCGTGATGGCGCCTGATTGAGTCACTTCGCAATTTCTAACAATTTGTAATCCAATATCTAAATCGGTCGCACTGAGACGCACAGAGCCGCCTTGAGCTTCTAAAAGTACGTGAGCCAATATGGGCATCGTATTTTTCTTTTGGGCAACACCTTGAAGCAACTGGAGGGCTTTGGACAGTTCAGATACAGCTATTCTAATTTCCATAAACCTCTGATTAACGCGCTGTGGATCTAGCCGCAAGGGTTTATTGCCAAAATAATGAGATCAGGCCGATCTGATGATCTAGTTAATTAGTAATTAAAACTCATCATCATCATCAGGCCTGTGGAAAGTGTGGAAAACTTTTTCTAGCCAGAGTTTTCCACAGTTTTGCATCTTTTTGCCTGTGGAAAACTCGGGGGAGAACCTGTGGACAAACTGTGGAAAACTTTTGACGTCGATCTTTTCCACAGGTTATCCACAGCTTTTCCACAGGCAACCTGTGGAAAACTAGATCTCTGAATCGATCTCCTGTGGAAAAGAGGATCGATCACCCTGTGGAAAACCAGATCAAGCAGCGCGTTTTAAAATTGTTTTCCACAGGCTTTTTAGAGTTATCCACAGCTTTTCCACAGGTTTTCCACAGCCCCTGTGGAAAACTATTTCTTCTAACCCATTAATAAATCAGGATTCTATAAATTAGAGTCATAGTTTTCCACAGGTGGTGACAAAAGGTGCGACCTGTGGAACTGTGGAAAAGCTGATCTGTGGAAAAAGTCCCCCTGATCTGTGGAAAACCCTGTGGAAAACTTTTTAAACACCAAATTTAGCTTGAACGATTCCCAACAAACCGCCCTCAAAGCGCATTTTGAAATTTTCATGCAGTGGAAAGATGTTCACAACCTGACCGCTGTGCATCGGCCGGAGGATATCTATCTATATCATTATATGGATTGCCTGCTGGGGTTGCAGACGCTCTTTGGGGACCTCACCCTAAATCCCTCTTCAGCAACTGGAGAGGGACTTGAAGACTTCGCAATTTATGATCTTGGCAGCGGTGCTGGCTTTCCAGGTTTAGTCGCCGCCGCCATATGGCCAGATCAAGATATCGTCCTCGTCGAATCTTCAAGCAAAAAGTGCGCCTTTTTAAAATTAGCAGCTTCGAAGATGAAATTGAATCGGGTGAAAGTCCTAAATCAAAGGGTGGAGTCGCTCATCAATATCCCCTACGCCATCACCCGAGCTACTTTTTCGAAGGGAACTTGGGACCTGATAAAAAAGGCCATGGCCCCAGACGGACGCGCTGCTTTTTGGTTGTCGGAGCAAGAAAGCGTTGAAAGAGAAGGCTGGGTACTTGAAAGACAACACTATTATGAGCTAGAACCAGGGCACAAACGCCAAGTAGCAGTGTTCCACGTGGAACCAAAGACAAGGAAATAACAGAAAATGGGCCGTATTATAGGAATTGTGAATCAAAAGGGAGGCGTCGGCAAGACGACGACAGCGGTGAATTTGGCTGCTTCCTTGGCTGCACAGAAGAAGAGCGTTTTATTGATGGACCTAGATCCGCAGGGGAACGCGAGCAGTGGTTTTGGTGTCTCGCCTTCTTCTGACGAAAAGACGGTTTATCACGTGCTTATCCGTAAAGCTAAGTTAGAGGATGTCATACGTGAGAGCTCGGTGCCTGGCCTTGACTTGGTGCCTTCTAATACGCAGCTCGCAGGTGCAGAAGTCGAATTGGTGGGGACTATCTCCCGTGAGACGCATCTGAAGCGCGTGCTGGCTGGCGTTGAGAAAAAGTACGACTATATTATATTGGACTGCCCGCCCTCTATGGGCCTGCTGACCATCAACGCCTTAACCGCCGCCAACGGGGTTATTATCCCTTTGCAGTGTGAGTATTATGCGCTTGAGGGCTTGGCGCATTTGTTGGAAACGGTTGAGTTGGTGCAAGGATCATTGAATCCACAATTGAAGATAGATGGCCTGGCGCTGACCCTGTTTGATGCCAGAAACAAGATTTGCCATCAGGTGGTTGCGGAAGCTAAGACACATTTCCCTAAGATGGTTTACAAATCTGTGATACCTAGAAATGTGCGTCTATCTGAGGCGCCAAGCCACGGGTTGCCAGCGGTCGTGTATGACCCGTCTTCGAAAGGGGCGAAAGCTTATGGGGCGCTAGCCAAAGAAGTAATTAAGCAGCATGCGAAAGGAGGGGCAAAATGAGTTCAAAAAGACAATCTGGATTGGGTAGGGGTCTGAGTTCGTTAATTCCGAAAAGCGAGCCTAAAGGCGAAACAGGACTGGTAAGCATTGCCATCGATGAGATTCGAGGCAGCGTTAACCAGCCGCGACAATATTTTGAGCAGGACGCGCTGGATGAACTGGCGTCAAGCATCAAACTTCATGGCGTCCTACAACCGATTGTGGTGCGCAAAGGTAAGGGCTACTATGAGATAGTCGCAGGCGAGCGCAGATGGCGAGCAGCGGAGCTTGCAGGCCTTCGAACGGTGCCTTGCGTTGTTTCGGATGTTGCCGATAAGGATTTGTTGACCCTAGCTCTAGTGGAAAATATTCAACGCGAAGATCTTAATGCTATTGAAGAAGCTGAGAGTTATAAACGCCTAATCGAAGAGCAGGGCCTTAGCCAAGAACAGGTGGCGAGAGCTGTCGGTAAAGAACGCAGCACAATTACCAATGCGATGCGTCTGTTGAAGCTGCCGTTGGATGTGCAAAACAGTGTGGTTTCGAAAAAACTCACGATGGGCCATGCCAGGGCTTTGCTTGGATTGGACGATCAAAATCTGATCAAGCAAATGGCCGGCGAGATCGTAGAGCAGGGCCTTAGTGTGCGCGCTGTCGAGACTTTAGTGGCGCAAAAACAGCATCAGAAGAAGCCTCTTTCTAAAAAGAAGCTGGAGTCTGGTGAAGAAAAAGAAGTGCGTAGGCGCTTAGAGCAAGTGCTTGGCACGAGAGTTGAGCTGAGAAATAACCAGGGCGAAGGCTCATTGGTCATTCATTTCGGCAGCATCGATCAACTGAACGACCTGGTAGATCAAATCACCGCACGAAAAGCATAATCTAACCCTCCCCAACGGAGTTGGAGAGGGTATAGGAGCGTTATGCCTTGACGAAGCCTTCGGCTAAGATCGGGCTGGCGGCTGCGATGGAGGCACCGGGTTGGAAGTTGGTGTAGCCTTCCTGTCTTAGGATGATTTCTAGGCCGCTTAATACCGTTAAAATATCTAAGTCGTCGAAATAGCCCAGGTGCGCGATTCGGAAAATCTTGCCCTTGAGTTGGTCCTGCCCGCCGGCGATGGTTAGGTTGGCTCTATCTCTAAGGCCGGTATACACACTGTTGCTTTTAATGCCTTCTGGGGCGTTAACGGCCGTTAGCGAGTCAGCTGGTGTGTCTGGAAATAGCGTTAGGTTGAGAGCGGCCATGGCTGCTCGTGCGGCTTTCGCCATGCGGGCATGTCTGGCGAAAATATTTTGCAAGCCCTCTTCTTGCATCATTAATAGCGCTTCTTGTAGACCTGTCATCAGGGAAATCGCTGGCGTGTACGCTGTTTGGTTGGTGGCTTGCGCTTTTCTTTCTTTGGCCAAGTCGAAATAAAAACGCGGCATTTTCGACGTTTGGTTCGCTTCCCACCCCTTAGGGCTGACTGATAGGAAAGCGAGCCCTGGAGGCAGCATGAGGGCCTTCTGTGAGCCTGTGATGAGGATGTCGATGCCGTCGCGTTCGGGGCTTATATCCCACACGCCTAGCGCGGTAATGGCGTCGACAACTAATAGACAGCCCGGACGGCTTTTCAGCATTTGGCCGACTGCTTCATAGGGGTTTCTTGAGCCGGTTGAGGTTTCGCTGGCAACACAAAATACGGCCTTGGCGTCTGGATGTTTTTCCAGAGTTTCTAAAATTTGTTCCGGTTTGGGGCTCTGGCCCCAGGGGGTATCAATCGAGACCATGTTTAGGCCGAAGGCGGTGCCCATTTTGCCCCAGCGTTCGCCGAACTTACCGTTGGAGAGATTGATAATCTTGTCTCCGGGCGAGAAAAAATTCTGGAAAGTGGCTTCGAAGGCACCCGTTCCGGAGCAAGATAGCGCCAAAACATCGTAATTGGTTTGAAACACCCACTTGAGACCTTGGATGCAATCAGCGAAAACCCTTTCAAAGGCCGGGGTTCGGTGGTGGTAAATGGAACGCGCCATGACGCTTAACACACGATCCGGCACAGGAGTTGGTCCCGGTGCAAGTAAACGATATTTCATTTTGGTCTCCTTGTAGCGCTTTTGTAGAAGTGTCAGGGCCCGACGCTACCGCATTTTTGCATCGACTTTCAACTAGGGATATTTTGAACGTGCCAGTCGGTGCCGTCGTGGAGAATTGCTTTGTTAATTCTAAGGGCAGACTTGTCGACGTAGTGCGCCAGTATCAGCTAGAACAAGATCGTTGGATGTTGATGAGTGCACACGAGGAGCCGTCGACGTTAATGGGCTGGCTGGAAAAATATTGGTTCGCGGAAAAAATATCGGTGTCATCGCTGAACGACAATCCTGGATTTGAGTTAATCCGGCTTTCTGAGGAGCAAAGAATCGCGCGAGGTTTGCCTAAAGCCTCGAATGAAATCTGTGAGTCTAATAATCCATTTGAGCTGAGATTGGATAAACTAATTTCTTGGAACAAGGGTTGCTATATTGGCCAAGAAGTTATCTCCCGGCTAAATACCTATGACAAAGTCTCACGTATTTTAGTCGCGTTTCGATGTGCACAGGAAGATTTCGAAGCTTTACGCGCTTCACCCGAGGTAAGTTCGATGGTGAGCGAGTTTGAGAGCGATGGGCCTGTGGCGCTCGCAATTGTTAAGAAAACTGCATTGACAGAAGATGGTTTCATGACTACACAAAACGGCACCAAAGTGTGGGTCGTTAGCTCAGCCCGGTAGAGCATCGGACTTTTAATCCGTTGGTCCACGGTTCGAATCCGTGACGACCCACCACTAGAATCTTACCAGCAGCGCCAGGTTGACCCGGTTTTCTGACTTGGATAGGTCGGGCTCCCAGTTTTGTATTAGTGTGGTTGGTGTGCCATGATTTCCACCTGGCGGCGTGATGCCGCCTGTGCTCGCAAAATATGGAACGCTGGCTTCTCTGTGGGTGTATTCGAGCCTAAGCGTCAAGAATTGGTTTGGCATATAGTCAAAGGTAGCAGATGCGTCCCAGGCCCAGAAATCGTCGCCTGGTTTAAGGCTAAAATAAGGGGTGCCTGAGGCTGCTGTGGCGCCATTAATTGCTGGCACTACAACCAAATATCGCCCTGGATTTTTAATTGCCCCCGTTCCTAGTGTTAGCCCCAGCTGATCTTTCCAAAACCAGAATCTGTTATAGGCCATTAGACCAGCGAAGTATTGCTCCCCGCATGCAATGCCTCCCCCGCTTTCACAGCCCAGATCCGCAGTAAGCGAAAAAGCTGCTTTACTTAGCCAGGAATTTGGATTGTCGTAATACTTATGTTGAACGCTATTGTCAGTGTGTAATCGGATCCGGCCTGGTGTGCCTGCTGTGTCGTAGCCGAAATAGTTATTGGTTACCAAGGCCCAACGATCGCCCGGTCGCCAAGAAATTTGAGCCCCAGCGCCTGGTGCCTGATTAAACATTCCATATGATTGCCAACCATTAATTAGCCAGAGCTCAAGCTTGATTTCTTCAACGGGAAACGCCTGGATGCGAACGCCGTTAAAATACCACGGCGTGTTCGAGGAAACATACGACATCTGATAAATCCAGTTCTCGTAGTTGTAGTAGCTGCACAATCCTATGTAAGACATGAATATGCCGGCATCTACGTTAACGCCTTGCCAAAGATCGAAATGGTAACCCGCATAAGCTTCTGAAATGTATCGATAGGCATCGTCGAGCTGCCATTGCCCTCGAGCTGGGCTTGGGTCGCTTCTGGGGGTCATTGTTGAGTATAGGCCGAACTGAGTCATGAGCCTGCCTCTGACGTTTTTAAAGTGGAAGTCACCACCAATGCCTAACTGTTGGACTTGAAGTTCATTGGTACGACCTGTGTTGCTGGAGCCTACTAGTGAATGGTCCGCGGGGCTGGCGAAGTCATAGACGTAATTGGCGTCGAAGATAAATTGGCCGGTAAAATATTTTGTCTCAAGCGGAAAATCTGTTTGTCGGGAGTTTCCGTTCAGCCATGAGAAATCAGGTGCAGCAAACAAAGTTGCGCAGAGGCATACCGAAATTAGAATTAGTTTCGCCATTGAGTATATTTCCACGATTTCAAATCCGTGATCCCGGCCCGTGAGCCAGGATCGAGCAAAGCCTAGTCGTTAGACTGCACCGCAAAATCTACCATTGTTGCTAACATCAAATGGTCGGATGGCGGTATGACACCATCCAACATGTCTTCAGCCAGTTTGAACGGATTGTAACGATAGATATCCTCAATGACAATTCTTGCTGTTCCTGGCACTTCACTGAAGCCTTGCCCAAAAATGTGGTCAAATCTTCCACTGAAAGGGTAGCGATTACCCAGCTTTGTAATTAAAAACTCTCTTTGTTTGTCTTCTGACAGTTGAGACTTTCCGTCTAATATCTCTTGGTGAAGCACGAAATCAGGCCCGGAAAGGGTTCCCTTTTTGAAATCGTACAAATAAAAGACAAATGAGCTGGGCAACATTGCTGATCCATCGTGATTAAGCACGTGCAAAGAGTCGTCATTCTTTTGAGTCATGCTATTCAAATCAGCTGTTTTCATATGGCTCATTAGGGTATCGAACTGTGTTTTCAAGGGCACCATGGAGTATTTGACGGTTACTTCTGTGTCTTCTTTGAGTAGTTCATCTGAGAATGAGTTGAAATCTCCCGCCAAAAGGCTTGGTTCACCTTTTGCAATTTCTCGGATTGTGGAGATCAGTTCATTGGTTGCACGAACCTTGTGTTCCCACGTTATGCCCAGGTGTGTATTAAACGTGAAAAATTCCCGGCCCTCTTTAAGGTCTTTGATCTTGGCGTATGCCACCATTTTGTGAAAATCTGTGTTTAAATTGCCCTCGTGATTTTTCACATTGTGCAGCTGCTCTGGATCCAACAGTTGTGGGTTAACCAATGAATGAGTTCCATTGTCCAAGAACTTAAAACGCCCGGGATTAATGGCGGTCATTAGCCAAAATGCCTTCTCGTTCGCGTTGTAGGGAGTTTTATGGACGTGGTAACCCTCTGCTTTGAGCGCTTCATACACCTTGTCCCAACCCTGAGGATCGATTTCTTGAAGAAATAACAGCTCGGGCTTTTCGTCCTTTATGGTCTGCATGATCGCGTTAATTCGGGTTTCCAGCTTAAAACGGCCTTCGAAAAGCCGATCAATGTTGGTTCCTTCTTCTGCGCGACGGTCGCTGTTGATGTTCCACGTGGCTACTTTGAATGGCGTGGCGAGCAATTGTAGCGCAGTCAGAAATAGAAACAGGATGCTGGTTCGTTTTATCATGATGTCCCTTTTTTATTCGTATAACAAACTGAGTATTCGCATTATTGCATTTGCTTTGTTTGCATCTTGCGCTAACGGGACGCCGACGGCTTTCTCAACTTCCGACTATCTACTTTTGCAAGGCAAGTTTATTGCCTGGTTTGCTGCAAATGCCATTGCTGGTTTGCATGAACGGCCGCGGGCTAGATTCGCGGTGATGCTTTTGTCTTCAGTTGCCGTGCCTTTTTCAGAGCAGATAAGCCTTTCTTCTTTGCAAAAAGCGTGGACTTGGTTTGTAGAAGGGGGGGGGCCAAGAGGCGAGTTCTGGGAGCATGTGAGCATTGTGGAGCCTAATGACGCCCAAGACTATGAAAGTTTCATTTTTAATGCGGTAACCAAGAAAGAACTGGATGCTGTCGTTTACCGGGCGCTGGCTCATGCCAGGAACGGTTTGAAACAATCCACCGTTTTGCTCTATGGGGAGCCTGGCACAGGAAAAACGGGTGTGGGTGAAAGCCTTGCCCGTTGGCCGCAATTCAAAGTCTACCGTGTGCCGAGTCAAGTTTTGGCAAAGGCCGCCAACTTTCGGCTCGCGGCTTCATTGTGCAGGCAAAATTTATCTAAACCTGGTCGAGTGAACGTCATTCTGGTGGACGATGCTGAGTTTTTCATGCGGGCGTTGACACCTGGCACAAGTAACTATCATTCGACGGCGCAAGAAGAGTTGGAGAGCGCGTTTAGAACGATTCTGGGTGGAGATTCGGCGCATTGTCTTTGGTTTTTTACTTCCAATCAGGTGAGCGACTTGGAGGGCGATACGCAGGGTGCTTTGAAGAGAAGGTTCAAAAACCAGGTGTGGGTCAGGGGGCCTGATGAGGCGACTTTCATGCGCATGCTACTGTCGTTCACGAAAGATGCTATCACGACTGAAAACAGGCTTCTTGGTCTGAAGCTGGCGATTGCTATAGAGGCGGAAGACAAATTTAGACAGGACCATCTCAAGGCATATTTAGGTGTCGTGCCGCCAGATAGCATCAAGCAAGTTGCAGAAAATGCGGTTCAATTAGCGGTTAATGAGGCCAAAGAGGGTGATGCGGTTGTTCGTGCGGAGCATTGGGGCTTTTTCTTTGATGCTCGTTTTCAAAGTGAAGCTTGGTTGCTTGAGCGAGCAGAAAAAGAGTATCGAGACAAGCGGCAGAAGTTGGAAAGAATGGTCGCTATAAGAGCGCTAGAAAAACAGTTAGAGGCTCCAAGAGCCGATGCTGAAAAGCCTCCAGTTTAACCTTGCCTCCGCAATGGATAAAAATTAGCTATAACATAGGCGCCGTATGCGAGAAAGGCGCTGAGACTGCATGGAGCAACCAAGGCGAGCTCGTATTTTCAATTACCCACTTAGTTCCTTCTGACCATTGCGTTTGTATGGAATAGGTCATGAGAAACGAACTTGTAGCAAGCGAAATAATTAATAATACATATTTAGGCATACATTCTTTGTCGCACTTCGATGAAATTTTTTCAACAGCCTGGGTTGTTGAGCGGAGTAACACTGGTTATGGTTTCGTTTCTTCTTATATGAAAACATTCGTATTGATGATGGGATTTCTCTTTGTTTCTGTGATTGCCGCCGAAACGACGATTGTTCAACACCCGCGCACTGATTCAAGAAATGTTGATTTCGCCTGGGGCCTTTCTTGGTCAATACCACTTGGTCTGCTTGTTTTGGTGCTTGTGCCCGAAAGCGGCTTTTTAGGTGTTATGGGCGTGGTGCTGGGCGGGGCTGTTGTCGGAGCAAGTTTTGTTGAACCAAATGAATAGGCCCGAGATTTGGGCATTGCGATTTGACATGTTAGCTTTGTTACATGAAATCGTTATTGCTACTGATATTGGTTCTGCTCGGTGGGTGTGCGAGCATGCGCGAAACTTTTCAGATGAATTATTGCAACCATGAAAGTGCTTATGCGCTCGGTCGAAATGATGCCCAGCGAAAGCGTTTGATGAATACCCAATATGCGACGCAGTGCCGCGAGGAACAAAAAGAAATTTTTAGGCGCGGCTATCGGGAAGGCTATTTGGGTATTCAAACACCGCCGGTTGAGGCGGTGAGTCAGCCGCAGGCGGCTAGTATAGCGCCTGCGCCTACTGGTGGCGATATCGATGTTCACGTGGGAGCGCCAAAAAAATTCGAATGCCATCAAAGCCGGGGCAAGAAAGAGGTGTGCGGTTACAACTGCATATTATCGCGCGGCAAATGGCATTGTGCGGATAGGCCTTAGAAGGGTGTTGATCTTTCTTGAAAACACCCGGTGAGCTCATGCTACTGTCATCGCATGAAAATATCGCTGATTGGATTTGCCTTGTATTTTTTAAGTGCCGCGATGTCACTTGCGAGCTGGCAGATTTCCTGTGAGGGACCAGAAGGCCAGAGCCTTTCGTTTTCTGAAAGCAGTATCACAGGTAAGCCACTCCTTTCGTTTCATTCAACTCAAATGTCGCTTGGCTTAGCGGGTGATCAAATCGCTGTTTGGCGCTCCGGGATACCGCTTGGCTTTTGGGTTTTTGGGACTGAAGCGCAAACGCCTGACGCGTATCGGATCCGATTTTTTGTGCCGGGTTTGGAATTGGGCGGTGGCAATTTGGGGGATGAAAAATCTTTTGATGCCCGGGTCGTTGTGGAAAAGGGAGAGGATCTCGCTAGCGGCGCAGCCATTTTTCGAATGAGCTGTACCGCTCGTGCTGTCGCTTTTTAGGCTAAAGCTCTTCTTCGGCGCTGGGTCCTTTTATCAGGGATTTGCAGGAAGGCGTTAATGCGCCTTTTTTAAATAGTGTGCCTTCTAACTCTTCCAGATCTTCTTTGAAGTGCTTGGAAATCATGTCCTGGGCTTCCATGAAAAACACCAGCAGCACCATGCCCAAGTTGGCGATGGCGTCGTTGCCTTTAAGGGTTTTTTTAACGATGTCTGTCGCCAGTTCGTAATTTCCTTCTTTGATGGCGCTGTGATAGCTTTCGAGCTGCCCTGATGCCTCGAAGGCAGTGTGAACTTGTTCCGCGGTCTTTAGGCATAGAGCGGTGAATTTTTCGTCCGACATGAAGGGCAGCGGTGCCTTCATGATATTGCCTAGCTTAACGACATATTTTTTAACCGTTGTTGCAGTGAAATCGTAGATTAGATCGAGATCTCTGGCTGAGCATTTGGCGGCAATTTTATCTAAGTGTTCGGTGCCGAATTCATCTATTGCTGTAGTTCTTATGCGATCTTCGAGATAGTTGACGAGTTTGCTATCAATACCCATCTCCGCATATCGATTTCCCATTTTGTATTCCATACTTTGAAGTATCTGATGGAAGGTGTCAGCGAGCCGGTTGCCAAATTCTCTAGAAATATCATTTATACCGTGCGCGCACAGTAGGCTGCTTGAAAGCATGAAAGCTGCCAGGGTTCTTTTTTTCATTAATCGTTCTCCTGCGGAGAACAACGCTTGGTGGCGCGGCTTTTAGTTCATGATCGGCTATTGCTCCAGCGCAACCGTGACCGTTTGACCTCTTTGCGCTGCAGCAGCTGTCGCTGTTTTGGTTCCTGAAGCGCCGGTGGTGGGTTTGGGAACCATGCTGGCCAGGAGCGTTATGCCATTGGTGGTGGCGTCGCTTCGGATATCAAAAATTTCGGTCATGCCCGTAGGAGCCGTAAACGTCGTGCCCCGGTTGATCCCATGAAAGGTGACGATCATGGTGTCGGTCACGGTTGTGGTTACCGTTGGTGCCGCCTGCGCGGTGGCGGAAGCGGTGGCGGCCGAAGCAGAGGCGTCAATGGGGTTTGTCGCGTTGGCATTTCTGAAGGTTAAAATGCCGGCTACGACGTCCTGATTTGAGTTCAAGGTGAAGGTATAAGAAGCCGGCTCTGAGCCAGAGGCAGTTTTTCGGTAGATTCTGATCACGCCGGTATTCGCGCTGGTTTGCGTTTGTGTCAACACCAAGGTCCAACCGGCGGGCGTGGTAAATGTGACCGCATTGGTACGTGCTGTGACGGCCGCTAACATGGTGTCGCCATTTTGAGTGCCCGTTGGAACGTTGACGACTAAAGAGGTGGTGCCGGTGCTAGTGCTAGTGGCGCTGGCTACCAAGAAAATAACGTCTCCGCTGTATGAGAATGTATCTGTCGAGTTACCGTAAGTGCCTGCCGCTCTGACTGTGCCCGCGGTGCGCGTGAAAGTCCAGGATGTGCCTACAAACTGCCTCGCCGGAATCGTGCTGAGCACCGCATCTAAAAATAATTGACGTTTGGCGAATTCTAGCCCGGCTCTGGAGGAATAGTAGGCTTGCGTGTTTTGCAACTGGCCTGTTCTTAAAGCTTGGTTTTCGCTGACCAATACAGGCAGGCCCATGGACATGGTACCGATAATGCCGATAGCGACCACTGCTGCAATTAATGAAGTTCCTCTCATTGTTGGCTAAACCCTTGATATTCGTTGCCGGTATTGGGCATGAATACGCGTGTGCGTAAGGTGTAGGGTAAATCGGTGGTAAGGCTAATTTCAATGCTGCGTACGTTGGCGGGTGTGGCGGTAACCACGCCGGATTGGTCGTAATAGGCAAAATTGAGGCTAGTAATATTGGAGAGTAGCAAGTCTGAGTTCCGATATAAACCGCCTGCGTAGCTATAGTAGAGAATGGTAGTTCCTACCGGGTATTGAAAGACCACATATGTAGCAGCGATGTTGGTTAATTGAGCGCTGGCTGGCAAGAGCCTTAACTCGCGAATCATGCGCTCCATGGCGTTTCGAGCTTCGGTAACACCTTGTCTTCGCGTGGTAATTAAGACGTAGTTATCGACTGCTGCCTTAATGCCAGGTGCTACCGCAAAAGCGATAACGCCTAAAATGGCGATGCTTAAAACGAGCTCGACAATGGTAAATCCGCGTTTCATGAACCCAATAGCTGCAAATCGCCTGAGCCGCCAAAGTTGAATTCTGTCTCCAATTTGACGTCTGCGATTAAAATAATTTCAGGGGCTACCCAGGCCTTCTTTTCTTCTTCCACCATGTTCAATCCAACTGACATATCGGGCCAAGAAAAAGGCTCTAAGCCAGACAGTCCGATATTCTCCCTTCGTTTCACGCAAGCCTACCTCAAGTTTGGGCCAAGTTTCAATCATTCCCGAAAGGCGCGCAGCATCTACTAACGGAGATACGGTGGGACAAACCGCCAACTGGGCCCATTCTTCTTTCATTTGATGGTACGTCTCGTCTATCTTAATTGGCCAGTGAGATAGTTGGTCCCCTTTGTCGACTCGAAGCCTTATCTCTTCTGACAGAAAGCCTTTCATTGATCGGCGAATCAAACTGCGGTTCATGCCTTTGCTTACAAATTGGTTGTTCGGTAAGCCAAGGCAGAATTCGACCAAGGCTTGATCGTGCGTGGGATCACGGACTTCGATGCCCCAGATCGCTCTTTCTGCACTAAAGAAAGCCAGCGCCTCTTGGACGAGGCCGCCGCTGACCATGGCCATCCGAGGATTTTGTAGGCGCCAGTGGTGCCTGTGAAAGATTTCTTTTTTTGCGCTCGCTGCCTTTTCAGAAATGGCGCATTGCTTAAGGGCCTCAGCCCAGGGCCGACCCAGCCAGTTGGTGCTTTGGCGCGCGAGGCGCCCTAGCTGTTGTTTTACGGTGTGGCCATGCCAAGAAATTGTCGCATTTCCCATGGCGCCACTTAAAAGAGTTCTAACGTTGTTTTTTGCCGCGGCTTCGAAAATTTCGTCCGTCCAAACACGGTTCCACGGATTTAGGGGCGGTCCGTCCAAATAGGGGTAACTGTCATTCAGGTTTGAAAATAGGTTTTTATTTTCGGAGCGCAGAATGGTTGGTTTTAGATTTGGATTTTTTCGAGTCAGCGACAGAACGTGGTGGGTATCATCTAGATTCCAACCAGGTTTTTGTTGTCCAGTAAAGCCAATGGGGGGAAATGCGCTATAGGTATGGATCGTTTGTCCCATTTGCGCGGCAAGGGCAGCCACAGAGGACGAGTCCAGGCCACCACTCAAATGGGCGCCTATGGGATACAGACTTCGAGACCGGCTTTTGATGGCGCTGGCAAATAGTTCTAAAAAGGCTTCTTCGTAATCTTGAGGCTTGGCAAAGTGAATCGGTTTAATGATGGGCCAATGACTGAATTTTTTGGTCGTGAGCTGTCCTCTGGTTAGGTGCAAGCTGTGGCCAGGGGCAAGACGATGGATATCTTGATAAAATGTTTGCTCGGGTGCGGAACTCATGAGCATCAGAAATTCCGAGGCCTTGTCTTGATTGGCGCGTTGCCTGATTTCCGGCAACGAAGTTAAGGCACGGATGGTGGTGGCAAAGGCCAAAAACTTTCCTGGACGGTAGGTGTAGTATAAAAGTCGCTGCCCTACCGCGTCTCTGAGGCAGGTTAGCTCGCCAGAAGCATTGTCCCAAAGGGCGAGGGCAAAATCGCCCCGCAAATTTTTGAAACCTTCGACGCCGTGTTTTTTAAAAGTATTTAGAGCGAAATCTGCATCGCTGCCTTCAAATTCACCATCCAGGCGAATGTCGTGCAGATAGCCGGCATGTGGTTTGTGGTTTTTTGATTCGGGTGTGTTGTAACGCACCAGTTGAACAAATCTGGCGCGGTGGTCCCCAAAAAAATGTTGCTCGTCTGGTTGGTAGCGAACCAGATTTTCCGCCATATAGTGTATTTTTTGCTCGAGTACAGCTTGGCTGCTGAGTGAAATGTAACCTGCGAAGGCATTCATGCGGCTGATTATACAAAGCTGCTGTTTAAATTGGTGTGATTCGCTAATCAATTTCAATGAGAGAGCCCAACGGTATCTGGCCGGTGAAATCGTAGAGTACGGTTAAGCTCAGACTTTCAAGGTTAAATGTGAACAAAACGCCTTTATCTGACGCGCCACCAGCGCTTGTCAGCCCGTAGAGGGCTCCGTCGCTTGCTGCACGCACCAGGCTGTCTTCGGGCGTTGAGCCGTGAACATTGTCGAAATTGTACTTAACTTGATATGCTGGCGTGGCACCAGGCTCAAAGCTGAACAAAACGCCTTTATCGGACGTGCCGCCGGCGCTGGTCAGTCCGTAAAGCTGCTCGCCAACCAAAAGGAGAGAGCCCTTGGGGTACGATCCTGTGGTGTCGGTAAAATCATATAGATCGGTGTAAGTTTTGGTGTCGGTGTTAAAGCTGAACAATACACCACATCCGTTGGCGCCACCTTGATATGTCAGCCCATATAATAGTCCGTCTGCCCCCTGGATCAACCTTCCTCGTGGATTAGCACCGCTGGTTGGATCAAAAGTCCATTCTTTTTGATAGGTTCTGCTGCCCAGATCAAAAGAGTAAAGCGTCCCTGCGCCATTGAGACCGCCGGCATAGGCGTAGCCATACAGCTTTCCGTCGGCTGACTCGATGAGAGCGCCATAGGGATTGCTGCCATCCGATTCAGCGGCATCGAATTCATGGACTACCGTGTAAACATCGCCCGCTGGATCAAATTCGAAGATAACCCCATTTCCTGTATTACCGCCGCCGGTAGCGAGGCCCACCAGCTTGCCATTTTGAACCTGAATGAGCGATCCTTTGGGAAGTGCGCCGTCTGTATCCGCAAACTCGTGTTTAATGCGGTACTCGCCCGAGCTTGGATCTAGTTGAAACAAGACACCAAAGCCATGCGAGCCGCCAACACTATGAAGTCCGTACAGTTTGCCATCAGAGGCTTTGAGCATTGCCCCATAAGGTTCTTGGCCCTTGGATGGATCTAAGTTTTGAATGCTTTCAAAGCTGCCGCCGCCTGTGGGGATGCTAAACAAGCTGGTGCCAGTGCTTCCCACGAGCCGATGGTATTGTTGTGGATTTACGGGAGGCGAAGTGGGATTTGAAGCAGGGCTGTCGCCCGATCCTGTATCGCCATTGAGAGACGAAGCTGACTGCTGCCGCGTGCAACTGGTAGCACTGACGAGCAAGATGGCGGCAATCAGCTTCAACATAAGGTTTTTACTTCCTGCCCCAACCCCGGCCCCATGAGCCGTGGTTGCCGTTGTTGCTTGGGCGTCCATGACGACCATTGCGTCTATCGTCATTGTCACCGCAAGAGGGCTTGCTGTGGCTTCTGGTTTTCACATCTTCGATATCCAAAACCTTGGTTGGTACGCATAGTTCGCGGTCTGATTTAAACTTAACTGTTTCGCTAATGAACTGATCGGTAAGCAAAACGCTCACGTACTCTTTCAAGCTGCTACGTCTTTGAATATCGTAACAAACCAGATTATTTTGAGCACTTTGGTTAGATTCTAACACGGTGCCGTCTGACAACTTGACGTTCACTGGCACGCAAAACTGAGTTGCTTTTCTTAAGTCATAACCTAGAGCTGGCGTGATTGCGCTATTGGCCAGTGTCACGTCTAAGTCATCATGATGATAGCGAAGACCATGGTATTTTTTGCCATGCCTATAGTCACAGCGCGACGAGCCTTTAGCAGGACCTTTTTCATCAAAGCCTTTATGCGAATAACCTTGGTTAATATCATAACAGACATAGTAGCTGCCTACGCCAGGCGTAGTAGAGCCTACGCTGGTAGGTGCCAGCAACGTGGTAGGTCTGGATATGGTGTATTGAGCGTTTAAGGTCTCAAAAATATTTTCGAATTTAACCTTTTTAGAGTTGTTTGAGTAAGAGCCACTCAAAGGATAGACATTGTATTGAAGCTGTCTATTGTTGATATTAACCGTGCTGGTTCCGTAGACTATTTGAGTAGGCAACGCGACATCGCTTAGGTCTTTAATGCTGTAAACGTTATCTATGTCAAAATCATCATTTTTCAGGGCAACTCGATTGGTTTTTGGATTGCTGCTGCTACTACGGCCAATATCTTTAAACAGCATGTAATAATCAGCTGTGTCAGGTAAATTAACGGTACCGTTAGAAATATAAACAACTTTATCTAAACCTAAAACGCTCGGGAAATTGCAGTCAGCTTCGTTATGTGAGTTCGCTACGATGGCGTAAGTGCCTGAAAGGGTAAACGTGTAGTTCAGCAGTGTCCAACCTGAGTTTCCGGTTAGAACGTCACCGTAGAAAAGCTGTAAGTTGTCGTTGTTGGGAAATTCTAGGATGATCGAGCCACTATCGTTATAGGGCATCGAGTCCACTGGCTCAAAATAGGTCCAAATTTGAATCTGATCGCCAGCAACAGCTTCAAAAGACTGACGGATGCTGTTATCTCTACAGCCAGCAGGAATAGCTGCGAAATATTCGCCCCCCACCGGGATATAATTGGTGTTGGTTTTGACAACCACCTGGGCATCGCGTCCGACTAAGTCATCGCTGATGGTCCAGTCAGATAGGCTGCCAGTTTCAAAGCCTGGATTTAGAATAATATCTTCGGCAAAGGCAAATCCTGCGCCAAGGGTCAAAATAGCAAAAAAATAAGTTAATTTATACATACTTAGCTCCTAAACACAGGTCCCCCCGCAACCAGCTAAAGGTGCATCTGCTTGCAAAATTGCGCTGACAAAGGCGTCAAACGCGGCTCCAGAAAAGGCTGTTGTGTCATCGCCTTGGAGCGCTGGCTGATTAAGGAATGGAAAACCTCCATTATGATTGTTTCCACTGGTCACACTGCCTATATAAGAATGTGTCAGACCTGCCGCCAAAACAACGGTTCTGCCGCAGCGGCAATTGGGCGCAGAGCCTGAAGCAGCAATGGTATAGCTCACGATGGTGCTGCCTAGATCTCTGATCCCTCGATTACCTAGTGAGCTTAAAGAGAAAAGGGTTGAGGTTGTTGTGGAAGTCGCACTGCTGAGGCACACCGTATAGTCGATGGTGGGCGCACTGGCTCCTAGGGTAAATTTCGATATAAAAGCATTGGTGCCCCCGGCTCGACATGCGCCAAAACCAGCCGTATCGCCTGATCCAGCGGTAAAGTTGCTGGTAGCAATAAATCCAGCGGGGCTAGTCATGCCAGTGATGAATATGTTTTCGCTGGCATCCACATAAAGGCTCTGTGGCGCGTACTGTAGGTCGTCTCCAACGCCTCCTCGGTAGTTCCCTGTGGTAACTGCCAGTTGAGATCCCGCGGTGGCTAGAGTGGTGCTGTATTTGCCGACAAATATGTCCAAACCCCCAGGCCGACTGCCTCCAAAACCGGTAAGATTGGCGTTGGTCGTGCCGCTAATAATGAAGCTGGCAGTGGTGGAACCCGTTTCTAGCCCACCGATTGACTGAATCCCCCCCGATGTTGGTATGCCTCTTATCCAGTTGGTCGTGGTATTGGCTGCGGGAAGTAGGCCGGTGGCGCTGAGTCTGGCGACAAATAAGTTTTGGGTGCCTGCTAGAGTAATAGGTGCCGCGGTGGTGAGAGTGCCGTCTCCGCGCTTCCAGGTGCTGCTGGAACGCGTTTCCCCGGCGATAATAGGCACGTTTGATGGGCCCAGGATAATCGCCTGGCCGACATCTCGTCCCGTTCCACCAATGATGCGAGCAGCGATGCCCGGAGATGCTGTGGTAAAGGTTGAGCTTAACTTGATAAATAGCGCATCACCTAGGGTGTCGCTTGCGGTGGTAGTTCCCACAATGGCGGCACAGGCACTGCCCGCGGTTGTGCAGCCCGACGTGGTGGTGTCTAAGACGAGTTGAGTTGCCTGTTGGAAAGTGCTTCCGGTTCCATTGATTTGCACCGAATAAGTGAGTGTGTATCGATCAGTCGCATTTCGGGTCAGTTTGATGGCAAAGCCGTCAAAATCTCCTGAACCCGTGGTGCTCCAGGGTGTGGTTGGGTGAGGGAAAGCTGTGGAATTCGTGTAACCAACCGCATAGACATTGCCGGCGGTATCCATTTTTAGGCTACTGACCACGTCCGTTATGGTGCCGCCTACGAACACTGAATAGTTGATCGCGCTGCCATCGGAGGAAGTGATGGTTATAAAACCATCGGCACTGCCGCCGAGAGTGTTGTCATTATAGGATGATGTGGCGTTAAATTTCTTAAAAAAGTTACTCGATTTCGACCAGCCGCCCACAGCAATCGCAGAGGTTGCAGAATTGTAATCGATGGTTAGCACCACCTCTTGGGCACTGCCTTCCAAATAGGCAGAACCGCCCATGGCAACGACAGGGTCTATGACGAGTTCCTTGGAGCGATCATATGAGCCTAGGTCGAAAGCAACGCGCTTTTTGTCGATGACTCGATAGGCACTCGCAATTTCA
Source organism: Myxococcota bacterium (assembly GCA_040387835.1). Lineage (NCBI taxonomy): Bacteria > Pseudomonadati > Myxococcota > Myxococcota bacterium. The sequence continues at coordinate 777,964 of JAZKCZ010000002.1, read as the reverse complement.
TTTTTGCCCGCTTGGTTTAGTTGGTAAGAGATAGGTTTTTTAAGCAGGATCCTGCCGACTGCAGAGCTTACTAGTAAATCGCCAGTTTTGGTTAATCGAGTGCTTTTTTGTCCATTTAGAGATAACTCAATTCGTGAGGCATCGGCTCCGGGGGCCACAATAAAGTCATATTCGATGGCGTTGTCGCTGGGATAAAAAACGATATCAATGCCCGGATACATTGATTTATAAACTATGCTGCCAAAATGTCTGACATTTTCGGCCCAATATAGCTGATTCCCTACATAGTAAGCGCTTTTGCCACCGGTGGCGTTACCGCCATATACCTCAGGGTTTGGATTGCTGTTTTGGAAGGAAATCTCTAGGCCGTTGTTTAATGTTAGCCCTTTTTTGGTGAAGGCAAATAGGCGCGACTCCCCGCCCCGTCCAGCAAACAAGACTTTTTCTGGCCATTGGCCGAGATTTTCTTCGAATCTCATAGGGGAGTTGGGCTGACTTTGCGCGTTACTTCCCCAGAGGCTTAGTGGCAATAATATCGCAATCAGTGTGGTAAAAATTATTCGTTCCATATACCTATTATTATATATGAACCAATGATTGACAGTGCCACTTAAGGCCTGATTTATGAATTTGTTTTAATTTACAAGCATTAAGAAGGCGTCAAAGCCTCTTTGACTTATGACGCCCATTTTTTATAGACCCGCGAGTTTAGAATGAACCTCGGGTGTCTTCATCGTCAACGTCTTCAGATTGGAAAGGTCTTTTCAGATCTGCTTGTCCAATAGCTGTACGTCCAGCTTCGTTACGGGTTGTTTGTTGTTCCCATGGCTGTTTCTTTTGATTAATGGCGCTTCCTTTATCAAAGCCTTCGGATTTACGACCGCCACCTTGATTTAGGTTACCTTGTTGATTTACTTGATTTTTTTGGTTCCAATTTTGATTGGCCATTTGGTCTTTATATTTATTAGCCATATGTTTCCTCCTCGCAACAGATAGTCACTTTGTGTACTTTCTGTTCCTCTATTTTTAGATTAGATTAACCGTACACTTTAAGTCAAGTCAGTGTTCACCTCGGGGTGTTAGTTGGCCGTAATTGCTCCAAAATTTAGCCGTTGGAGCTAAAGCCATTAACGATGAAAAATTTAAGCTTATGGTTTTTGATATTTGGGATGCGGGCCTTTGCTGGTGAAATCACCATCGATCAAGTGGTCGTGGGGGGCTCTGGGTGCATGCCTACTACAACAGAAACTTTTTTGAGCTCCAAGCACCTATCTATACGCGTCGAGCCAGAAGCTTACGAGGTTATTTCGGGCGGGCGCAAGACCTGCATGCTGGTGCTGCCGGCGCATCTGTCTGCTCAAACCAAAGTGAAAATCGCTTCGATTGAATTTAAAGGTCAGCATGATTTGTCGGGGGGCGGCAGAGCCACGATTCAGGCGGAGCTTTTTGCGGCTGGGACAAGTGCTAAGCCCTTGAGCTGGTCCATGGGCGGCGCATCCCGCGGCCTCGACACTGTTTTGTTGGCGCCTGATGACCAAAGCGCGGTTTGGTCAGGTTGTGGCTCTAACGACAGCACCTCGCTGCGAATCAACACCAGTTTGTTGGTGCAAAACGGCAATATGAAAATCACCAGTATGCGGATTAAGCTGAGCGTAAGTCCTTGCTAAAGCGTGCAATGGCTATAAAAACCATTGCCAGCCATGGAACTTTCTTTTTTCAATACGCTTAAGCGGCTCGTAGAAACCTTCAAACCCATTGAGCCTGGCAAAGCTGGCCTATATACCTGCGGCCCGACGGTTTATAATTACGCGCATATTGGCAATTTAAGAACCTACATTTTTGAAGATATTTTGAGCCGGACTTTGAGCCTTGCTGGCTTTCAAGTAGATCACGTGATGAACATCACGGATGTGGGCCATCTCGAATCAGACGAAGATGCTGGCGACGACAAAATGGCACTGGCGTCCAAGCGCGAAAAAAAATCGCCTTGGGACATTGCCAGATATTACGAAGAAGCCTTTTTCAAAGACTGTGCTGCGCTGAACTTGTTGAGACCGAATTTGGTCTGCAGGGCCACGGAGCATATCGAAGAAATGCAGACCATGATTTCGACTTTGATCGCCAAGGGGCTCGCTTATTCGGTTGATGGCAACGTCTATTTCCGTATCTCAAAGTTTAAGGATTACGCCAAGCTTTCCAGGAGAAATCTTGACGAAATGTTGGATGTTGCTCGGGTGGATGTGGATACCCGCAAAGAGGATCCCAGAGATTTCGTTCTATGGTTTTCTCAAAGTAAATTTCCCAATCAAATCATGAAGTGGGAATCCCCCTGGGGCGTTGGCTTTCCAGGCTGGCATATTGAGTGCTCCGCCATGGCGTCTAAGTATCTGGGTGAGCATTTCGATATCCACTGCGGGGGCATCGATCATATTTCCGTACATCACACCAATGAGATCGCCCAGTCCGAAGGATGCTTTGGGCACCAGTGGGTCAATGTTTGGATGCACGGCGAGTTCTTGGTTTTAGATAAAGGCAAGATGTCGAAATCAAGCGGCGAATTTTTGACGTTGCAAACGTTAATCAAAAACGGCTTCGATCCCATGCATTATCGATATCTATGCTTGGGCGCGCATTATCGATCACAACTGTTTTTCAGCTACGAAGCTTTAGAAGGGGCGAAGAACGCATTTGAATCACTGAAAAACAGAGTGATTGGCTGGAAGCTCGACCCGCAAAAAGGCAGCACGCCGGAAAAAGCGGCTGAGTACAAAGCGCGTTTTGAAAAAGCGCTCGCCAATGATTTAGATATGCCAGTGGCCCTGAGCGTTTTGTGGGAAATGGCGAAAGACGCAGGGCTAGGCAGCGCGGCGCAGCTTCAATTGATCGCTCATTTCGACCAAGTGTTGGGTTTAGGTGTGGATAAGTTTCAAAAGCCGACGCTTTCCGAAGATCTGATGACCCTAATCGCCGACCGCGAGAACGCAAGAAGTTCGAAAGACTGGGCAAAATCCGATGATTTAAGAAACCAATTAGCCGAAAAAGGCGTCTTCCTAAAAGACGGCGCTACCGGTACCGACTGGTACATAAGATAGGGCGCCTGTATGGGTGTTTTGGAGCGGGAAAAGGGATTCGAACCCTCGACTTTAACCTTGGCAAGGTTACACTCTACCACTGAGTTATTCCCGCGCGATGACCCGTTTATGCAGCGATCGACTTTGGGTGTCAAGGGGTTTTCTGACTGCCTTGATCAAATTTAACGCTGTTATATATTGTGGCAATGCGATTCTTATTATTACTTCTATCTTTAAATCTGTCTGCTTATCGAAGTTTCGATTCTGAATACGAACAGGCTTCAAAAAAAATTCTCGGCAGTTGTACAGCTTCGGAAAAAGCGAAAAAGCTGTGTAAGCTTACCCCGGTTCATAAGGCAGTTTTGGCCGGTAATCTTAAGGCCCTTAAAGATCTAGCCGCTGATGGTGCGAAAATAGATGGTCTTGCGCGGTCCGGGTTTACGCCTGCTCATTTCGCAGCCCTGGCAGCAGATCGAAAGATGTTAGACACTTTGTATGATCTGGGCGCTTCTCGGACAGTTCGCGATGCAAACGGTGGCACACCTGACGAAATCTGGAACCGCACGCATATTGAGGATGCGCAGGTCAATTTGTGGAATGATGAACTCTCTGCGGTTGAGGCAATTACCGGCGAAGAATTCACCTCTAGAACGGGCGCCCGGTTTGTGACTTCGATAAAGATCAGTCCGCTTACCTTAGCTAAGGAGTGGATGGACGGTTTCAGGCCAGTACCGAGTGGCGTAATTGCGGCGTTTAAAGACGGTATCACAAAATCCTACAGGTCTTTCGAAGCAGATCGATCACCAAAACTTTATATCAAGAAAGTTGATGATGCGGTGGGTTACGGCTTATTCGCAAGCCAGGATTTTAAAAAGGGCGATATTATCGCCGAATATGAAGGCGAATGGATGCGAAAGCCGCCTACGGTGGATTCGGATTATAATACCCCCAATGTGGACGGTGCTCATTTGCGAGGTTATGCCGCTTTCGCCGCCCATGGTCTACCAAATGCATTTCACACCCAGCACCCCAAGACTGGCGGATTGCAGATGGTCGAAGTTTTGGTTGCCTCTAGGGATATCAAAGCTCATGAAGCGATTATGTGGAATTATGGAACCCATGAGATTATTTGGGAAATGTACAAGGAACAATCGCCGGCAAAGTTGGATGCTCATATCCTAAAAAACGGGCTAAAATTTGCCTCCACAGGATTTAGTTGGGAAAACATGGATAATCAAAACATCTTTGTATACGTGATGCAGACGCCGACGGTTTTCTTTAGACTGCTATTTGAACAAAGGATTCCTGCCGATGAATTGCAATTTATTTTAGAGCATGAATTGCTCGGCATGGGTTCGCATGATCCAATATTTGCCGCGCTACGCACCCGAACGATTGAGGCAATTCGTTTGACTGACGGAATGGGTCAGGCGGAACGAAAAGTTCTATGGGATTTTTTGGCTGAACGTGCAGCAGAAGGCAATTCGCAGATTTTCATTCAATTTTTGGGAAGTATCCAGAAATACCTTCCTATGTTGCCAAAATATTCTGACCTGGCTTGGCGTAAAACTTGGGTGGATACCTGTGATGTTGTAGAAAAAGACAGTAAATATGCCAAAAGAGGCGATTGCCGAAATCCTATTGTCTCCGAGTATCGCGAGCTATTTGAGCGAAAAAATGATCTCTAATCTAGGTTAGCAGCTGTCCTAGATTATCCTTAAACCAGGTATCTGCCAGTTGCCCATCTTCGAATTCTTTCTCGGCCGCTTTGAAGGTCGCATGATGAATGCACCTTCTTCCTGACCGACTTTGTGTCACCGGAAATTTCTGATGCAGCATCTCGTGGTGCAGCACGCGTTCGACGCATAGTTTAGGCACCGATGCACGATCCAGTGCGGGATGGATCACGATTTTCTTCTCCCTCGAGCAGTAAGAGCCTAATTTGATCGATCGTCTGCGCTTGGTGCTGGGGCCAAATTTGCCCCAAGTGATTCGCGCGTTGATTGCATTGTCGAAGTACTTAATATTTAATTCTTCAAAAATTTTTTCCAAGTCATGATAGACCCCCTTAGACAGGGATTTTTTCAGGTGATATGCCATTTGCATGATGTTTAGCATAATTGGATTTATTCTGATGCTGGGTTTTTTGGGCGGAATTTGGGCCGTTTTCCGCAAAAAGCCGGCTCCAGCTTTAACCGGCCATGCTAAAGATTTGGAAACAGCCCTGCTGAAGGCTGATTTTGGCGCCACCACCACCCGGGCGCTCCTGGGTGAGTCTCAAACGACTGAAGGTCTTAAAGAGGAAGTTCGGCAGATTTTAAGCCAAAAAGTTGCCTCAGGCCTGGAGCAAAAAGATTCACCTACGGTGATTTTGTTTGTGGGCGTGAACGGTGTCGGAAAAACCACTAGCATCGGCAAAGTTGCCATGCGCCTCAAGAATGAGGGCAAGCGCGTGATGTTGGGCGCCGGGGATACTTTCAGAGCAGCCGCTGGCGAGCAGCTAGCGGTATGGGCTGAGCGGACGCAAAGTGAGCTGGTTTCAAGGCCAAATGCTGACTCTGCTGCTGTGCTTTTTGACGCAGTTGCCAAAGCCAAGCAGGAAGGCTGCGATTTCGTTTTGTGCGACACCGCCGGCCGGCTGCATACCAAAGACAATTTGATGGAAGAGCTGAAAAAAGTTCACCGGGTATTAGGTAAGGCGATGCCTGGCGCGCCGCATGAAGTATTTTTGGTGCTGGACGGCACCACTGGTCAAAACGCATTGGCTCAGGCCCGAGAGTTCATGGAAGCCGCTCCCATTACTGGTATTGTTTTGACGAAAATGGACGGCACCGCCAAGGGTGGAATTGTGGTGGCAATTAACAAAGAGCTTGGTATCCCTGTGCGCTTTATCGGCACTGGCGAACAAGCCAGCGATCTTAAACCTTTTGATGCAAATGAATTTACGGAGGCCCTCTTTGAACCATCTCAGAATTAATATCACGGCAAAATCGGAAAATTTGATCCCTAAAAAAGGCACCGCTCATGCGGCTGGCTTTGATCTTTGCGCCGATTTGGACTCGCCTCGCACGCTGTCTCCCGGACAACGTTTGTTGGTTCCAACGGGCATATCGATCGCCCTTCCCGAAGAGTATGAAGCACAGATTCGCCCGCGCTCTGGGTTGGCGCTGAAAAATGGCGTCACTGTCCTTAACTCCCCGGGCACCATCGATGCAGATTATCGGGGTGAGATTCAGGTTATCTTGATCAATTTAGGTAGCGAACCATTTGAGATCTTGCCAGGCATGCGCATTGCTCAAATGGTGATCGCGCCCGTCACCGTGTCCGATCTGGTTTGTATTGATGCTTTGACCGCCACCGAGCGAAACGCTGGTGGCTTTGGTTCGACCGGCCTTTAGTTGGCTACCACTCCGATCGGTTCGTTTGGCACTGCGGCGGGCTGCGCCGAAACGCTGCGTCCTCCGCAGACCAAAGAGGGGATCATGATACTCAGTCCAAGGCCGAAAACGCCTAGGCCTGCATACAGCGCATAGAGCGAGTGTGTGTAGGTAGGCTCATCTCTTCGTGTTAGCAGGGCTGCGTGGTCAGCGGAATTCGGATCTTTGCACCCAATCACTGGGCATGTTTGATGAACGGTTTGCCAGAAGGTGCACGTGCAGTAGCCGGAGTCGTAGTAGCAACCTTGAGGATTGTTGTATTGGTCGTAATAACATGTGGTTCCACTTTGTGTGCAGTAGTAATATTGGCAACTCTGATAGCTGCAATCCCGTTCTGCCACGATCGTTTTTTGGCTGAAGCGAGAGGTGGCATCGCAATATTCTTCGTGCGATGCGGTTCCCGCGACGCTCCCAGCAACAATCGCTGTAACGGCTCCGATGCCGGTTAAAGTAGAACCGACCACCACGCCTGGGTAGTTTGCACCAATGCTTAGCTGGCAAAATAGAATCAATGCTAAAAGCGATATTTGCTTAAATCTCATAGGTTCGTCTCCTTCACGGCGAACCTGGAGCAACGTGTATTTATTTCACAGGCTTATCTCCTGGTGTAAGCGTTATAGCCGAACATCACCGCTCCAAAAACGCCGCCAATGAAAGCTCCTGCTCCAAGCGCTGTTGGCATCAGTCCGCTTTGCTTTTGAACATGTTGATAAATTGCTTCTCGGAAATCGGCAGATGTCTCTGATTTGCAGATATAATTGGCACACGAAGGTGTTCTAGCCGAGCAAAAATGTCCGATAATGGTCAGTTTGGTATAGTTGGAGCTGTTGTCGCAGTAGGCATCACCACTATTTTCATTGGTTAGAGTGATGACCCCAAAGATAAAACTTGCCAGGCCACCAGCCGCAACAACACCGCTCAGGGCAGCCAGCCCGATAGAAAGCCTCCGCTCTGCTTGAACAGAAGAGGCAACTAGGGCGACCAATAGTAGACTTATAAAGAGTGATTTCATAAAAGACCTCCAAATAGCTTTGGTTTAACACCTGAGTCCGGCAAAGTTATTCGAAGTCCTTAAATTTAATGATGTAAAACCCGTGCGGACTATTTGGCTGTTTCAGTGTTGTTATTTTTGGTGTCATTGTATTGCATGGAAAATATACCAAAAAAAATTTTTGCGGACAATCAGGAAGTCTCTAGGCCTAGTACACCTGATTCCGACTTTGCGCCTTCTTCAAGGAGTCTAAGGTTGGAAGTAAAGACAAGTTTGAGGTTAACGCTAAGCCACCTAAAAGCACTATGCGTTTAGTCGGTATGCGGTTCGATGTGCCGAGCACGCCTCCGAGTTCACATTCAACGATTCCGCTACCTGTGGACTGGGAGAAGTTTAGAGATCTGCCCCTGAAAGAAACCCAAGAAGCTCATGCTAAGATGGTCAAATTCAATAAGGACAATTCTGATCATCACGAAGGAGAGATCCTCGAACGTATGCTTAAAATGTCTGTCGGCATGAAAGAAGAGGATGTTAAGGAAAAGGCAGCTGTTGATAAGCAAGCCAGACGTACGTTTCTGGGTCGGTATTCCACCTTGGTTCATAGTAGGTACAGTTGAGCGAGAAACGGGTCTCGAACCCGCGACCTTAAGCTTGGGAAGCTTACGCTCTACCAACTGAGCTATTCTCGCGTGCTTCGCTATTATGCCAGAATAAACTTAAGCTTTAAAGTAGGTCAGCGTTTTATACTTTCTAGCTGCTCTATCAAAGGCTGGTCTCGCTCGGTGACCAGGTTTATCACCGTTCCCTTTCGGCCTGCTCGCGCCGTTCTGCCAACGCGATGGATGTAGTTTTCGATTTGCTGCGGCAAATGATAGTTAATCACACGCTCGACATGTTCAACGTCTAGGCCTCTAGAGCCTAGATCAGTGGCTATCAAATATTTGATGGTGCCTTCGCGGAAGGCTTTTAAATTGCCGCGGCGCTCGACTTTGTCCATTTCGCCCCGATAAATGGCGCATGGCATGCCTTTCTTTTTAAGTTCGTCGGCTAGTTTGTCGCACTGTTCTCTGGTGTTAGTGAAAATTAGGGTTCCGCCGCGAACGGATTCGGCCAGAATTTTTTCTAAGATGATAAAACGTTTGCCGTCGATGACTTTGGTGTTGATGGTGGTCAGACCTTTCACTAAGCGATGACTGCCTTGGCTGCGAACTAGTTCGACTTTCGAAAATAGCTTATCGATTAAATTTTGAACTTTGCCTGAAACTGTCGCTGAAAAGAGCGCCATTTGGCACGATTTAGGGCAGTCCGCTGCGATTCTTTCGGCATCGGGCAGAAAGCCTTGGTCGAGCATTTGATCTGCTTCATCAAAGACCAAGACTCGAACGTCGCTTAAGTTGACTAGGCTTCTATCGAGCAATTTGATTAAGCGGCCTGGTGTTGCGATGAGGACTTCAAAAGGACCAGCAATATTCTTTTTAGCCACGTCAATGGTTGAGCCGCCCAGCACGGTACGAATTCGAAGGCGGGTGGCATGGGTAAAAGGCTTAAATACGCGCGAGACTTGCTCGCCTAGCTCTCTGGTGGGTACGATGATTGCGGCTCGTGGCTGGCCATCTACGCTGACCGGGTTTCCGCCGGTTTCTAGAGTTTTCAGTAGGTGCAGAATGGGCAAAGCAAAGGCCAGGGTCTTGCCGCTGCCAGTTTCGGAAACGCCGACTGCTGAACCGCCATTTAATAAAATCGGCACCACGCGCTGTTGAACTTCCGTCGGTTTTACAAAACCATTTTCCGTTAAAGACGTTTGGATAGATGGGAGCAAATTGAAATCAGAAAATGCGTTCATAATAAGAGCTTATTCTTTAAGAAGAATTAGCGTGATCTGCAAGCTGATTCTGATTTAATGTATAATAAATAATATATGGTCTCAAGAATGGGAGGCAGTGAGTCAGCCAATAAAATCACGTTCGGACCTGAGAGCCGGACCGGAGTTCGTCAGGTGGTTGATCAGCTACATGACGAATTTAAGGTCGATCCGGGAGTCAACCCGCTCATCCCCAAATATGGCTATCAAGCCCAAGTTCTTTCTCATTACGTTACGCCTGGGTCCCATGCTTGGCGCAATTATGGCGAATTGGGTAAGCAGATTGATAATTTAGGCAATATTTCACTGCGAATTGGAGAGGGGGAGCTCCCCCCGGACACTTATTTGGAGCATTTGTCCCATCATATCGCCTATCACGACTTACAAGTAGGGATGATACTGCCAGGGCCGAAGGCTGGCACCTTTTTAGAAGTAAAACGCATCTTTAAAAATGCAGACGGCTTAATTGCTTTTGGTTTGGAGTCAGAAAATCCCACCGTAAAACCCATACTCCTCTTTCAAGGCACCGATTTCGAAAATATGGCGCACCTGCATTTAGATACGGATCCAGATATTGGCGCCGAAGCCGTAAGAGCAAGTTTACCTCAGCTGGGCGAATGGTTAGATGAGCACCCTGGTGCAACTTTAACGGGTCATAGTTTAGGAGGCGCCAAAGCGCAGCAACTGGCGGCAAGACATCCGGCAGGCGTTAAAAGCGTGGTGACCTTTTGCTCGCCAGGCATCAAGCGCGAAACAGCTAAAATGCTACCTTCGTCCGTCAAAGAAGTTAGGCATTATATGACGGAAAAAGATCCCGTACCTCTTTTTGGCGAAACGCATTTAACAGGAAAAATGATCAATTTGTCCGGGTCGCACACAGTTGCTCAGGCACACACCGTGTCTGCATTGCTCGAAAGGAATACCCAAAGGGACAAATATTCGGTCAGGGACTTTGAAGGCAATCCACAACAGATCGGCACATTGGAAAAGATTCGCTCCGCACAGGCCGTTCAAAAAAGACTGCATCAGGCCATTGAAGAAAAGGCAAGGCCCCAATCCCGATCCAGAAGAAGCCCGCTCCATCCTGACGAAGGCGGCAGTGAGATGTTTTCCGTAACTCATTTCGATAAAGCTGATGAGAAGGAGATGCTAGCGGATATTAAACGCAAGATTCAGGCAGAAAAAAATGCCAAATCTTAAACGCGAAGGCGGATATAAGTTCCAAGTATGGTGAGAAGCCCTAGGCCGGCGACACCGGCATGGACGTAAACCGCAATCAGCGCGTTTGAATAGTGCGGCTCTACGTGCCTGGTCAAAATGTTTGCCTTGTCGCCTGTATTTGGATCTTGGCAGCCGTAATCATTACAAGTGCGATCAACGGTTCGATAGTAGGAGCAGTGGCAGCTGTTTGTCTTACCGTTACTGCTGCAACTCTGAACAGCACAGGTTTGATAACTGCAGTCATGCGTACCAACCACTACTTTATCCTTAAACCGCGAGGCCGGGTCGCAATACTCTTCTTTATCGGTCACACCAGCGATAATGCCGCCGACGATTAAGCCAATTGCACCTGCTGTGAAGATCCCGCCGCCAATTTTGTAGCCTAGCGGCATGGAAAAGCTGGCGGTGCTAAAGATGAGTGCTGTCGTGATGAGTAGTTTTCCAAAGTGCATATAATTCAAACTGCCAATTTAGACTGTTTATTCGCCAGCCCAGCCCCCACCACACACCGATTGATTGGCCCTCCTACTTGTGCGATAGCCTTAGGCTGCATGCAAAATATCCGGAATTTTTCAATTATTGCTCATATTGATCATGGCAAGAGCACATTGGCCGATCGAATTCTGGAATTTACCGGCGCGCTCTCGTCTCGGGAGATGAAAGAGCAATTTTTGGATAAAATGGAGCTTGAAAGAGAGCGGGGCATTACCATCAAGTCTCAAGCGGTTAGGCTGCATTACGAGGCCAAGGATGGCCAAACCTATCTGTTTAATTTGATCGATACGCCGGGGCACGTGGATTTTGGTTATGAAGTCTCGCGCTCTTTGTCTGCTTGTGAAGGCGCGCTGCTTGTTGTTGATGCGTCGCAAGGGGTACAGGCACAGACGCTCGCCAATGTTTATTTGGCACTGGACAACAATCTGACCATTGTACCGGTGATTAATAAAATCGATCTGCCGAATGCTGAGCCGGAACGAGTTCGACAAGAGATCGAAGATATTATCGGTATTGATGCCTCTCAAAGCGTGCTCGCTTCCGGCAAGACTGGCCTTGGTATTGAGGATGTTTTGGAGGCTGTGGTCAAACAAGTGCCGCCGCCTTCTGGGCCTATCGATGCACCGCTGCAGGCCCTTATTTTTGACAGTTGGTTTGATGCCTACCGCGGCGTTGTAGTGCTGGTGCGGGTTGTGCAAGGGTCACTTGCGCCTGGAACGCCTATACGCCTCATGCATACTGGCAAAGAATTTGTGGTCCAGGAAATCGGCGCATTTTCACCGCACCCGGTCAAGCTGCCGAGTCTGAGCAGTGGTGAAGTGGGTTTTGTGATTGCGAATGTGAAGAGCGTCACGGATGCTCGCGTTGGTGATACCATTACCACCATCAATAACCCTGCGCCGGCACCGGTTCAGGGCTTTAAAGAAGTGAAGCCGATGGTGTTTGCGGGGATCTTTCCGACAGAAACTTCGGACTATGAAAACCTTCGGGACGCGCTTTCTAAATTGGTTTTGAATGATGCTTCATTGGTTTATGAGCCAGAGACCAGTCAGGCTCTAGGGTTTGGATACCGATGTGGATTTTTGGGCTTGTTGCACATGGAAATTGTGCAAGAAAGGCTTGAGCGCGAGTTCGATCTGGATTTGATTACCACAGCGCCTACCGTGATTTTTAAAGCTCATCTGAAATCCGGTGCGGTGATTAACATTGATAACCCGTCCAAAATGCCAGAGCCAACGACGACCGAGTTTTTGGAAGAGCCTTACGTTAAAGTGAGCATTCATGCGCCGACGGATTATGTCGGATCGATCATTACGCTTTGCGAAGAGCGTCGGGGCGAGCAAGTTGGTATTGATTACCCGAGCCCAACGCATGCGGTGGTTTTGTACATGTTGCCTATGGCAGAGATCGTGTTCGATTTCTTCGATCGCTTAAAATCGCTGAGCCGTGGTTATGCCAGTTTGGATTATGAACTTGAAGGCTATCGCAGATCCAAGCTTGTCAAAGTAGATATTTTGCTAAACGGCGATCCGGTCGATGCGTTGTCTTTGGTGTTGCACCAGACAACGGCGCATCAACGCGGCAAAGTTATCTGCGAGAAGATGAAAGAGATTATCCCGAAGCAGCAGTTTCAGGTGGCAATCCAGGCAGCCATCGGCGGCAAGATTATCTCTCGCGAAACCATTTCAGCGCTTCGAAAGGACGTAACCGCCAAATGTTACGGTGGGGATATCTCCAGGAAGCGAAAGTTGCTTGAAAAGCAAAAAAAAGGCAAAAAGAGAATGAGGCAGATTGGGAAGATCGAAGTGCCGCAAGCTGCTTTCTTATCTGTGTTGAAGATTGATTGAGGACAAAATGAACCAATATTTGAAACCTGGCCGCATTATCGCGTGCATTTTATCTGTGACTTTGGTGTTCACTGTCTGGGGCTTGGTTTATGAGCCAGGCGGACTCGGCTCGAATATTTTACTCGGTTTGGCTGTGGCGATTATGATCGTTTACTACGGCACTAAGAATCTAGGCGCGTTTTTGGACGACCTGTTTTTTGAAGACGGTTCTCGCGAGAAAGCGTTCACCATGCGTCGGGCGCGCAATGAATTGAAATTGTATAGAGAGAAGCTTGCCAAAAGCTCTAAGAAACTCCGAGCAAATCGGCCGCAGCAATTGCTAGCGTTTGAAACTTCATTAAATGAGCTTGAACAGCATACGTTGAATCCTCGGCCTAATCTGAAGTTGGTGGAACACACCATGAAACAGGTTGATGTGAACGCTAAGGCGTTTTTGGGTAAAGTGCCTCGAAAAGGTTTAGTCGGTGGTTTTGAATCACTGGTGTTTGCTTTGCTTGGTGCTTTGGCTTTGAGAATCTTGATTGTTGAGCCGTTTCAGATTCCTTCAGGCTCGATGATTCCGACTTTGTTGGTGGGCGATCATTTGTTTGTATCCAAGCTGAGCTATGGGGTTATGAATCCGTTTTCCAGACAGCCGTCGTATTTGGTGCGATGGGCTTCGCCTAAGCCGGGGCAGGTCATGATTTTCGAAGCACCCGAGTATGTGCCGAGCAATGCAGGTGCAACTTGGATTAAGCGCGTTATCGCCGGACCAGGTCAGCGTGTTCAGGTTAAAGACAGCGTGGTTAATGTAGATGGTAAGCCGTATCAGCATGTTGAAAAAGATAAGCTGATTAAGTTCTACGACTATTATATGTCGCACAATGTTTGGCATGAGCTGTCGGCATTTGAAAATCGCGAAGAAGTGACGCCGAGTGTGACTCATGCCATCTATATGGCTGAGCTTGATGAGAAATGGCCAACGGCGGATCAGCGTGAACTGCCAGGTCTTACCTGCGATGAGAATTCATGCTTAGTCGCAGACGGCCATATCTTCGTTATGGGTGACAACCGTGGCGGCTCCGCAGACAGCCGCATGTGGGGTGCGCTGCCGATCGACAATGTCAAAGGCAGGGCGTTGTTCGTCTGGATGAGTGTGGATGGTAGGAAAGAGTGGTTTTCATTAGGACGGTTCTCGCTGCCGCAATTTAGATGGTCTAGATGGTTTGGGGAAATCCGCTAGCAGCGGCCTGAATGCGGCGGACGCTGGCTCGAGGTTGGGGGCAACGGAACGCTAGTACAACGCTTCGATCTGCTGTTGGTAGTTGCTGTTAATCACCTTGCGTTTGATTTTCATCGTTGGCGTTAACTCGCCACCTTCGATTGAGAAATCCTTGGCGAGAAAGTTGAAGCGTTTAATCTGCTCCACCGATGCCAGCTCGCGGTTGATTTTATCCACATGCCTTTGGATTTCGCTACAAATTGCAGGATGGGCAATAAGTTGCGTCAGGTTCATATCACCCAGATTATTTTCTTTGGCGAATTCCTGCAGTGCTTCCAAATTTGGGGTTAACAGAGCCGACAGATATTTGCGCTGATCACCAATCACCACCGCGAAGTTAACCAGCGGAATCTGCTTCAAACGCCCTTCAATGTTTTGCGGAGATATGTTCTTGCCGCCCGCAGTGATAAGGATGTCTTTTTTGCGGTCGGTTATATACAAATAGCCTTCGGTGTCGAAATGACCGATGTCGCCTGAATGCAGCCAGCCGTCCTTAAGGGCTTCATGGGTAGCGGCTTCGTCTTTGAAGTAGCCTTTAAAAACGTTGGGGCCTTTGAGGCAGATTTCGCCGTCTTTTTCGATTCGGACTTGAAGGCCCGGTAAAGGTTTGCCGACACTGCCTGTGCGGCTTGCATTTGGCGTATTGAAAGAAGTCGGCCCGCAGTCTTCGGACTGGCCGTAAACTTCATAAACGGGCAAATCAATGGTTTCGAAGAAAGCGATGATTTCTTTGGACAGTGGCGCAGCACCGCTGACGCAGGCTCTTACTTTACTAAAGCCCATAGCGGCTTTCATTTTACTGAATACGAGTTTGCGGGCGAGTCCCATTTTTGCGCCCAGGGCAGCTGAGATTGGGCGATTATGGTGCTGATTTAACCAGTAGCTCTTAGATGAGTTTCTTGAAAAGCTGAGCAGTTTCGATTTAATGCCTTTGGTCTGCGACATCTTCGATTGGATTTTTTCGCAGAACTTTTCGTAAACGCGCGGTACGCCAAAAAATAACGTTGGTTCGACCTCTTTCAAGTTGCCCTGAAGGTTTTCGAAAGATTCGGCAAAATAAAGGTTCATGCCGGTGTATACGGGCGCGTATAACGAGAACATTTGTTCTGCGATATGAGCCAGCGGTAGGTACGAGAGCATGCGGTCAGCGTCTGTCATGCTGAACAGTTTGACGCAGGTGGATACGGTCCAGCTGATGGCGCGGTGAGACAGCATGACGGCTTTGGCAGGTCCCGTTGTGCCGGATGTGTAGATTAAGCTAGCCACACCTTCGGAGCGCACGCGGCTGCGGCGGTCGTTGAAACACTTGGGTGAGAGGCCGGCGCCTCGTTCGCAGACGCTGGCGAAGGTGATGACCTGTTCGTTGTTTTCAATATCATCAGGCTCGATCAAGATGACTTTGCGAAGCGCAGGCAGTTTGTGCAAAATTGGTTTGATTTGTTCTCGGAAGCGCTTGCCGTTTTCGACCACCACAAACGGTGCTTCTGAGTGACCCAAAATATAAGCGATTTCATCAGGCGAGCAGGAGTTGTAGATCCCGGCGCAAATACCGTGGCTCGCTTGTGCAGCCAAGGCAGCGATCAGCCATTCGGCTCGATTATAGCTTAAGATGGCCAAGGGATCGCCTTCTCTAAAGCCTAGCGAGATCAGGCCCTTGGCAAACGATTCCACCTGCTGTCCGATTTGTCCCCAGGTTTTGGCGGTATAGGTGCCGTTCACTTTGCTGAAATAGGCGGGTTTTTCCGAGCAGGTTCTGACGCGCGTAAAGAAGCGTTCGACGCAAGTATCGTTAGTCATGGAATTAGGTATCGGCAAGAATAGAAATTTGGTGCAGGTTTGCTCAGATGAATATTCTTTGGCGGTGCTTTCAAACTTTCTTTGTGTCGATGTCATTGTTTGGATATCCGAAGACTGAACAAACAAATCACTTCGATATTTACCATGGCGTTCAAATTTTTGATTCGTACCGCTGGCTTGAGGATGAACACTCGGCTCAGACCAAAGCTTGGATCAAAGCGGAGAACGATTACACGCAGGAATATTTAAAGCGGATTCCAGAACGAGGCGAAATTAGGGCTCGGCTGGTTAAGCTGTCGGATTACGTTCGATATGGCGTGCCATTTAAGCAAGCAGGCAGATATTTCTTTAGGCAAAAAAGCGGAGCTCAAAACCAGGGTGTGGTTTCTTTCTCGAATGCACTGCACGGCAAACAACGCGTACTGCTGGATCCCAATTTGCTTTCCGCAGAGGGCACGATTGCCTTGGATGCCTATGAAGTCAGCCCAGATGGCAAATGGTTTGCTTATGGCTTGTCCAAAAATGGGTCTGATTGGCAAGATTGGCGTATCAGGCAAATTGGTACGCGGCGGGATCTGCCGGATCAACTCTCCTGGATTAAATTTAGCGGCGTGGCTTGGGCTGGGGACTCAAAAGGTCTTTTTTATGTGCGTTATGCGCAGACGGACGCCAAAGAGAAATTGACTGCTGCCAACTATTTTAGCCAGATTTTTTATCATCGTAGAGATACGAAGCAGTCGGCTGATAAGCTGATATTCGAGCCTGAACAGAAAGATTGGAGCCTATTTCCGAAGGTAACCGATGATGGGCGTTATTTGGTCATTGGAATTACACGCGGCGATGACACCAAAAACCGCGTTTACTATTTGGATCTTAAAAATCCAGCCGCTAAGTTGGTTAAATTGATCGATTGGTTTGAAGCCGATTATACTTTTATTGCCAGCAAGGGTTCGATCTTCTGGTTTAAAACCACGCAAGATGCTCCTAGAGGTCGCCTGATTGCCGTTGATATCAATAAGCCAGCTGCGCCTGCTAAAGAAGTAATCGCTCAGGCCGCTAACGCCATTGACCAAATCACGTTGGTTAATAACCAATTTGTTGTTCATTACTTCCAGGATGCTGCTAGCCAGGTGAAGATTTTTTCCACAACAGGCCAACTAGTGAGGCAACTTGATATTCCCGCATTCAGCACCGTTGTCGGTTTCACGGGTGAATCGTCGGCCAAGGAAACTTTCTATTTAACAACTAGTTTTACCACGGCACCCAGTGTTTATCACCTCGATATGAAAAACGGGAAGAGCACGCTGTTTGTAGCACCAAAGGTTGATTATCAGCCAAGTGATTTCGAAACCAAACAGGTGTTTTACAGTAGCAAAGACGGCACCAAGATTCCCATGTTTTTGAGCTACAAACGTGGCTTAGAGTTGAACGGCCAAAATCCAACGCTTCTTTACGGCTACGGCGGCTTTAATATTTCGATCCCACCAAGCTTTTCGCCTAAACGAATCTTGTGGATGCAAATGGGTGGTGTCTATGCTTCTGCGAATTTACGCGGCGGTAGCGAATATGGCGAACAGTGGCATCAAACAGGCACAAAGCTAAAAAAGCAAAACGTCTTCGATGATTTTATCGCCGCTGCCGAATGGCTGATTGAAAACAAATATACTTCTCCAGCAAAACTAGCGATTTCTGGTGCCAGCAACGGCGGCTTGCTTGTGGCAGCCTGCGAGATCCAGCGGCCAGATCTTTTTGGTGCAACGCTACCCGCTGTCGGTGTCATGGATATGCTCAGGTTTCAAAAGTTCACAACCGGTTGGGCTTGGACTAACGATTATGGATCGTCCGATGATCCGGAAGAGTTTAAGGCTCTTTTGGCCTACTCACCGCTGCATAACTTAAACGAAGGGGTGAGCTACCCGGCAACGTTGATCACCACAGGCGATCATGATGACCGCGTGGTGCCAGCGCACAGCTTCAAGTTCGCCGCGCGGATGCAAGAAGTGCAGACAGGTGACAAACCGATCTTGATCCGCATCGATACCAATGCCGGCCATGGCGCGGGCAAACCGTCCAGCAAGGTGATCGATGAAGACACCGACGTACTGGCATTCCTACTCCTTGAGCTAAACGTCATTGCGAGGAGCGTAACGACGCGGCAATTCATCCCCGATTGAGTAGCTAGATTGCCGCGTCGCTACGCTCCTCGCAATGACGCTGTTATTTACATTTCGCTACATATAAGATTCACCATGGCAAAATTGCAAACCAACTCTTTCGCATATTATATAGTCGAAGATTTGCTCGCTCCTCTAGGCATAAACGGTAAACGAATGTTTGGAGGTGTAGGTTTATACGCCGGTCAAACATTCTTTGGTTTGATAGGTAACGAAAGCTTTATTTTAAAGTCGATGAGAATACCCAGCGAAAGTACATTGATGCAGGCATGGGCCCATTTCAACCCAACAGCAAGCAGGTGCTTCGGTCTTATTATCAGGTTCCGGCACACTTATTAGATGATGGTGAGGAATTAATGCGCTGGGCAAAAGAAGCGATTCTTGTAGCGCGCAATAAATCCAAGTGAACACCCCTCTGTCACCCCGGCCCCCGCGCCGGGGCCCAGAGTCATGCATGGTGCGGGATCCCGGGTCTGCGCTCGGGATGACAAAATGGTCTTGTATTACGGTTATTGTAACCATTGTTATGCTATGGTATAATCTAACTGAGGTCATCAAATGCAAAAAAATCTAACCGCTATAGGTGGAAGCTTAGGTCTTATCATCGATAAACCAATCGCTGAGTTATACGGGTTAGATCGCAATACCCAGGTTGAGGTAACTCCGAAGGAAGATGGTCTCAGTATTCGTTTTCTGAAGGAGAAAAAAGACCGCCAGGCCTCAGA
Organism: Myxococcota bacterium; assembly: GCA_040387835.1. Classification (NCBI taxonomy): domain Bacteria; kingdom Pseudomonadati; phylum Myxococcota; species Myxococcota bacterium. The sequence goes on along the minus strand of JAZKCZ010000002.1, from coordinate 759,084 downwards.
TGAAGAAGTTTTGCTGGCCGCTCATAGCGTCAATGAACGATATCGCAAAATGATGAAGAACTTGGCAAAATGACCATAGAGCCGAAGTTCTTAACATTAGATCAAGTTCTCGTTTTGCATCAAATGCAGATAGAATTATTTGGTGGAATTGGTGGGGTGAAAGATGAAGGTCTTCTTAGATCTGCATTGGCTCAACCTGAATCCGGGTTTAATGGAGTTTATTTTCATGAAGAATTATATGACATGGCGTCTGCCTATCTTTTTCATTTAGTGAAAAATCATGCTTTTATTGATGGAAACAAACGCATTGCGGCTATTACCGCTGCGGTTTTTTTGGAAGTGAATGGTTTGACGGTGATAGCTGATGAGAAAGAATTTGAGAAGATTGTGATGGATGCCGCTCAAAGTCTTCTGACCAAGAAACAAATTGCTGACTTTTTTCGAAAAAACGCGAGTATTATTTCTTAACTGTCACCCCGGCCCCCGCGCCCGGGATGACTGTGGGTTACGCGTACAGGTTATGTTTTTGAATATAAGCCCTGACTTTAAGGTCTAGGTGGCTGAAGTCTTGTTGTTTGACGGCTTGGCGAATTTGTGTGCTTTGCGCGCCAGGGAGCAAGGCTTTGCGGTCGAATATGTTTAGTTTGGCCAGCTTACGGATGTCATCGGCGCCTTCCCAGGTGTCGAAGTGGTCCATTAGATCGCTGCCCATGACTAAGGATAGGTTTAAATCGGGTCTTAGCTTAGATATTTCTTCCAGCGTTGCGATCGTAAAATTGGGTGTTGGCAGTTTCTGTTCAATATCCACGATGTGGACGTTTTTGAGTTGCGAGAAGGCCTGTTCACACATGTAAATGCGGTGCTCAAAAGATGTGAGCGGCTTTTGAAAAGCATGCGCGGCGCAGGGCATGACCCATACTTCGTCGATGGGCGTCGTTGCCAATGCGCTGAGAGCCAGCAGGGTATGCCCCAGGTGAGGCGGATCGAAGCTTCCACCTAGGATGCCTACTTTGGCATTAAGTGGGGAGTTTGGTAGCATAGGCTCTGATGTCATGAAGTGAGGGAGATTCGTATAGGCACTCGCCGTTTTTGAAAATAGGTATCAGTTGATTGCCTTGCATAGGCAGGAGTCCTGGCAGGCTAGATTTGAATTCATCGTCTGAAGTTTTGTGACAATCGCGCCAGCTGCCGTCATTGTTTTGAATAGATGCGAGTTTGCAAACACCCGTGAGTGCTGGTTCTTCGTAAGCAGTCACCAGACGAGTACCGACGCCCCAGACATCGATGGGGGCTTTTTTCTGCTTCAGTGCGCGAATTTTGTATTCGTCTAAATCGCCGCTGGCGATGATTTGAGTTTGTTTTAGACCTGCTTGGTCTAATAGGTGCCTGGCTTCGAAGCTTAAGGTGCCTAGATCGCCGGAGTCTAGCCGGATGGCTTTCAATTTTCTGCCTAGAGAAATGGCGTTTTTAACGCCATTTACGGTGTCATAGGTGTCAACGGTCACGATGCAGGCGTCTGGGAAAACCTCTAGATAGGCATCAAAGGCTTCAGGTTCAGATTGAAACGCCATAACCCAAGCATGTGACATAGTGCCTTTAATGGGAATGCCGAATGCTTTGCCTGCGGCCACGTTTGAAGTTCCTGCGCAGCCGCCAATATAGGAAGCTCTTGAGGCCGATAATGCGCCGTCGAAACCTTGTGCGCGTCTGAGGCCGAACTCGATCACAGGATCATCGCCTGCCGCCTTGCAGACCCAGGCAGCTTTGGTGGCAATCAAGGTTTGGAAGTTTATGATGTTGAGCAAAGGCGTTTCTAGGATTTGGCATTCTAGGATGGGCGCGGTGATTTGCAGCATGGGCTCTTTGGAGTTCACCCACGAGCCTTCACGCACGGCTTTGACATCACCGGTAAATTTGATCGTAGACAGATAGGTCAAAAAACCTTCTTCGAATATTTGGAGAGTTCTGAGGTAATCGAGATCGTCAGCGCTAAATTTGAAATTGTTTAGATGGTCGATTGCGCTCCCAAGGCCGCAAGCCATGGCATGGGTGCCGCCGAAGGGCGGTTTTCGATAGTAGAGCTGAAAGCTGGCTAGCTGTTTCGCGTTACCGCGTTTCCAGTGAGCATAGGCCATCGTCAGTTGGTAGAAATCGGTGTTCATAATCTCAGCTCACATATTACGTCGGTAAGCGCCACCGACTTGATACAACGCTCTGGTAATATCTCCCAGAGTGCAACGGCTGCAGTTTTCTACCAGTTGTTCAAACAAATTGGCGCCTGAAAGCGCGGCTTGCTGAATTTTTTGCAAGGCGGCTTCTCGTTCGGGTGCAAAATGTTCGTGATACCAACGAACTTGGTCGACTTGGGTTTTCTTCTCGGAATCGCTGGAGCGGATGAGCTCTTGTTTGGCGTGGTTGGCCTTTTCGCGCCCGAGGAAAGTATTAACGCCTATGATTGGCAGCTCGCCGGAGTGCTTTTTATGCTCGTAATCCAGACTTTCTTCTTGGATTTTACTGCGCTGATACATCGTTTCCATCGCGCCCAAAACACCACCGCGATGATCGAGGGCATCAAAAGCTTGTAAAACGGCCTCTTCTACTTGGTCGGTTAGTTCTTCGATGAAGAAGCTGCCTTGAAGTGAATTTTCGTTTTTAGTAAGTCCGAGTTCTCGATTAATAATTAACTGGATGGCCAAAGCCCTGCGCACCGATTCCTCGGTCGGAGTGGTGATAGCTTCATCATAGGCGTTGGTATGCAGTGAATTGCAGTTGTCATTGATGGCATATAGCGCCTGCAAGGTGGTACGAATGTCATTGAAGGCGATCTCTTGCGCATGCAAGGAGCGGCCGGAAGTTTGAATGTGGTATTTGAGCTTTTGGCTGCGCTCGTCTGCGCCGTAAACCTCTTTCATGGCAATGGCCCAGATGCGCCTGGCGACGCGCCCGATGACGGCGTATTCGGGATCGAGGCCGTTGGAGAAGAAGAAGCTTAAGTTTGGAGCGAAGTCGTTAATGTTAAGGCCGCGAGCTCGATAGTATTCGACCAAAGTAAAGCCGTTAGCTAGGGTGAATGCCAATTGGGTAATCGGATTGGCACCTGCCTCGGCAATATGATAGCCGCTGATGCTGACGCTGTAAAAGTTGCGAATCTTATTTTCGGTGAAATAGGCTTGAACATCGCCCATCATGCGCATTGCGAACTCGGTTGAGAAGATGCAGGTGTTTTGGGCTTGGTCTTCTTTTAAGATATCTGCCTGAACCGTGCCGCGAATGTTTTGCAGGACTTCTTGCTTTATGCGCTGATAGAAATCAGGATCGAGGACTTCTTTGGCGGAGAGTCCCAAAAAACCTAAGCCGGTGCCGTCATGGCCTGCGGGCAGTTCGTCTGAACGATATGAGGGCTGGTTGATACCGCGGCTGGCAAACCAGGCGGTGATTTTTGTCTGGGTATCGGGCCATTTGCCTTCTTGCTTTAATTTACGTTCACATGCTGCGTCTATGGCGGCGTTTAAGAAAAAGGCCAAAATGGTAGGTGCTGGGCCGTTGATGGTCATCGAGACCGACGTTGTTGGCGAGGCTAAATCGAAGCCTGAATAGAGGCGCTTGGCGTCATCCAATGTGCAAACAGAAACACCGGCATTGCCTATTTTTCCGAAAATATCGGGTCTTAAATCGGCATCTTCGCCGTAGAGTGTGACCGAATCAAAAGCCGTGGACAACCTATGAGCTGGTTGTTCGCCGCAGAGGTAATGAAAACGTTTGTTGGTTCTTTCGGCGATGCCTTCGCCGGCAAATAAACGCGCTGGGTCTTCGTTTTGGCGTTTGAAAGGAAACACGCCGGCGGTGAAGGGAAAATAGCCTGGCAAGTTTTCTCGGCGGATAAATCTGAAACGATCCATGGCGCTTTTGAGATTGGGCACGGATACTTTTGCGATCGGTAGTTGGCTTAAGGAGAGGGTGTGGTTGGTGACTGGGACCTTTCGTCCTCGAATTTCATAAGTTTGCGTTTCTTGTTGGTATTCTTTCGCTCTGGCGTCAAAATCGTTTAATGCTTTTGCCACTTCGGGGCGCTGTGTTTGTTCGCTGAGTAGTTCAGTTTGCGCGTGGTAAGAGCGCACTGTTGTGGCGATCTCGCCTAGGTAGTGTGCTCGAGCGATTGGGATGAGGTTGTGATTTTCAGGCTCGCCTTCGGTGAGATGCGTTCCGAAAAGCGCGTTGAATAGTCGGTTGGTGCCAGGGTCGTTGAAATGGTGCGCGCAGGTTCCGAATACGGGCATGTGCTCGGGTTTGTCTTCAAAGCGCGAGCGGTTGCGTTGGTATGCTTTTCGGACGTCTCTTATGGCGTCTAGGGCGCCGCGTTTATCGAATTTATTGATGACGACGAAATCCGCAAAATCGAGCATGTCGATTTTTTCGAGTTGGGAGGGCGCCCCGAATTCAGGCGTCATGACGTAGATGGATCGGTCTACCAGCTCGATAATTTCGCTGTCGCTTTGGCCGATGCCTGCGGTTTCAAGAATGACTAGATTGAAATCGCCGCAAGTTGCCAGGTAATCAAGCACAGGCTTGGCGGCTGCATGTGTACTGAGATTGGCGCGCCGAGTGGCCATGGAGCGAACGAATATACGCTCGTTGGCAGCAGAGTTCATGCGGATGCGATCGCCCAGCAGGGCGCCACCGGTGCGCTTTTTGGTGGGGTCGATGCTGAGGACGGCCACTTGGTGGCCTGGAAACTCGCGCAGATAGCGCAGTAAGATTTCGTCGATTAATGAGCTTTTGCCTGCGCCGCCTGTGCCGGTGATGCCTAGCGTTGGGGCGCCTTTGGCTTGTGAAGCGGGCGCTGCGTTGCCGTTTTCAATGCCCGTGATGGTTTGAGCGATTTGTGCAGGGCGGTAGGTTTTGGATTGATGCGTGGTGATAGGCTTACAGACATCCAGCATCCATCGAATCATGCCGACGAGCCCAAGTTTGAGGCCGTCGTCTGGGGAAAATATTTTTGATACGCCGCGCTGATGCAAGAGTTCAATTTCTTCAGGCGAAATAACGCCGCCGCCGCCGCCAAAAACTTTGATGTGCTCGGCATCGTATTTTTTGAGCAATTCGAGCAAATAGGTGAAATACTCAATGTGACCGCCTTGGTAACTGGAAATGGCGATCCCTTGAGCATCTTCTTGAATGGCAGCTCTGACAACTTCTTCAGCGCTTCGATTGTGACCCAGGTGAATAACTTCAGCACCTTCGCTTTGCAGAATTCGACGCATGATGTGGATGGCAGCATCATGGCCGTCGAATAATGACGTCGCGGTCACAAATCGAATGGGGATCACAGATTATCCAAGTACTTGGCTCTTTTCTTACGAATGGTAGCAACTAGTTTTTGTACGGTCACGATATCGCCTGAATACACGCGGTCGACGATTTTGGAATCGGCCAAAAGATGGAGTGCTTCATCGATAGCGCCAGCGGATGAGGCGGATTCTTTGTTTGGAAAAAGCGCTTCCCAAACTTCGTGACTGCCCAGAGGCTCCATGTGGGATTCCATGAAGCGGTTAAAGTCCGAGCCGGGCCTTAAATCGATTCTTTGACTGGTAGCGTAGCGTTGAATGCGATACTGCGTGTAATAGAGCTCACACAGGCTATAGGCGGCTTCTTGGCGCCAATCGAGCTCCATGCTCTTAGGCGTATTTTTTTGCGTCACCGCTTCGGTTTCGATCAGTTTTTTCCAGTCAATCATTGTTTAAGTCCTAACACGTCTTGCATTGTATATAAACCAGGCTTTTGCTCACTTAAAAATCTTGAGGCTAAGATAGCACCTTCGGCAAACACTTTTCTATCGGTGACTTCGTGCCTCAAGGCAATGCTTTCGTGGGCGCCGGTGAAGACGATCTCATGGATGCCGACGGCATCTTCGACGCGGTAGCTGCTGATGTCGCAAGGACGGCCTGCAGCTTGCTGTAGGGTTAACGCAGTGCCGCTGGGCGCATCTTTTTTATGCTTATGATGAACGTCGTTTATAGCGATTGGGAAATGCGCGAGCGTTGTTGAAGCGATTTTCATTAACTCAAAAAGCAAATTTGCGCCGAGAGAGGTGTTTGATGCCCACAGGACTGGTATTTTTTGAGCTACTTCTTCCATCATTTGGAAGTGGTCAGGACTTAGGCCAGTAGTGCCGACCATGTAGGGGCAACTTAGCTCTAAAGCCGTTTTGATGTGCGTTTCAAAAGCGTCTGATGACGTAAAATCGATGATGGCGCAACCTTGGGTGGGTTGTTTTGATACTTCGATATCTGCATGGGTTTCTGCCAGTTCTGAAATGGCAAGACTCATGCGGCCTTTGGTTCCAAAAATAAATAATTTCATTACTTTAACCCTGTAAGACGGAGCTAGGGTGAAATCAAGGCTTGACTTCATCCTCTAGCTCTGATTGATAAGAAGACTGGTATTCCGCGGTAGCTCAGTTGGTAGAGCAGGTGACTGTTAATCACCGGGTCGGCGGTTCGAGTCCGTTCCGCGGAGCCATTTTCCTTGGCGCGTTCTTCGTGTGGTTGTTACATATGCGTAACAACAGCGGAGGTGCCTTATGAATCGCTCGTTTATTAATGGTTTACTGGGTTTCGCAGTCTTTTTAGGCTACTCGGTCGACCAAATTGCGTTTCCGGTCGCTTCTAAATGCGTATCGGTTCAGCCTAATGGCCAGCAATATAGCTTCAAAACCGCGAATAAAGCTGTGCTCGCGTCCAAAACGGAGGCAGGAACCTATGCCGTTCATGTCAGCGGTGGCGAATTACGCCCAATGTTTGTTAACATACCTATAAATGCTTCGGCTTATTGTGAGCCGGCCGAGTAAGGTTTTGCTATGAGGATATTTCATTTAGTCATTTTTGCTGCGAGTTTTATAGGAGCATCAGCTCTGATGGCTAATAATGAATGGATGGCTGAAGGGATCATCGCCAGATCCTGGGGCGATCCCCAAGTGGTTAATTCAGCCCAATTTTATTGCGAAAATCTGATCGCCAGGGGGCATTACGATTGGCATCTGCCCAGGGTGGGTGAGCTCAAAGAATTGCCTCGTTTAAAACTGCAAACGGCAGGTTCTCTCTTTTGGTCGAATGACCCAGAGCCTTTGGTTGGGCAGCGAAAAGCCAAAAGAGCGTACGCCTTCGATCTAGTTACCGGACAGCCTCTATTGGCTGATATCAACTTCAAACTCTGGGTAATCTGCGTTCGCGAAACGGATTAAAGGCTTATTACGACACCGGGGTTAGTTTTAGGGCCATTAAGACGGCGCCAGCGCTTTTGGCCATGCCCATCCAGCCTACCACTTCGCCGTAGGGGACTTCGTCTTCAGCCGACACGAATAGCTTTTTATCGCTTCTGGTGGCGAAGGTTTCTTTCAGTGTTTGCGTGAAATCTTTGTGCTGGATCTCTTTTTGGTTCAATCTAGCGCTGCCATCCGCAAATAACTCTAAGACCATTTGATCGTTCGCGATCACTTGACTGTCGTCTAGTTGCGCCGGTTTGGGTATGGCGTTGGCTAAGTAAGTCGAATCGCCTGGGCTTACCACCATGAAGATGATGAGAAGGACCAGCACGACGTCTACCAATGGCGTGATGTTGATTTCAGCTTTCGCCGCGCCTTTTTTGCCACCTACGTTTGCGCCCATATTCTATGACTCCTCAGGGGTGATGGTGCTGACCAGGCCGGCTTGGGAGACGCCTTGATCTCTTAGTGTGCCTAAAAGTTCGCGGATTTTGACGAATTGCAGCGCTTTATCTGCGGAGAGATAAACGGCTCTGCCGGGATTTTTAGACAGCTCTTTGGTGATGGTTTCAGCGACTTGGTCTAACGGAACGATGTTATCGCCGATCTTGATCTCGCCGGATTTTTTCATGACGATTTTGACATCGTCTAATCTGCCGTTTACCCTTTCCGGATTAGCAGCGAAGGGTAATTCCAAGCCATCATTGATCATGGGCGTAACGACCATGAAGATGATGAGCAACACCAGCACCACATCAACCAAGGGCGTGATGTTGATGCTGGCGTCTGCGCCTGAGCTCTTAAAGCTTTTGAGGCGGTTCGTTCTAGACGCCGTGTTGAGCATTTCGAGCCTGCGCAGGATTGGACCGTTCATTTGCTTATGCCTTTCTGTTGTCTAAAACGACTGCTTCGACCATTTCTGATGCCACTTCGTCCATATCCACAACCAACTTGTCGGCAAGGCCAGTGAAGTAGTTGTAGAGCGCGACAGATGGTATCGCTACCAGAAGTCCGAACGCGGTAACAACCAAGGCTTCTGAAATCCCTGCACTGACAGTGGCTAGACCTCCGGATCCTGTTTGGGACATGGAGTGAAACGCGTTGATAATTCCAAGCACGGTGCCGAATAAGCCGACGAAAGGCGCTGTGGAGGCAATGGTGGCCAGGCCGCCTAGACCCTTTTTGAGGACGTTGGTTTGTCTTTCAATGGCTCGCTCTACGGCTCGGTTGATCCCAACGACTAAATCTAAGGCTTCGATCTGATTTGATTTTTTGAGAAATGCTTCAGAGGCAGCGTCAACGACTGGGGACAGTGAGCTGTCTTGATGTGTCTTCGCGAGCTCTCTAGTTGAGTTGAGCGAAGCAGCGCCATCCCTTTGGAGCAGTTCTCGAAGTCTGGTGACCAAGAGATTATCGGACTTCTTGCCCTTATTGAAAAATCGCCATCGCTCAAAGCTGACGCCGACCACATAGATAGACATAAACAGTAGCACGAATACGACGAGCCGGGCTGACATGCCCATCGCATGCCACATATCAATGATATTAAGTTCCATTTTTACTCCTTCAGGTTGAAGTTGAAATACACTGGGAAACAAGCAGGAACTGCGGTGCTGCCGGCAATGTAAGGTTGATATTTCCATGTCATGAGCGCTTTTTGGACGGCAGCGTCAAAGGCTGGCGAGCCGCGGAGGATTTTCACACTGGTGACATCCCCTAGAGCAGAAATGCAAATTCTGGCCGCGATGGTTGCCATCAGACCTTGGGCTTTGGCTTCTGCTGGAAAGACTGGCATTTGACCGGATAGGCGCTGTTGCGCCTTTACTAGGACAGTTGCAGATAATGAGCCGCCGACCACCCCGCCTTCTACGCCGCCCTCAACACCGCCTTCGACGCCAGCTGGATTTGGGGGCGTTTGGTCTGGTTTGGGCATTTCTTTTGGGGCGTCATCAGGTTCTTTGAGGGTGTCTGGTTCTTTGGGCTTTACTTCTTCTTTCTTTACTTGCTCGCTGCCGCCGGGCGGTGGGGGCGGTGGCGGTGGAAGCGATTCAAAAACAGCCAGGACGGACGTTGGCATTGGAAGTTCGCGAATAACCGCTAAGGGCGCAGCAATAACGACGACGGCAACAAATGCGTGAACTAGGACCGATAGACCGATGGGCTTTTTAGCTGTGTTCAGATAGGCTGCCTGATTCAAAAAATAGGAGTCAAACATTTTATCTTCAAGCTCCTTTGTTTCTGGCTCTCACGCGTTCCAGTAATTTTTTGGCTTCAAGCAAATCATTTTGAGAAGCCTTCGAGTCTTTTTGCCGGGCGGCGCGCTGCCTGAGCAGTAAGCCTGCGTAAACCAATGCTGTGGGATGTTTTGGATCCTTCGCGTCGGTTTTCATCGCTGCGTCTAGACCAATATTGGCAATCTCAATGGCTTTGCTAGAATCCTCTGCTTCACTTGCTCTCAACCATTCCCAGCATAGGATAGCTTTGCCGGACGTAATTTGGAGATCTTCAGGCTCAAGTTGCTGCCTTTTTTCATAGGTATCGAGCGCGGCTTGATAGTTGCCGCGGTGCACTTCTATCTGACCTAGGATTTGCCAGCCTTCTGGATCTTTTGGAAATTTTTTGACGTATTCTTGATAGTAGGTTGATGCCTCTTGCAGACGGTCCGTTTGTGTCCAGGCTTCGACCAGCACTGCTCCGAGTTCTTTGTCTTCGGGAGTTTGTTTGAGGACTTTGAACAATGCATCTATGGCTTGGTTGTAATGGGTGGTCGCGTCTGTGGGATTTTCTGCAGTCTTGGCGAGCTCTAAGTGGCTGAGGCCGAGATTTTTTTGCAACGAGCGATTATCTGGAGAATTTTGAAGGGCAATTCCGTAGTGTTCGATTGCGCCGGCGTAGTCTTTCTTGTTAAATGCTTGATAAGCTTGGTTCGCTTCGACTCTCGCATCGAGCGCAGCGCATCCATTGATAAAAAAAAGTGAAATGACGCCCAGGATAACTCGCATTAACCTCTAGTTATCTGAACTGGAGAAGGCGAAAATCGGGCGTTTGACGTAATCGCTAATTTATTTGAGTCGCTGCAGGCTTGCTTCTAATTGCGCACGTTTTTGAGTTAAGTCCGCCAACTGTTGGCGATGCTGTTCTAGCACATGAGCTGGCGCTTTTGAGACGAAGCCTGGATTTGCCAGTCTGGTCTCTAAACTTTCAAGCTCTTTGGATGTCTTCTCGAAGTCTTTGGTAAGGCGCGCGCTTTCAGCCGCTGGGTCCATGAGCCCTTCCAGCAGCAAAATGGCGTCGAATGATGCGCTTGAGTTAGTAGCCGCTAGTTTGGGTACGTTGAATCCAGCTCGCTGGGAAAACTGTACTGATTCTAGTAGGGCCATTTTGACAATCGCATCGCGGAAGTTGTTGAGAAGGCTTAAGTCTTCGGCGGAGTCAGCCAAGATAATGGCTGGCAGCTTCTTTTGCGCAGGCAAATTGGATTCTTGTCTGGCATTTCGGACCATGACGATGACTTCTTGTAGCTTTTTGAACTCTCTTTCGGCGGTTTCATCGATGAGATCTGAATTTGCTTTTGGAAATTCAGCGAAGGAGCAGTAGCCTTGTGAGCCTGGCAGATTTTGCCAGATTTCTTCCGTGACAAAAGGACAAAAAGGGTGAAGCAGTCTGACGCTGACCGATAGCAGTTCGACCAAAACAGAGCGCACTTCTTCCGTTTCAATGCGAATCTTCGCCAGCTCAATGTACCAGTCGCAAATCTCGGTCCAAAAGAATTGATAAATGGTGTCTGAGGCAACGGAAAACTCATAATTGCTGATGGCTTTATCGGTTTCGGCAATCACTTTTTGTAAGCGGGACAGAATATACCGGTCTTCAAGAGCCAACTTCGCTTGCACGTCTGCAATCGGCAAAATAGGGCTGTCGCCCAAGCGCATGAGCGCAAAGCGCGTGGCGTTCCAAATTTTATTCAAAAATGCGCGATAGCCGGAAACTCGTGGAATAGCCAGTTTTACATCGCGCCCTTGACCGGACAGCATCGCCAGGCTGAGGCGTAATCCATCCGCGCCAGAGGCAGGCAATCCTTCTGGGTAGTCCTTTTTAAGGCCTTCCAAAACTTGGGGCAGCATTTTTATAGGCACTGGATAGGTTTTGGTTTTGGCTAATAAATCATCGAGGTTAATGCCATCCACAACGTCTGTTGGATCGATGGCATTGCCTAGAGATTTAGACATTTTACGGCCATGAGCGTCGCGTACCATGGCATGCAGGTAGATATCTTTAAAAGGCGCCTGGCCCATAAAATGGATGCCAAACATCATCATTCTGGCAACCCAGAAGAACAAAATGTCAAAGCCGGTTTCTAAAACGGCCGAGGGGTAGAACATTTTTAGATCTTCAGTCTGCTTAGGCCATCCCAAGGTCGAGAAAGGCCACAGGCCGGATGAAAACCACGTGTCTAGAACGTCCGCTTCTTGGATATATTTGTGCGCGCCATGCAAAGCGACCAAGTCTTCTGTGCTGGCAATGGATACTTCGCGCATCTCGCTTTCGGACAAATCATCCAGCTTTCTGCCGGCGAGCTTTTCCAAATCGTAGAATACGGGAATACGATGTCCCCACCAAAGCTGGCGGGAGATACACCAGTCTTGGATGTTGAGCATGAAATGATCGTAGGTCTTCTTCCAACTTGCTGGGATGATGCGCGTCTGTCCGGTCTCAACGGCATTATAAGCAGCCTTAGCCATGCTTTTGGTGTTGATGAAGTATTGCTTGCTCAGCATCGGTTCGATGTCTTCGCCCGAGCGCGAAGATACGCTGACGTTGTGTTCGAGTACTTCGCTGCCGCGGTTAAAGCCCAGAGCTTCTAGGTCGGTGATGAGTTTGCTGCGAGCCTGGCTGCGCGTTAAGCCTTGGTAAGAGCCGCCGTTGGCACTGATTTTGCCATCGATGGTAAAGATAGAGATGCGCTCTAAGCCGTGCCGTTCGCCGGTCGCAAAGTCGGCCGGGTCATGAGCGGGGGTGATTTTGACCGCGCCAGTGCCGAAGTCGATATCAACCATATTGTCAGCAATGATGGGTATGTGCCGGTTTGGGAAAAATGGGTGTATGACGGTTTTGCCGACCACTTGGCTATAGCGCTTATCTTTTGGATTTACTGCAATCGCCGTATCGCCCAGCATGGTTTCAGGCCGGGTAGTGGCTACGATGATTTCGTCCGTTGAGCCATTAATTTGGTAAGCAAACTTAAACAGTTCGCCTTTTCGGGTAATGTGCTCAACCTCTTCGTTGCTCAGCGCGGTTTGAGTGCCAGGGTCCCAGTTAACGAGTCTTTCGCCTCGATAGATTAGGCCATCGTTCCATAGGCGGACAAAGGCTTCGTTGACTGCATGGATGCAGTCGGGATCTAGCGTAAATTTTTGGCGGCTCCAGTCGGCTGATGCGCCTAGGCGTTTCATTTGGTCAATGATGGTGGCGCCGTTTTGTTTGACCCAGTCCCAAATGCGTTTGGTGAATTCTTCTCGGCCCAGCTCGTGTCTGGTTTTGCCTTCAGTTTTTAGGACTTCTCGCTCAACGACGGTTTGTGTGGCAATGCCCGCGTGGTCGGTGCCAGGTAGCCAGAGGGTCTTTTTGCCTTTGAGACGATTGAATCTGATTAAGACGTCTTGCAGTGTGACGAATAAAGCGTGACCATTGTGAAGTACGCCAGTGACATTTGGCGGAGGCATAATGATGACGTATGGGTCATCTTTTTTTTGGTCTGGTTCAAAAAACTTGACACCATCGAAAATTTTTCGCCATTTTGACTCTACACTTTTGGCATCGTACTTAGGGTCCATAGTGCCAGGGACGCTAGCTTACTCACGCACCGGAGAAAAGACATGATTCGCTCGAAACTACTGATGATCGCTTTAATATGCTGCAATCCGATCTTCGCACAGAGGCTGGATCTATCCCCTGGTGTGATGACTGCCGGTGGGCAGGCTATGCTTAAATACCACAGCGATGATATTGCCAGTTGGTCTGGCAGCAATATTAGCCTCGGCATTGCGACCACGTGGGGGTTCTTCGTGATCAAAGATTTAGCGGTTGTCTTTGACCTCAATTTGACCGGGCAGCTTTCCAGTGGCTTTGACAAGAATCGGCGTTATCAGTTTGGCTCTGGCGCACTCTATGCCATCGAAACCGATACCAATCTGCGGCCATACTTTCAGCTGCTGGCTCATGGTGCCTATGTTGAATCGGGTTGGTCTTGGGGCTTTTCGCCTTCGCTTGGTTTGTTGGTTGGTTTAAGTGAACAAGTGGCTTTGGATTTCGGTATTAACTCGCGATTTGATTTTGCGATTTCAAGACAAGGGACGACGCAAATTGATATGGGTGCCGGCTACGTGGGCATTCGGGCCTTTTTCTAGCTGGATAAATAGGTTATAAGTAGGCACTATGAGAATTCTACCCACGCTTGCAATGCTTTTATCTGTGTGTGCTTTGGCAAAGAATTTGGAGCCTTATGGCGCGAATCCCACTTTGGATTTGACCACAGAACAAAAAGCCAAAGTCGAAAAAGGTGAATTGGTGTTTTGGGATAAGTCAGAAGACCTGCCTCAAAATCGTTTTTTAAGAGAAGGGTCGGCTATATTTCGGGTGAACGCTGCGCCTGAAGCAGTTTGGAAAGTCATCAGTGATTTTAGCAAATACCCGCAATGGGCCTACAAAGTAGGTGACGCCAAAGAATATAAGCCGACTGAAAGCGGTAAGCATCATGTTGAGTTTAAAGCGCAGATTGTCGGTAAAAAATATTATGTTGTACATGATTTCCCTGTATCCAACCGCGGCGTCGGAACCTGGCATAGCGATCACGATAAAAAGAGCGAATGCGTTTTGGACACTGTAGGCTTTTGGCGCGTGGATCCTGTGAAGGAACACCCGAATCAAAGTGATGTCTACTATTCGGGCAAAGTGATTTTGAATCGCACCTGCGCGAAAGGCTTTTTGGGCGTTGGCGGTTTCAATGCCAAAGACATGGCGCATCAAACCTTCGACAAAATTAAAAAGCGCGTCTAAAGCCAAAATCGCCATCATGCCTCTAGAATTCATCGGAGGTTATGATGACAAAATTTTTGTGTACACTCAGCATGCTTTTGAGCCTTAGCGCCCTGGCCGATTTTTCTCCTTACATGGGTGAGCCGCCCATGGTTCATCTGACATCGGCTCAACAAGCTGATGTTGCAGCGGGTAAGTTGGTATTTTTGATCGAAAACACCAAAGGCGAATTTAATGAAGGCTCAGTAGCTTTTAGAGTAAACGCTAAGCCTGAAAAAGTATGGAAAGTATTAGCTGATTTTAGCCAGTACGCTGATTGGTCGTATCGTGTAGGCGATGCCAAAGTTTACAAACAAATCGGCAATGATACCATTTTCGTTGATTTCACGACCGACCGTTTGAGCAAGCACTACTATGTGATGAACAAGTTTCCTATGAAAGATTGGTCCACCTGGGCAACTGACCATAGCCGCTCCAACGACTGCGTCTTGGACACCGTAGGTTTTTGGCGCGTTCAAGAAGCTCCAGGCAACCCAAACGCCAGCGATGTGATTCAATACGGCAAGCTACAATTAACCAGCCTCTGCGCCAACGGCGTATTCGGCATCGGCGCATTCAACGCCCGCGACATGGCAAATACGATTCATCGCAATCTAAAAGCAAGAGCCGAAGCTCTGTAAATAGACCCGTTTAACGACGACATATTAAAAGCAGCAGGTGTGAGCCTGTTGCTTTTTTTGTTTGGTTAATGAAAAAGAGTGGCGACGTACTTCAAAAAGGACTCTGGTGAAAATGAATACTCGCATACGACCTCAAAAACGCTGGATTCTACTTGCACTTTCATGCTTTGGCATACTGCTTGCATCATGCGCAGAGGACCCTTTGGCTCCGCCTGATTTGGTTGAGGGCCGCTTTATTGCCGGTGATATTTCGAAAACTCAAAAGACTTTGCCGCAGAGGATTCTCCCGGTTGACTGGTCGGTACAAGATCCGGGCGCTTTGAATTTTGACGAAGCTCCCACCTTGTCACCTTCGGGTTATCTGGTGCTTGGTTTTTCTCAAGTGCTTCAAGGCTCATCCATAGAGACAATTAATGGCGACCCGAACAAGATTACAGGATTTACCGCGATACCTGGTGTTATCGAAATAACTCAAAATAACATCTCTCTTCCAGCTTCGGCATACGCTATCACTTACCGTCCGGACGGTGGTTATATTGCGCCACCTGATACTTCGTTTAGCGATCAGCCTTTGCCCGCGATCGACATTCAGTTCACCACGCCTCTAACTGCTGGCGCCAATATCACCATCTATGTGATCGCCGGCACAGTAGCGAATACCGATGGTGCACCGATGCAGGCGCAACAAAAAGACGGAGCCCAGGTGAAGTCTCCGTCCGGCAAGCCGGTAGCGGGCGCCATTCTATTTAGGGTTTCACAGTGATTAAGGGGCCAATGATGAAGATTCTGTTTTTTGCGTTTCTAGTCTCTCAAGCTCTTTTTGCTGGTATCACCGGAAATATTAAAGGTGTGATCGTTGATGAAAAGGCCGAAGCCATTGGTGGTGTTACGGTGGTCGCAACCTCGCCTTCATTGCAGGGTGAGCAGGTCGCCATGACCGATGAAAAAGGTCTTTACGTCATCTCAAACTTGCCAGCGGGTATTTATACTTTGAAAGCCATGTTTGCTGACGCGACGAGCGAGCGTAAGGGCGTTGAAGTTTATATTGAGAGGACTGTTAGTGGAGATATGACGCTGAAGCTGCTTAATGCAGGCGGCGAGGTTTACCAAATCACAGAAAAGGCAAACCATATTGACGTTGCATCCAGCACCGTTGGCGTTAACCTAACCAAGGATTATATCCAAAATGTCCCTATGGGCAGGGACCGTAACTTTAGCAATGCCATGAAAGCGCTGCCGAGTGCAGGCAGCGATGCGATGGGCGAGTCAGTCGGTGGCGCGACTTCACCCGAAAACGTTTTCGTGGTGGATGGTATGAATTCTACCGATCCTTCTTCTGGTCTAAGCGGTACCCGCATGGTGCTGGAATTCGTGGACCAGTTCGACGTTAAAGAAGGTGGCTACGGCCCTGAATTTGGACGTGCGACCGGTGGTGTTGTCAACGCCGCCACTAAGAGTGGTGGTAACGATTTTCATGGAAGCATCTTTACCTATTATCGGCCGGGCTTTTTGCAAGCCAACCCTCGTTTGGTCAGTCGTGTAAATGACTCTGTTACCCGTAGAGGAAAGCTCGGTTATTACTTAAATACCGGCTTTGAGCTTGGCGGTCCTATTGTCGAAGATAAATTATGGTTTCACATTGGCTATTCGCCTGAGCTTCAAAAAGATTTCTGGATTAGAGATTTAAGTGCTGTCACTGGCACGGATTCATCGGGACAAAGTACTTTCGGACCGACTTTTTATTCGCAGGAATTTTCAGGCTTTGCACAGTCGCATCAGTATACCTTCAAGTTAACTCATGAAATCGATGATAATAACCGGCAGAGCTTGGGCATTCGCGGTGCGCCAACCTTCTTTGAGGGAGCCGTGGGGACACCGTTTGATTCGGATGCGCCAACTTTGAGTCTAAATGGCGATCCAAGCACATTTCAATTTAAGCAATGGGGCGGCAACTTGGCGACCGGTGTTTATAACTATGCCGGTAAATATTGGAATGATAAATTGAAGCTGGATGCGACCGTTGGTATCCATCATCAACAAAGTCATTGGTGGCCAACGGCTCCAGGTGGATCTTCGCCTCGCGTGACGTACATGTCCAATGTCGGCCTAAATACGGTTTGGGACAACATGCCTAACGACAGCAATTTTTTGGATAATGCGTCAAAAAGTACTGTCCGTAATTATTCAAAAGGTGGAATTGGCAGCTTTAATGACTCTTTGCTGACCCGTATTTCAGAAAAAGTGATGCTAACCAGCTTGTTCGATTTCGCTGGCCTGCATCAGCTTAAATACGGCGTGGATTTTGAACAGCTGCGTGGATCTAAAGAGCATGGTTATACGGGCGGTGTTTACTACCAGCGCTACGAAAATACGCTTAAGGAAACCATGTATAATATCCGCGGTCAGGGTATCGTGGATGCAGCTCATGGTTTTAAAATCCCGTCGCTTTCTCAGACTTTGAACTGGGGCTTGTTCGTGGGTGACAGCTGGAATCCGACACCTCAGTTGACCATCAACTATGGTTTAAGATGGGAAGCACAAGATTTTTATGGTGTTAAAACACCAGCTTATGAACTGAAAAATCTTTCGCTGGAGCGTAAATTTTCGATTTTGGATAACGTTGCACCGAGAGCAGGTTTGGTTTGGGATTTCCTAGGCAACGGAAAAGGAGTCGTGCGATTTAATTACGGTCGTTATTATGAGTCAATTCCGATGGATATTAACGAACGTGCCTTCGGTGGTGAAGGCTCGCGTATTAGGGTCTATAATTGTCCCCCAGGTAGCGACTATTTAACCTGTGCGAAAACGCCTCCCACGGACAATACAACCTTAGGCGGCTTGGATTCCATCGTGGCACCAGGTTTGAAAGGCCAATATTCGGATGAGTTGATTTTAAGCGCTGACTACGAGCCTATTTCATCTTGGGTGTTCGGGGTGGCGGGCGTGTATCGTTCGTTGGGTCGCGTGATCGAAGATATGTCAACCGATGGGGGCCAAAGTTATATGTTTGGTAACCCAGGGCAATTCGATGTGAATACGCTGGGTGATATTCGCAATGAAATTAATCATGAACAAGATCCGGCAAGGCGAATGCAGTTGGAGCAAAATTTTCAAAATCTGTCTCGTATCACCGAATTTCCTGAGGCTATTCGAAATATTTGGCAACTTCAGTTCCGGTTGGACAAGAAGCTCTCCGATAACTTTGTTATCTTAGGAACGTATGTGCTTTCATGGGCCAAGGGTAACTATCCTGGGCTATTTTCAGCAACCAATGGTCAGCTAGATCCAAACTTAAGCAGCCAGTTCGATTTGCCGCAACTTTTGCTTAACCGCATGGGCTATTTGCCTCAAGATCAAAGGCATCGCATCAAGTTGAGCGGATTTTACAAAGCTGGACTTAAAGAGTTTGGTATTGATGTTCCTTTAAGTTTTAATATCGGTCTTTCTGGGGTGGTTCAAAGTGGGACGCCTTATGAAGTCCTAGGCGCTGACTTGTTATACGGAAGTGATGAAATCTTTATCTTGCCTAGAGGATCCGGTGGTAGAACGCCTTGGACTTGGTCTGTGGATCTGAACGTTGGCATGGGCTACGATATTACCCCTGAAGTGACCGCGGAATTGTTTGCTTCGTTCTTCAACTTAACCAACAATCGCGATCCGGTCGCTTACGACGATACCTATACTTACGATTTCGTGAGGCCAATACGTGATGGCGATAAGAGTCAGCTGGATTATGCTGTGAATACCAGCGGTAAGCCTGTCACTAAGAATCCAAACTACGGCAACGCGGTGGCATTCCAGGCGCCGTTTAGTACTCAGGTTGGATTTAGACTGAAGTTCTAGTTTTCTCCACCAGTCCGAATGGGGTCCAAAATGGGCCCCACCA
The DNA here is from genome assembly GCA_040387835.1 of Myxococcota bacterium. Lineage (NCBI taxonomy): Bacteria > Pseudomonadati > Myxococcota > Myxococcota bacterium. Next base: position 740,222 of record JAZKCZ010000002.1, on the reverse strand, counting down.
CTGAGTAGACCTCTCGCACATTGCCAATGCCACTTTGCAACTCCCGCCATAAAGGTAGAGTGTCTAGCGTGGTGTGCGCCGCCGCATGCCACCCGGAGCCGACAATGTCGTTCCAATGTGTGGCAATATAATCACTTTTGCCCGAATGAGTCCAATAATCGGTTTGCGAGCCGCTTTCCAGGTAACCACCCACGTGACCGATATGGGTAAAAGTGAGTACGTAGCCATTTCGGCCCGAGATGGCAAACATCACCGCATTATCGTAGCTATTTGCGCTGGAGTTATAAATTCCTCCCACAAATTGGTAAGTTCCGTTTGGCCACATCAGAACAGAAGCCGAACCGATCAACAGCGGTTCCCTCGAAAAAGTGACTGGATTCCATGTTGCTTCGTATTTCTCGATGGCCAGCGTTACAGAAGGCAGCGCTAGCATTATCAGCGCAATGAGAAGGTTGTTTTTCATGCCTAAAGTATGAAGTAACTTTCTACTTCTACCTTCGGCTAATCACCCGATAAGGCCTTGTTGGGATGACTGAAAAGGGTATTGCATCGCTTTAGGACATTTTAAATGCAAAATTCAAAAACATATTTCTTGATTTTTTTTCTTGCTACGTCTGCATTGGCAGTCGAGTCGTGGCCTGTTTGGCATATGCCACATGGGGCGTCTCGTGGTGTAGAAAGGGGTTACAGTGTTTTTGTTGGTCAATTGCCCCGTGGTCGCAGAGAGTCTGTGCTTCAACAATTGCACAGCATACTTCATACTTTAGGTTTTTCGCCGTGGTATGTCCACGCTGGTCGATCAAATACAGCGTTTGTCGGCTTTGCTACGGCCGAAGAGGCGGATGCGTTAATTTCATATCACAAAAAAATATTCTGGAATTTTCATGACGAAATTTTTTTGTTTCAGTCGGATAGAGGTAGCTTGGTTTTTGAGCGTCCTCATTCAGCGAGGTGGTCGCCCCCCTCTTATCAGTCGCAATTTGAAAGTTCCGATTTTTATTCAGGTTTTCACGATTCTTTCCCTGCGCCAGCTGGCGAACCCATGGGATTTCGGCTCCGCTTGGTAACTCAACAGTCCATTGACTTAGCTTCCCGGTGGGGCATTTTGATGGGTAATCATACTCACGGTTACTGGGCGGATTTTGATGATGCAAGTTACGGTCAATTTTTACAGGAACTACACCAACATGACGGAGACTGCGCTGCGACGGCTTAGTGGTTTACTTGGCTTTAGTGCTATTTTGCTTGGCGCCATTGGTGCGCACGCTGTGCCGCTTGGAGTGATGTCTACAAGTTTTGAGACAGCGACCAAGTATCAGCTCTTGCATGCTTTATTGCTTTTGTATCTTTCAGATAAAAGCAAAATTGGCAGTTTGCTTATCATTTCAGGTTGCGTGTTTTTTTGTGGTGGGATCTATCTAAAGGCTTTCACGGGCAACCCTATTTACACGGGATTGGCACCTGCTGGCGGTATTTCATTTATGCTGGCTTGGCTTTCTCTAGCATTTGCCAGAAATTAGTGTATTTAAAAAATAACTATTTAATGGAGCAATGATGCTAAGGTTTACTTCTTTATTTCTTTTTTTTGTAACTGGTTTGTTTGCACAAGATGATTGGCATTATGTTGAGGCGAAAAGAGCCGATCGAGAGACGGTGGCGACAAATCACGTTGTAAGGGTGGTCGGGTATGACTTTTTGAGTCCGGGTGCTTCATCATTCCTGCAGGGTATAGTAAATGCTCTGGTGCCACTTAACAACGGCATCGCTGTTGACTCGAATGGCGTGGCGCACGTGTATTTTCCTACGCAGGAAGCAGCATTGGGTTTTGCTGATCATAATGCGCAAATATGGATGAATTGGACTCACGCTTTAGCCTCCGCTGCGGCTGATTTTCAATTTCGCCTCTATCCTACAAATACGACCAATACTTTAAGCTTAAATGTTGTTATAGCTGCGATTCCGTTGGTGGGGTGCTGGAAGTTGGTTACCCCGAGGGAGCACGAGCTGGCTCAAAATTTTACTCAGGCTGGGTTATGTGTCGTATTAGAAGATTTCGCTTATTTTCAGCATGACATATGTCTACAGAGTTTTAGGGGCGAGTTAGGACGTTTACAAAGAATGTCTAAATAGACTGGTTTGGATTTCGCCGATTATTGTGTCGGCGAGTTGTCCGGCCATACTATTTATTTCTGATTGTTCTGGCCCTTCGATGAGGATGCGCAGTTTTTTTTCCGTGCCGCTATAGCGTACAAACAAACGACCGTTTCGGCTTAGGTCTGCTTTGATTTTTTGCATCAAAGCTGTTGAGTTTGGCAAATCTTCGAAGGGTATTTTTTCCGGGACCGGGCGATTTTGTATGGCCCTTGGCATTGGCTTGAAGATGTTTTTTAGTTCCGACAATGGTTTTTGAGCTTTCTGCAGGAGAGAGAGAACCATGAGTGCGCCGGCTAAGCCATCGCCGGTTGTGCCGTGGTTGGTGAAGATGAGGTGGCCGGATTCTTCGCCGCCGAAGGTGTGACCGCCTGCACGGAGGCGCTCTAGTACGTAGCGATCTCCTACATTGGTGCGTTCTACTTTGATACCATGTTCAGCCAGGCATTTTTCGAGAGCCAGGTTGCTCATGTCAGTGCATACCAGCGTGGGCACTTTGAGGTGTACCGCCAATAGAGCTAAAAGTGCATCACCGAGGACGATTTCGCCCTTTTCATCAATTAGCACCAAGCGGTCAGCGTCGCCGTCTAAGACAATGCCTAGGCTGGCGCCGGTTTGGCGGACCATCGCCTGTGCAGCTTGTGGATGTAGGGAGCCTACCTGGTGGTTGATGTTGATGCCGTTTGGCCGATCGCCCAGAATGATAACCTCAGCGCCGAGTTCTGTTAAAACTTGTGGGGCGACTTTGTAGGCGGCGCCGTTGGCGCAATCGAGAACGATCTTTTTGCCTTTGAGGTCGAAATCTAGGGGCAAAATCTCATGCAAATGTGTGCCGTAACGACCGGTGGCATCGTTGATGCGTTTGGCTTTACCGATTTGATCGTAAAGCGGGCTTTCGAAGTGAGGCTCTAGGATGAGCTTTTCTAGGGCGAGCTCTTGGGCGTCCGCGAGCTTGAAGCCGTCGCCGCCGAAAATCTTGATGCCATTGTCATGGTATGCATTGTGACTTGCCGAGATCATGACGCCGGCATCGGCTTTGATGGCTCTGGTGATATAGGCGACGCCTGGCGTTGGCAGAGGTCCTAGGAGGCGCACATCCGCGCCCATGGAGCATACGCCTGCAGCCAGCGCTTGTTCGAGCGCGTAGCCCGAAAGCCTGGTGTCTTTGCCAATGACAATGGTGCCGCGGTGTCCGGGCTTATGAACCGAATGGGCCAAAGCGCGGCCGAGGGCCAGCATTACTTCAACCGTGATGGGGTACAGATTGGCCTGCCCCCGAATGCCATCGGTTCCGAATAATTGTCTTTGACTCATGAGGGCTTAAAACTAGCAGAAAAAGGGCCTATTGCAAAGTGAGGGCAGCTTTGTTAACCAGTCGGTTCCTTGTTGAAGGAAGGGAGGTGAGTGTTTTGACAAAAGTAGCAGTAAGAGATGGCGAGTCCATCGAACGTGCCCTGAAGCGTTTCAAGCGCAAAGTGGAGCAATCCGGCGTTTTGAAAGAAGTCAGAAAGCGTGAACACTATGTAAAGCCTTCCGTCAAAAAGAAGCTGAAAGCTCGTGCCGCAGAAGCCCGTGCTAGAAAGCGTGAAAAACGCGTGTTCCCTAAGAGCAACAACGCTTGAGCGTCGTAGCGATTGGAAACTTTGATGGCCTACATCTAGGCCATCAAGCCCTCCTCAAAAAAGCAGTCTTGATAGCAAGTGAAGCTCAGCTTCCTTCGATTGCCTATACTTTTACCCCTCATCCTAGAAAAGCACCGCGTCTAATGTCGGATGCGCAAAAAGCCGCACGGATTACCGAGCTGGGCATTACCCAAGCATTTTTTCAAAAATTTGACACGAGTTTTGCTTCGCTGACTTCGCTTGAATTTATTGAGCAAGTTTTGATTGGCCAGCTGCAGGCGTTGCATGTGGTTATTGGTCCGAATTTTGCTTTTGGCGCAGGCGCCCGTGGTGACGCGGATACGCTTCGAAGTGAGTCTCGTTTAACAACGCACGTGGTTCCGCCAGTTTGCATCGATAGCGAAGTTTGTTCGTCTAGTTTGATTCGTGCAGCGGTTGTTGCCGGTGATTTAGCCAAAGCTACCAGATTGCTTGGGCGAGAATATTGCCTAACAGGTGAAGTGATTAAAGGCGATGGCCGTGGCCATCAGCTCGGCTTTCCAACAGCCAATATGAAGGTGCAGCAAGAAATCTTGCCCCCTTTTGGCGTGTATGAAACCTTTAGCCCTCGGTATGGCAAAGGCGCTACCAATATTGGCATTAGGCCAACTTTTAAAGATCACAGCTCAGCCCAGATCGAGACATATTTTCCAGACTTTTCGGGCGATCTTTACGGCAAAGAAATCGAAATTATATTAAAGCGCAAGATTCGCGATGAAATGCGGTTTGCATCTGTGAGTGACTTAACACAGCAAATTAGGCGTGATTTGGAAATAATCGATCAGGCATAACGCCTGAAAGGCTATGAAACTCATAGCCTTTTGCGTTTTGATGACTTCCTGTGCTTTTGCAAACAACCTTTCAAGCCAAGATGAAAAAGATCTTTTGCAGGAAATCGATACCATTTGTGGTGATACCTGGTGCGAGGGTGATGCGGATTATCAATTTAATACTTTTAAATGCCGGTTTTCCGAGGGCAAATGCCTGATGGGCTTTGATGTCATTCCGAACAATCATCGACGAGCTAAAAAGAACTGTCATTTTGAAGGCATCCATTCTGTCGATGAATTATTTATGCGCATGCAATACCGTCTAGATCTATCCGACGTATTTTTTGACAAACTGAGCGACTGCATCAATGAAAAAACCGATGAGGCTTCGGGCCGGAAATATCGTAGGTTTTAAACTTGTTTAGCCTCAGATGGGGCTTTTAAAAATTTTAGCTGGCCTGAGCCTGTCTGTCTCGCTTTGGGCAGATGCACCGCCGATCAAAGACTGGCGGGTTGGCGCTAGCCTCAGTAACTTTGTGGGCGTTGGCAGCTTTATTGCCGGCTACGCCGCTGAGCCGTCTTGGTCAACTTCTTTAGCGCTGAATCCCAGCTACAAGCTGCCGGTATTTTGGGGAATGCCCCGGATCACGGTGGCTGGCAACGTGTCAATGATGATGTGGTGGTTGGCTTCCTATCAAACCACTGCGCTCAATTATGACCATCGAGTTTCTTTTACGGATATCGGAGTCGATTTGTCGATGCCGGAAATCTTGGCTTTTGGGCCTGGTTTTTCTTTTGGTGCTTCACTTGGTTTGAACGTGCCAACGTCTGTTATCTCTAGGGCGGTTCATCGCATCGTTGGAATTAATGCTGGGTTGCCAATCAAATGGTCGAAGTGGGGCTTTAGCGTTGGGCTAACGCCAGCGGCGACTGGCTGGGTATATTCTCAGAGTAACATTACCGGTCCCTGTTTTCAGATGCCTCAAACGGCGATTAACCCGCAAAATATTAATGCAGACATGGGTCAGCTCAGCCAAGGGCTGGTGATCGTCCGAAACCAAGAAGAAAATTTCGGGGATGGCACTTGTTTAACCTCAGGTCGTCAGATTATCTGGACGTTAAACAACATGTTGTCGCTCGGTTGGTCGAATCCTAACCATTCGGTCGGTGTGGGACTCGGATGGTTTGTCAATTTTCTTAGACCACTTCAGCAGCGACCCGAGGTCAGCAGTGAGTTCTCTACTGGCCAAAACTTTACCGAGGCTACGCTCGGGCGAATTGCTTACACATATCGCGTTCCAATTGAAACCGAGCTCAGCTTTGGTGCTGGGGTCATGAGTATCCAATCAAGTCGAACGGGCGCTGGCGATTTAGCCTTTCCATTTTTTGATTTCGTTACCCCGGGAAATAACCAAACCCAAATTTTCTTTCAGGCGACAGTGGGGATTTAAACGGCATGTTGATGCGGCAAATTATTTTAGCGCTACTGGCAATCACGCTTTGGACTGCTTGCTCCGGTCGAAATAAACCGATCAATCGCTCTGTGGATTCGTATTTTGATAAAGCGCAGTTCAACCCCAATTGGGAGTCGAGTCTGCTGAGTCCTGAATGGTACTATCGCATGACAGTGATTGATGCCCCTCCTGGTAGTAAGGCACTCTCTGTCGGAGACGGGAATTGGCTGCATGCCGAATCCATTCGATTTGAAATAACTGAGTTCCACTTAATTGGCTGGAGAAGCCACGCGTCAGTTCCTGGGTCCGACAGAGATTTAAGTCCTGGGGCACAGGAAAATTACAAAGGCGCCCCAGTAGTGGCCTTCAAAATTATTAACCATTTTGATTTGGCACCTAATTACGATCCGATGACATCAGCGAGGGGAAACCTACTTGTTGAAAATAAAACGGATCGAAGTTGGTACAAACGTCGCTTTATTAAAGTCGATTTCAGCAAAAATTTAGCGCAAGATTTGAACCGACATGATGAAGCCTCATGGATGTGGGGTTCACCCAATATTGGCCTGGAAAATTCTTTCGCCATTGGGCAAAATGAGCCAGCGAATCCAAAGCGATCGAGGTTTGAAGACGGCTATTTCGATGTGACCACTAGACAAGGTGTCAAGGCTGATATCATGGGATATTATGGCGGTTATGGCGATCCGTTTCAAATGGATTCCTCTGCGCCGGTATTTGATATTCGTTACTCGTTTTTGAAAAAGCCTGAAAAGACAAATTATAAGCCTTTGAATTATACAGACGATTTGTTTGACCAGTTTGGCTTTTATCGAACATCGTTCACGGGCCAGCAGAAATGGGATCCGTATCGCGGTAGTTTAGAAAGCCAAAAAAATTACAATGTCACACGGTTTAATATTTGGAACGAAGATGGATCGCCTAAGCCGATCGTTTATTATACTAGCGTTTCGCACCCTAAAAATTTGATGAAAGCCTCAAGACGCGTGGAGTCTGAGTGGAATCGCTTGTTCAAAGAATTGGTCTTCGAAATGAAAAAGGGCACCTACACAAGCGTGAGTGACGTGCCCGACATGTGGGTTTTGAGAGAAAACGCCTGCAATATTGAAAACGTGAGCAAGTTGCTTTCAGAAGATCTGAAAAACAAGGTTGAGGAATCAGCAGGTGTCAGATTGGCAAACGTTCAGGAGCGGCTAAATGCCGCCAACGATTTGACCAACAAACGGTCGTTTTCCGAAAATCATGCGAAAGAAGCAGCTGCTTTGGATGATTTGGAAAAAATTTGCGCTGCGTTTGAGTACTACACACAAGGTAAAGAGACCGCGTTTAGCTATCAACGCGCAGGAGACTTGCGCTATAATTTGCTGAATCTTATCAACAAGCGGCTCATGACCAATTGGAGCGGACTTGGCCCCATGTTTGCAGATATGCAAACGGGTGAAATTATTCAGTCAACCGCAAACGTTAATCTTTGGTACTTGGATCGCAGAGCGCAGCAAGCAGCGGATCACATGGACATGATGACGGGCAACACGCGCTTTCGGGATCTAATTTTTGGCAATGACGTTCATAGTTATATGGCTCAAAAAACCAGCCAGATTCAAAAAGATCAAATGAAGATGCCGGATGCAGCAAGCTTAACCACGCTGAATAATAAGTTTGCACTGCAATCCGGCAAGATCGACACACTGCCTGCAGCGGATGTTGATATTCGGTTGAACGCCATAAACGACACCATGTTTTTGCCAAAGATTTATGTGGAGCAGATAAACCCAATTCGTGATTTCGAAGCGAAGCAGCGGCGCCTACACGAACAGGCCCTGGGTATTTCGGATCCGCCAGAATTTTTGGATAACTTGGTTGTCGGTAGCGCGCTGCAATTTTTGAAGGCCGATCCTAAAGAGCGCTTTCTGAAAATTCGTGAAGCCGTTTATATCGCAACCATGTTGCATGAGGTTGGTCACAATATGGGCCTGACGCACAACATGTCTGGCTCTGCGGATCCGCTCAATTATGCACCTGAGTTTTGGGAGTATCAAAAATTGCCGCCCAATCCGATTGAGGCGCTTAAGGTGGTGAAGTCAGATTCAGACATCGCGAGCAAGTTGGCAAAGTGCGCAAAAGACTCCGCTGCTACCTGGAAGATGCTTGTCTCAACCCAAGATTGCCTGCGGCAGTCTGAGTATATGTACTCATCCATCATGGATTATCATGCCTCTTGGAATGCTGATTTGGCTGGTCTGGGTGCATATGACAAAGCTGCGATTTTCTTTGGATACGGTCAGTTGGTTGAAACTTTTAATCCGGGCCAGTTAACAACTCTCGCGAAAGACAAAGGACTTTCTCGTTGGCTCTTTTTGAATGACTGGCGAAAGATACCTGGCGGCTTTGTGGGAGATGCGGACCAAATTCACGATCGAAACTGGATCTCTTACGAGAAGGCTGACCCTAAAGCGCGTGTGCCGTATCGATTCTGCTTGGATTCCAGTGGTTGGTATGGACCACATTGCCGTGCTTTTGATTTCGGTGCGGATATGAGAAGCCGTGCCGCGCGTAATCGCACACTCTATTGGGGACATTACTTCCTGACGCATTTCGCCAGAGATCGCATTTGGACCATGGGCAACGATCTATCTTCTGTGGTGGGTCAAGATTTGGCGGTGTTCGATGACTTTAATCAGATCATGCGTTGGTATGGATTTTATGCGCTGACGGATCCGGAGTTTAGAGATTCGGATGCAGGCAAAGATTATTTAGCTGCGACGGTCACCGGTCTTAACCACTACTCCCACGTGCTGGGCCATCCGGTATCGGGAGAGCATGTGACAACGCTTGAAGATAACAAGGTGCTTAGAGCGGTCGATCAGTTGGATAATTGTGCGCTCGATAATGTCACAAATAAAAACGCCAAGGACGAACGCACAGCAATTGAGAACCACCGTTATACAACTGTGTATTTGGGCGATGGTAGGCCGTTCGCTTTTGGGCTTAACAGTGATTATGAAGACTACCATCTGAATTTTGTGGGCAGTTTCCATGCGAAGTTGGCGGCTGGTTATTATTTAGCCTATCCAGGTGGGCTCTTCCCAAGAGTCGATGGCATGAAGGATGAACGCCTTTTCCGCATGAATTGGTATCGCATTTTCCCCGAAGAAATAGCCGACTTGTTTTCAAAGCTAATTCGTTCGCAATGGGATGAACTTGGACCTCTCATTGACGAAGATGGGGAGCTGATGCACCGGGATATTTTGGATCCGGTCACGCTACGACGCCCGGATTACACCGGTCTCATGGCCATCATGCCTGCATCTGCAGATATGCTGCCTTACCGATCGCTGTATTATGCGAGTGCTTTGCTTTCGATTCCGCAGCTGACGGAGTTTAATCCGATTCATTCGCTTCAAATTGGTCTTGAGGGCGGCAGCGATGACCGAAAATCCGCCTATGCGTCGGCATTATCCGATGATGTTGCGGTGTTCGAAAATCCGTCTGACGGCAGGCGTTACTGGGCAAAGAAAGCCGGGAAATCGCCTATCGCTTATGACTATGTGGTTAAGCTGGGTGTGTTGAAAGATAAAGTGAAGGCGGTAGAAACTTGTCTTGCGGACGTTGAGTTTAGAAAAAAAGCACCTGAGTGTGTTTGTTTCGACACGATGGTAAACGGCGAGTGTTGCGCTCCCGGTAATACCGCTTGTCCCGCCGCGAAGCCTCGCCCTTGCAATAACGAAGAGCTTAACAAAAAGCTAACGCAGCAGAGAATCGATATGGAAAATGCCGTCGGTTTTGCCGATGACATGCGCTTTATCGTCAAACGTTACACCATGCTCAACTAGGAAAAAATTGCGATGAAGATGAATCTAAAAATATTCCTATTCACGGTCAGTCTGTTGAGCTTGATTTCCTGCCAGGGTGCCAAAGATGTTAACCGTGTGAGCGGTGGCTATTTCGATAAATCCGTATTGAAGGGCGAATGGTATTTTGGGGCGTCGATTGTTGACAAACAATATCATAACGCCAGTTCTTTCATTGGTGCTGCATGCGCCAGCGATCGAATTCGGTTTGAGCTGACTGAAAACATGCTTTACGCCTATCGCTCATATGAAAAAGTTGCTGGTACGGAAGCCGGTAATCCTGGCTCTCAAAATTTGCTGGCGGCCTTTCCGGTGCTTAAGCACTTTGACGTACAACGCGAATACAATGAAGTGAGTGGCGTTGAAAATAACGTTATCTCGGAAAATGATTACGATAAAAAATGGTACAAACGTCAATTTGTGCGCATCGACTGGACCAAAAATATGGCGCCAGACACTGACTGCAACGAATGGTTTACCATGAGCTCGTTCGCGCAGATTCAACGCGAAACCCACCCCAGGGAGCCCTACCGTGTTCGTGTTTCCAAAGATTACATCGAGAGTACTCAAGAAGCGCTGATTAAGCCTAGCCAAGAAGCTTGTGACTCAGTGGGTGAATGGAGTTGCCAGGCATCCAGAGTCAGGATGAAGTTATCGTTTAAAAAAATTCAGCCCACCAACTATACGCCCAAAAGTTATCCCGACTCTATCCCGCTTGAGTATGGTGTGAAGAACAAGGCACTTTGCTTTAAAGGCGAGCAAGGATGCGAAAATCTGCAAGCGCTGTGGACCTATGCTGGTCCAGGTGGCACTGAGATTTGCGATCCGATGCGGCATAATATTGACGAATGCACGCAGCATGAAGTACCTGTGTTCTCAAGATTCGGCTTTTTTAGAACCGAAAAACATCAGTTCAACCGTGAAAATGGCTTTACGCTGACAGGTCGCTCGCAGCTAATTAACCGTTGGAACATTTGGGAAGATGCAGACAAAAAAGTGCCCAAGCCAATTGTCTATGTTGTTAACGTTCAGTTTCCAGAGGAGCTTTTTGAAACCGCGCAGGAAATGGCTAGGGATTGGAGCACGGCTTTTGAAGAAGTTACCCACACCAAGGACATGTTCCAGATTCGGCGAAACACCTGCAACATTGAAAACGTGAAAAATTATATCACTGAGTTTTCGTTAGGTGAACATGTAAAAAAACATGGCATCAATCAGATTGATAAAGGCAACCTGGAAGAAGTTTGTGCGGTACTCGAATGGGAATCCTCGGCTAAAAAATTGTCCAAGATATTTAAGTGGGAGCAACTTGGAGATATTCGCTACAACATTTTGAACTATAGCGACAAGGCCGAACTCGCAGGCCCGCTGGGTTATGGGCCGAGTTTTGCTGACCCAGTGACGGGCGAGATTGTCCATGGTGCAGCCAATATCTATGGGGCTGCATTGGATACTTATGCGGCCATGGGCGCGGATATTGTTCAAAGTCTTAATAGGCAGATTTCAAACAGCGATTTAATGAAAGATGATAAAAAGGCGATTCCGGTTTCTACAATCGACAGCTTTTCGAGATTGATTAAGGCAAGAACGAAAGACCTAACCAACGACACTTATTTTGTTAAAATTGCTGATGGAACGCCTAATAACTGGGACTTGCTGAAAGATTTACACCTGGAAGATAAGTATTTGCTGAAAGAGTTTAGGCCTTCTGAGTTAGCAGGACAACTCGAAGCGTTGGAGAAAAAGGTCGCGTTCTTTGGAAATCGCAGTGCCTGCTATTTGTCAGATATGGTTGAGCCACAAGTGGCTGACTTGGCTATGCAGCTCAAAGATAAATCCTGGATGGAGGTGTACCAACATATTCGCGCGGCTGTGTTTAGAGGCGTTGCAAGCCATGAAATCGGTCACACTTTAGGTCTCAGGCATAATTTCGCGGGTTCGGTGGACGCTCTGAACTATTTCCCAAGCTTTTGGAAAGAAGAAACCAGGAAAAAATCCGAGCTTCGATATTCATCGATCATGGATTACATGCAGCGATTTAATAGCGATTTTTCAGGCATTGGCCTTTACGACCGAGCGGCGATCAAGTTTGGCTACGGTGATTTGGTAGAGGTGTTTGACGAAACCGGTGGCGCGTTTGTTCCAGCTTACTGGAACAGCAATGCGAAATTGTTTCATTATACTGACTTGCCTTACTTGTACGCTGGTGGCGAGTTGAATGATAAACTAAAAGCTCATTACACACAGGTAAAAGCAAACTTTGATGGCGGCGGCGATGCGAAGATTGACATAAAATCACTCGGCGTTGCGCCTAAATCGGATAACTTATATCGGCGTCGAAACATCTCTTTTGATGAGTTTTATTTAAGTTCTGCTCGTAAAGTTTTTGGAAAAAAAGATCAGCCTATTGTTTATGAGGTTCCATACCAGTACTGCTCCGATGCTTATGCCTGGGGCGGTGGCTTAACTTGTAACCGTTGGGACATGGGTGCCTCTGCCGAAGAAATTGTTGATAACGCGGCTGAGCTTTACGAAAACTATTACTGGTTTAATAGTTTTAGGCGCGATCGAATTTCTATTAGCCCCGGTGGTTATATGGCCAGACTGTATGGCCGAACCTATCAACCGATGCTGAATCCGTTTAAATATTTGTATCGCTACCAACGAACGTCGCTTAACATTTGGCCGCTGGTGAGAGACTGGAACACAGCTGCCTATAAGGGAATTAACTTCTTGGGCAAGGTGCTGCAAAGTGTTGAGCCTGGTCGATATTGCTTAACCAAAGACAACATGTATTTGCCGGAGATTGAGGTTCCCAAATGCGAAGGTGCGATAGAAATCGGCATGGATCAGGGTCGTTACTACGACACGCATTACAGTTCTCAATTCTTTTATAAACCCAACAACATTGGGCACATGTATGACAAGCTGCTTGCAATGTATGCACTGACAGACTCGCGCGCTTATTTTATGCGAGATTTTTCAGACAGATTTAATCGCGGTGCATTCTCGATTGGCTACTATCGCGTTTTTGCGCCTGAGATGATTAAGTTGTTCAGCGGACTGATGCTGGATAATAAAAAGGATATAAGTCCATATCTGCTGCTCAAAGATGGTGTACCTGAAATTCAGTACCGGCCGGTAATTGATATTGAAAAGAAAAACGTCGACTTGCCTAGAATTAAATCGAGTGGGTCTTGGATGATGCGTCATTATTCATTGCTTCTGCCGGTCATTAACTTCTCAAGTCCGGTGGACGGCCAGCTTGACTATATTAAGAGGGCTCGCATTACTTTGGTCGGTAGCCAGCACGATCCGGCAACGGCAAGCAAAGTGCAGCAGCTGATTTTTGAAGATCCTAAGAGCAAGAAGCAATATCGATCTGTGGTGGTGGATTCGGAAGAACTATCGCCAGGGTATCAACTGCTGAACGAAGCGAAGGTTTTTGCAAGCGATGCGGATATGCCTCGCAAAGATTTGGATCTTTATGAGCGATTTTTGCTGATTGATATGCTTCGGATGCTAGGCGATGCTTTGGATGGTGGCAGGTAGAAAGTTGCATTCGCAAGCTCTTTAATGGCATAACTTAACCATGGGCAATCCTGAGGAACTTTTATCCAATCTCCAGCGCGCGATTTTGGATGTCGAAAAGGCAAAAAAGGCGATTTTAGCGCTCTCTAGAGACTCGGAGCCCGCTGTGCGGGTTTTGTACCGCTTAGGGCTATATTTGCTCCACGAAGAGCACGATTTGGAAGGTGCTGCCAGCATATTCTCCAAGTTGTCTGCTTGTACGATTGATTGCGACTCGCGCAGTCATGCTCGCCTCAGCTATTCGCTGCTTTTATGGACGCGGGAGCAATATGACGCCTCAATCGATTTACTGAAGCGCATGGTGGCAGAGGACAAAGATCCGAACGTTCAGGCGCTGGCTTTGGATTACTTAAGAACTTTTATGAAGGAGCATGGCGCATCTGGGCCTGCTCTTGCAAAAATTGATGAACAACGTATCCAAACCTTGCAGTCATTACTTGCGCAGGAAAGCGATAAGAAGCTTAAGGCAGATTATCAAACCCGTTTGGATGCTGCATTAAACGAGCGTGAATCTTAAATCCATTAAAGCAATATGCTTTAGAAATCTACAATCTGTTCAACTCGAGCCCTTCCCAGGGATGAACCTGTTTATTGGCCCAAATGGTCACGGTAAGACTAATTTACTCGATGCGATTTCATTGGGCTGTCAACTTAGGCCCATTAGGCCCATTAAACAGAATGCTGATCTGATTCAATTTGGTGCGCCAGAGGCTCGTATTGAGACTACCTTTGATTTCGGCACAGTGTCTGTTCAGATTAACTCGGAAGGCAAGAAGGTTCGCGTTAACTCTAAAGCGACGCGGGATTCTAACGTGTTGGCTGACAAAGTGGCGCTTGTTTCATTTGTGCCTGAGGATTTAGGCGCTATTACCGGCGGCGCCGCCCAAAGAAGGCGGCTGCTTGATCAAATTGCTGCAAGTCTATTTCCTAATTATGTGTTGTATTACCGGCAATATGAACGCGTTTTGCTGCAGCGAAATAGACTATTGAAACAGCCTCTGATTGACCTGGTTGAACTTGATTCTTTCACGCAGGTTTTGGCTGGGGCGGGCGGTATTATTGAAAAAGCCCGATTGCAGGCTTTGGAATTGATTCGGCCGCGGTTTGCCGGATCGCTTGAAGCCTTATCGGCATCGAAGCTTTCTTCCGAACTGGTTTATCGTCCTAGTAGCCAAGGCGACTTAAAGCTAAGTTTGGAGCGGATGAAGAATGAAGAACGCATTCGTAAGACCACGCTGCTCGGTCCCCATTTGGACGATATGGAGATTAGCATCAATGATCACGCGTCCCGCTATACGGCCTCTAGAGGTCAGGCGCGAATATTGGTGCTGGCGCTTAAAATAGCGCAACTTCAGACGGTTTTCTTACATAGGGGCTTGGTGCCTATCTTGCTTTTGGACGATGTTGTCGGTGAACTCGACCAAAACCACGCGATGCAGCTCTTGAGAGCGGTTGAACATTTAAAGGCGCAAACCTTTATTACCACAACCCATTTAGAGGCTCTGCCTACCGATTGGCAAAGTAACAATATATTTTCAATTTTTGATGGAAATTTAGTTGGTAACCGTAACTAATACTTTTTTATCGAATGAAGTCGGAAAGTGGAGTTGGTATTTGCCTTTGGCGACCGGTGTAAATTGGCCATTAAAGACCCCATCGTTGGGCCAATCATCGCCCTTTTCCCCTTGGTCGTTCAGCCCAATCCGAATCGATGAATTTGTAGGTCCCTGCAGAACTGTTAAAAGCGTTTTTGCCGAAGCATGTGCACAATTGATGTCTATCACAGATAGAGCCAGAGATTCACCGAGTTTCATAACAATGATGTCACCCACGGGTTTTAAGCGGGCGTTTATTGTTTGGTCTTTGCAGGTTAGCGCGCCAAATCCGCTGCTGTCCCACATCCGTATTTGTCTACCGGACAGGGTTTTCATCTCTTTGTCGGTCAAAGGCTTACCGCTGTCAATCAGCAAATTCTTAATCGAAATCCAGTCTAAGCTAGTATCAGAGGCTTTTAGAAGTGCCGCGGCTCCAGATACGTGGGCCGTTGCTGTGGAAGTTCCGCTGAGGTAGGCATATTTGCCCTGGGCTACAGTGCTAATGATATCGGCTCCAGGGGCAGCAACATGCACGGAGCGTTTACCTATATTAGCGCCCTGGAGAACTTTTCCATCGGCATCGTGTGCGGTGACAGAGATCACATTGCTCAATGTTAGGTTGGCAGGATATACTGGCAGTATATCATTGTTATTTCCTCGTGTGTTGGCCGCGGCAATGAATAGGATGCCTCGTTTTTGATGTTCTTTGAGGGCTGCGAAAAATGCTTCTGAGGGTCGGTAGCCTGCTACCCACGAATTGTTGGTAGCTATGATTGTAACGGGCTCTATGCTGCGATCAGCTAATTCGGCAAAATAGTTTAGACATGTAATAGCGGATGCGATGTCGCCTTTACCGTCCGCATTCATAAATTTGCAGGCAGCGATCGATACTTTGGGAGATACCCCTGAGATTCCAATTTGATTGTTGCCTTCAGCGCCGATAATGCCTGCCATATGTGTACCATGATCGTTGTCATCCATCGGATCCCCACTGCCGGTGATAGCATTGATCCCATAAATATCATCGATATAGCCGTTCTTATCGTCATCAACACCGTTGCCGGGAATCTCCAAGCTGTTTTTCCATATATTTCGATATAGATCAGGATGCGTGTAATCGATGCCCGTATCGATGAGGCCAACTACAATGCTTCGGTCGCCCATTGTTTTTGACCATGCGCTTTCAATATTAACTCCGCGTGGGCCTAGCGCCCATTGAATGGGAAAGAGAGGGTCATTTACCTGTGCTTGAACATGAGTATCGTAGTTCGGCTCAATGTAATCAACCAGCGGGTCGGAACGATATAGGTTTTCTGCTTCTTCGAAAGACGCGCCTGCGTCCACTTGAATCAGATATAGCCCAACGGGAATGAAGAATTTTTTGATAACCACAGCGTGGGCTTTTTGGTGGAGAGCAGCAAGTTCTGAATCTGATGCTCCCTTTTTACACTTAACTAAATAACTGCCAGGCTTAGCTTCTCTTTCGGCTGCGTTTGCGGAAACAGCGAAAAAGAATATTAAAATGAGATTAAATATAAACATGCCCCCTCTCCTAAATAAAGGATAATCCAGCGGGTCTTTTTAAGTCTATCGAACGCCTCACCTTTTTTGGGCATTTATTCGGTAACCGTGACAGCAACAATATCGTTTCCTGGAAAGATTAGATTATATGTTGCAGGCACAGTAGGCTTAAAAACGCCGTTAAATACGCCGTCGTAAGCAACTGCGTCGGCTCCGGTGCCCAGATCGTTGAGTAGTCCGGTGCTTGGTGGCAAGCCTACTTGAGCTGATTTTGCGCAATTAATTTTTAGAGTGGACAAAGACAAAGATTCCCCCACTCTCATGCGCAAAGAGTCTGATTTCGGCGCGAGTCTGGCTGTAACAATTTGATTGTTGCATGACAGCGCGCCTAACCCATTGATATCTCTGGCTTTGATTCTCCGACCAGAAATCGTTTTTTCCTTTGCGGCAACGGTAGGTTGTCCGCTCGATATAATTAAATTTTTGATCGATATCCAGTCCAGCGTTGGATCTGACGCTTTGAGAAGCGCAGCGAGGCCAGTGACGTATGGTGCGGCCATGGATGTCCCGTCTAAAAAGCCATAATCGTCTCCTAACACGGTGCTAAAGATAGCGACACCGGGAGCGGCAACGTGCACTGAGCGCTTGCCATAGTTGGAAAAAGTGGCGATGCCGTCTTTCGGATCGCTTGCAGCTACTGTCACGACATTGCTCGCCGGAATGTTTGCCGGCACAGATACCGTCGTGTCATTGTTCAGTGAATCATTGCTGGCTGCGGCAATAAATAAGATACCTAAATCTCTATGGGCTTCAACAGCTTCTTGGAGTGCGAGCATGGTATCGCCACCCGACCATGAATTGTTGGTTGCTACGAAACTAATTGGATCCTTGGTTCTCGTGGCAAGAATGGCGAAATATTCTAAACAAGCAAGCGCGCTGGCTGTATCTCCTGATCCAGACGCATCCAAGAATTTGCAAGGGATAATGGTGACATTTGGAGAAATACCCGAAATGCCAAAGCCATTGTTTGCCTCTGCGCCGATAATGCCGGCCACATGAGTTCCGTGTTCATTGTCATCCATGGGATCACCTGTATGCGTGATGACATTAACGCCGTGAACATCGTCAATATATCCGTTTTTGTCGTCGTCTAGATTGTTGCCTGGAATTTCTTGGGCGTTTACCCAGATGTTTTTCTTGAGATCTGGATGATTATAGTCCGCGCCCGTATCAATAACACCCACAACGGCTGCTGGACTACCTAAAGTGATATCCCATGCAGAAAGTGCGCCCAGGTCTACGCCCAGGGTTCCCCCAAATTGCCCGTTGTTTCTTAACGACCATTGAGATTTAAAAAAAGGATCATCGGGCTCGAGTGACGTTCCATGAATAATCCAATTTGCTTCGATAAATTGAATGCTGGGTTCCGTCTGATATACCGCCACAGCAGATGCGGTAGATGCACCGGGATTTACCTTGATGAGCTCTAAACCCGGTAGTAAGCGATTATAACGTTTTACCGTGCTGGTATGAGCTTTGGAATGAATGGCAGCTGCGGTTGCCGCACTGCTTGCGTCATTATTGGGTTGAGTTGTGCAATGTACCTGGGATTGGGGCTTGCATTTTGCCATCGAAAAAAATGTCATTTTCCTTTTGATGATAAAGCTACCTGCAACTGCTGGCGCGGCTGCCAATGTCGGGTTTACGGATATCAGAGCTAGGAAAATAGCGGTTACAAATATGTTTAAATAGGTCATTGAAACACCTCTTTAAACTATATTTTAATATATTATTAGATTGAATATCAAATATTGCTGTTTGATAGACTGATAAGCACCCAATCTCCCAGATGTTTGGTTGCCAAATGCGTTAGGCCTAAATTCTCATAAGCTTGTTGTACGCCTAAAGCCTGTGAGTTTAAGATGCCGCTTAAAAGCAATAGACCACCGCTGGTCATCGCCTGCACCATTTGAGGCGCTAACTCAATCAACGGATTTGCCAAGATGTTGGCTACCACTAAGTCGAACTGAGGGCCGAATTGATCCGGGGTTTTTAACGTAAGTTCGAATGCAAGGTCATTTTTACCCAGATTTTCTTCTGCAACGCGAAGCGCCAGCGGATCGTTGTCTGTTCCGACGATTTTTATTGCGCCAGATTTGGCGGCAATCATGGCCAAAATGCCAGTTCCGGTGCCGACATCTAAAACTTGCTTTCGGCCTGTCTCAACAGCTTCGCGTACAGCATGCGCGCATAGGGTGGTTGTTTCATGATGCCCAGTCCCAAACGCCATGCCAGGATCCATTTTCAGTACGAGTGCTCCCTTGGGAGCGATAAAGTCCGCGTCCCAGGAAGGAACCACCCAGATATTTTCCCCGACTGTAAAAGCTCGCCAGGTTCGGATAAATTCGTTTTCCCAATCGCCGTCGATCAAATCCTGAAAATGAATTTCGTATTCAGGAAAAGCTTCGGAGATTTGGGCTTCTAGCTCTGGGCTTTTGTCAAAAGTGCCCGTTACCACAGCAATGTGTTGCGGCGTAAAAGGCCTTTCGGGTATTTCTAACGATTCGTCGTCTTGGATTTGCAGTCCCAGTGCACCGAGATCCAATAAAAGATGCTGGACTCGGTCGGAATCATAGTCAGGAATCGTGAGGACGGCTTGTCGCCAACTTTCGGTCATTAAGCAATCTTGCCAAACAACATGAAGGCAATCAATAGCCCAAAGAGCACCAATGATTCGATCAATGCCATGCCCAAAATCATAGGCACGAAAATTTTACCTGATGCACCAGGATTTCTAGCAATGCCCTCGAGTGCTGCTGCTGCTGCACGGCCTTGACCAAGTGCGCCACCCAAAATGGCTAAGCCCATCATGATGCCGATGGCGATGGCGAACCAGGCAAAGTTGCTAACGCCGGTTGAGGCTACGACCACTGGGGCGGCTTCATTGGCAAATACGGTGGTGGCTGCAAAACTGACGAATAGGCCGATGAACTTTTTCATAGCTTAGTGACTCCCTGTTTCTTGTGTGTGAAGTGAAATGTAAACGCAACTCAATATGCAAAAGACCGCTGTTTGGATAAGCCCAACCAACAGGCCCAAAGCGAAAAATGGCAAAGGCAGCAAAAAGGGCATAATCGCTGCAAAAGCAAATAAAACCTTGTGATCGCCGATCATATTGCCAGCCAAACGAATGCCCAGCGAGAAGGGTCTGACGCTCATACTGATCAATTCAATGGGAAACAAAAGCGGCGCTAGGAACCAACCCCACCATTCGCCAATTGGATTGGCCAGATGGGTGATATGGCCAATGCCTTGAACCCTGATGCCTTGAATATTGAAATAAATAAACACGATTAATCCGCAAGCGAGTGTCGTATTTAAGTTGTCTGTTGGCGGCACAAATCCAGGAATGAGGCCAAGTAAGTTGGAAAATAAAATAAACAGGGCCAGCGTACTAATCAAAGGAACATGGCGTTTGTAATCGTGGCCAATAATGTCCTTCATCAGGCCCATCAAGCCTTCGATGAGTATCTCGAAAAAATTTAAAATAGAAAGCTTGGGAGACGGCACGAGGCAAGCTTCAAGATTTTTTAGCCGTCTATTGCTCACAATCGCCATCAAACACAACGTGGCGAAAACCAGTAAGGCCGCAACAATATGATGTACGCCATGGCCTGGATACCCCGGTAGCAAGTCATACCAAGACTGATGATGATCCATAGACTGAAATCAATGGATCAACTCTGCCATAACGTCAATGGGTTTTAGTTACTGGCGTTGACGGAACGCTCGAAAGTTTTTAACCGGAGATGGTAGTCCAGCGATGAGTATTGCGCACTCGCTGGCATTTAGCCTTTGAGGCGTTTTGCCAAAATAAGCTTTTGCGGCCGCTTTGAGTCCATAGATGCGCGGCCCAAACTCCACGATGTTGAAATACCAAGTCAGCTGTTGTTTTTTTGTCATAGTAAGATTGAGCAGCAGGGCTCCAATCACTTCTCTTGATTTGCGCAAATAACTTTTGTTGCGCGACAAAAATAGGTTTTTCACCACTTGCTGAGTAATCGTGCTGGCGCCGAAGCGAATTTTGCCACGCTTCTCGTTTTTTTTCATGGCCTTTTGAATGTTTTCAGGATCGATTCCATGATGCTCATAAAAGCTCATGTCTTCAGATGCCACCAAAGCTCTTTTACAACTGCCGGGAATTTCATTGGTAGAGACCCAGTCGCTAAAAAGAGGGCCGGCAATTCTCCAATAGCGCTCTTGGCCATCTGGTTCATAAGGTCGGTAGATGACAAAGCCAAGCTGCAACACGAATACCCAAGGTATAAACCAGGCCAAAAACAGTGTTAAAATTAGGAAGCGAAACATGATAATTGGTCAAGCCAGATCTTAATTTGCTGGCCGCCCTCCGTATCTCTCCATTTGCCTAATGATTCAAAAGCCAGCGCTGCTTGAACGCGCAGTTCTGCCTTGCAGGCGTCTACTGGCTCTGTGTGACCGTTGAGTGACAATAACCTAGGGTAAGAGCCTTCTAAATTTTTCAGATCTTCTTGAAGATCGCTTAAATCATCCACAAGTTGAAACACGGTTCCGATGTGATGTCCAGCTTGCTTAAAGGCCTGCGCCGCAAAGTTGTCGCCAGCATAAAGCGCCACAGAAGTTCCGCAAAAGGCAAACAGCGATCCAGTCTTACCGGTGGCCATCAAACGCCAATCGTCAATGGTATGCACTTTGCTGTTACGCATTTGCAGCTCTAAGATGGCGGCGCGTGTCATTTCGTCCACTACGCTAATGGCTTCCTGTGTGATGGCGGGTGAGTACGGCTTGAGCTCTCTAAGCGCCAATGACAACAAATGGTTGCCTGATAATACGGCCACTGAGTTGCTCCACTGCGCGTTCACTGTGGGTCTGCCCCGACGCATTTCACCCGCGTCGACGACATCGTCATGAAGTAGGCTTGCCGAGTGAATCAATTCGCTGGAAATAGCGAAGGGTATGATGTCTTGCGCAGGGATATTGAGCGCCGAACCAAAATACGCGGTTAATAATGGTCGCACTCTTTTCGCGCCGGAGGCTAGGCAAAGATGCCCGCCGGTTTGGCTGAGTAAAGTATTTGACCCAAAAGCAGATTGAAGCCTTACTTCAATGTGGCTTAAAAAATCGTCCATTAGGATTCTTTACGCTCTGATGCCAACTCCAACAAGAGTTTTTCTTGAGCCGAGATTTTTTCACCTATGACCGCTGAGCGCCTATAGCTGCCGTCTTCTTGCAGATCAAAGCTTGCTGAATTATCTAGCCAATAAAGGTCGATTGATTCGTGAATGACGCGCTTTTGCAGCTCTGCATTCTCAATGGGGAATGCCACCTCAATTCTTTGAGATAAGTTGCGGGTCATCAGATCAGCGCTGGATAAATATACTTCCGGATCCCCGTTGTTTTCGAAGTAATACACGCGGGCGTGCTCCAAAAATCGGCCTAGCACGGAGCGGATCTTAAGGTTAGCGGCTGGTTTTAACGAACACATGCCCCGGACAATGAGATCTACCTGAACCCCGGCCTGAGCTGCTTTTTCGAGCAGCTCCATCATTTCCAGGTCAGCCAAACCGTTCATTTTGGCTTTGATGTGCGCTGGGCGGCCGGCATTTTTATGAGCAATCTCCCGTTCGATTTTATCTTTAAATGCTTTGCGCAGGAGAAACGGTGCATCCAGGCATTTTTGCAGCTCACCCACTTTAGAGAGACCGGTAAGTTCCATGAAGATTTGATGGACATCGTCTCCGAATGCCGCATCGCAGGTTAAAAAGCTGTAATCGGTATACTGGCGTGTCGTCTTTGAGTGATAGTTGCCCGTTCCCAAATGTACGTAACGAGTAAGGCCCGTGGCCTCTCTGCGGACGATCAGCAGCATTTTTGCATGTGTTTTGTAACCTACAACGCCATAGACCACGTGAACGCCGGCTTGTTGCAGACGAGCTGCCAGCGAAATATTGGCCTCTTCATCGAATCTCGCTCTAAGCTCAATGACCACCATCACTTCTTTACCCAGACGAGCAGCGTCTAATAGGTAATCAACAATGACCGAGTCGGCCCCGGTTCGATAAAGGGTTTGCTTAATGACCAACACGTCTGGATCCTGCGAGGCCTGCTTTAACAGATCCGCAATGGCTGCAAAGGATTCAAAAGGATGGAGCATGAGCAGGTCGCTCTTTTGCAGACTCGCAAACGAAATGGTTTGATGATTTGGGGTTAGTGTCGGGTATTTAAGCGCGGGCCGGTCTACTAATTCTTCTAAGATAGAGAGCCTGCTTAAATTCACCGGACCGTTCACGCAGTAAACATCTTCAGGTGTTAGCAGGAAATGATGGCGCAAGAATTCGACCAGTCTTTCGGGGCAATCGGATTCGATTTCCAGGCGCACCGCGTCTCCATAACGTCTGGAGGGCAGCTCACCTTCAAGGCTGGTGAGCAGGTCTTCGACTTCTTCTTCGTCCACAAACAAGTTGCTGTTTCGAGTGACCCGAAATTGGTAACTTTGCGTAACTTGCATGTCTGGAAACAAGATGTGTACGTGCGCCCTGATAATGGCTGCCAACGAAATAAACTCGTACTCCATTTCAGTATAGGCGGCCGGCACCCGGATTAATCTGGGCAACGCTCTTGGGGCTGGCACAACGGCCATGCCGATTTCGCGGCCAAATGCATCTTTGCCCTCTAGGGCTACGATGAAATTGAGGCTCTTATTGGGAATCTTCGGAAATGGATGCGCAGGGTCAAGACCGATAGGGCTTAAGATTGGGAGTAACTCTTGGGTGAAGTACTCTGAAGTCCATTGCTCGTGCCGAGTGGTCCATTCGGATCTGCGATTTAACTGGATGCCTTCTTGCGTCAGCAAAGGCCTCAAAACGTTGTTAAGAATGTGGTACTGCTTTTCGACCAGTTGATGGGCTTCTCGACTAATCTGCGCCAGAAGCTCGTGATTGCCGAGGCCGGCGAGGGCTTTTTGTTTTAGGCTTGCAACCCTTATCTCAAAGAATTCGTCCAAATTGCTGCTTGAAATGCATAAAAATTTGAGCCGTTCTAATATTGGAATATTAATATCTTCAGCAAGCTCTAAAACTCTGGAGTGGAAACTAAGCTGACTGAGATCTCGATCCAGATACATCATTTGAATATAGCCCCAGTTGTCACATTTTTGTTCAGATTTAGGTTATTCTAATAACCATGGGGGAAAAGGCTGAACACGAAGGCTTTTTTTGGGGAAAAGGCGATAAAATAAAGCATTTCACGCTTAGCTCGATTTCAGGCAAGGGTGCGCTTATTGCCATAGGCGCGATTTTATTGGGCAGCGGAGCCGGCTATTTTGGTTGGCGCGCACTTTATCCGGCTAATCAACCTGTGATGATGGCGGTGAAGCCGATATTGCCCAAAGCCCAACCAGCCGCAGATGATGCTGCTCAAGCCAGAAAAGCGTTCGCTGAAGGAAAGCGCGAGGAAAGCGTCGCATTTTTTCAAAAGGCGACCGCGAAAAGTCCCGACGATATCAGTCTTTTGAATGATTTTGCCTACGTTTTGTGGCAATTAGGCAGACTGCCCGAAGCCGAAGACATCTATCAAAAGGTTTCCATAAAGGACCCGAATTGCGCTGTGTGCTTAAACAACTGGGCGATGATCAAAGTAAAGCAGGATCAGCTTCTTGAAGCGGAGCGCCTCTTTAACCGAGCGATCATCGCAGATGCAAGTTATACCGAGCCTTTATTCAATATTGCCGTTTTATATGAAGGCCACGGCGATTTAGCTAGAGCCAAGTTTTTTTACGAGGAATTCATTCAGAAAAAGCGTGAAAAGAAAGAAGGCAAAGATGAGATTGTTGCTCAAGTAAAAGCCAGGCTGGAGAAGCTCAATGAAGCACATTAACTTTGTTGAAGCGCGGCCAGGCATGAACCTGAAAGCTGGCAAGTTTGAACTGAATTATTTTCTCATGGTTCTCATCGCTTTGGGACTTGCGGCGCTGTTTGGCGCCATTGCTGTGATTCAAAACCGCCGAATTGCTGGTTACGAACAAACATTGCAAGCTGAGCAGCAACGCATGGCTAAAGCCACGGCCGTTATGGCGCCAGAAGCCGTGCAAATTATGGGCATCGAGTGGTCTAAACTGCTGAAGCGATATACCGAAACTTTCCCGCCTGACATATATTTAGACAGCATTGTGGGTTCTATAAAAGATGGCAAGAAGCTTGTGTTCCAAGTTATCGGGATGTCTCCGTCGGATGCCATCCGGGCGAAGCGCAGCCTTGCTCAAAATGGCATGTGTTTAAAAGCCAAACTTCTAAACGTTCATGAAGAAGAAAATGGCGTTCGTTTCGAATTGGAGTGCACTTTGTGATTAAATTGCCAGATATCATGACCCAGCTGCGGCAAAAGCCGGCAGGACGAGAAAAAATTCTTTTTGTGGGCATGTTGCTGGTTATTTCCGTACTTGTGGTGCGTTCTTGTATTTGGGACTCTCACCAGCGCATTTCAACACTGCAGAGTGAAATCGAATCGCTCAAAAAAGTGCCCCCAGTGCCGCCGAAAGCGGTGAAGAAAGCGCCAGAAAAAGGCGAAAAGAAGTGGGTCGGTACGGCCCGCGCCGTGGAAGATACCTTTGAGATCTTGATCACATCCGCCCACTTGCACAGCATTAAGCTGACAAACCACCAATTTTCTCAGCCGCGGCAAGAGGGCGGGTATATGAAGGAAGATGTGTCGTTAACGGTTTTAGGCAGCTATGGTGCATTGGAAAAATACATATCCTATCTTGAAAATATGCCCGCGCCTTTGGTGATAGATAGTCTCAGCATCAAACGATCTTCAGTCGATCGTGATATTCTCAGCATGGATTTAAGCGGGGGGTTATATGGCGCGAATTAGTTTAATGCTGCTTTTTATGGCGATTAGCGAGGCATCGATAGAAGCGCCAAAGCCATTGTCCAATCTCAACTTAGAAGGCTTTAAACAAACCCCCTCCGAAGATATTTGGGAACGAAACCCGTTCGCTCAGGAAGAAGATGACATCGATTTGAAAAAACCGAAACTGACGATGATCGTTTTAGGCAAGGACACCTCAGCGGCTTTGATTAGCGGACGCGGTGTTCGCGTGAAAGATAAAATTGGCAGTGCGCAAGTCGTATCGATTAAATCAGGCGAAGTTATCCTCAGGACGCTAGGTGGATTAACTCGCTTAAGACTAGAAGGTACCCAGACCAAAAGCCGTCAAAGTGGACTTTACAGCGTAGAGATTAAAGAAGCGCCTTTGGGCGATGCCATTAAATTGCTGGCCACCCTACAGAATAAGAACGTTGTTATGCCAAGTAAGCTGGAAGACATTATCACCGCCAGTTTCCCGCAGATAAGCTTAGCTGGAGCCATGCAAGCGCTTCTGGAATCCAGAGGCCTAACGGCTGACGATCGCAACACAGTGGTGCGCATTGTCACCCAAAAAGAACAGGAAGCGCTAGGTGGCGATCTACTGACGCGCGTCTTTCCGCTCAAATACGCCAAAGCCAAAGAAATTAAAGAGCAGGCCACTGCGCTCATCTCGGCACGTGGAACGGTGATGGTGGATGAGCGGACCAACAGTCTGACGATGAGAGACACGCCCAACTATATCAAGAACATGCAAACTTTCATTGAGAGCATCGATTACATCGATAAGCAGGTTCTTATTGAAGCCCGCGTGGTAGAAGCCTCTACCAAATTTGTTCAAAGCTTTGGCGTGCAGTGGGGAGTCAAAGTCGACACCACCAACTTTCGAATGGATGGCGTACCTGGAACCAATGGATCCGCCGGCCCTCAAAATACCACCGGCATAACTGGCGCCAGCGGTACGACGACCGGAGCAACCACTGATAACACCACTTCAACTGGATCCAGGTATATTAATACTACCAGAGCTGTGAATCCATTGGCAGCGCTCGCTATTGGAATTCCCTTTACTAACGCCGCGCTAGATTTCGAACTTTCGGCAGCAGAGAACGATAATAAGGTCACGATTCTTTCCCGGCCATCGATTATTACAATGAACAACCAACCCGCGACCATTCATAGCGGCAGCAAAGTATTTCTCCAGGTGCCTGCGGCCGTGGGCGTTGGCGCTGGGGGGCAATTAGGCGCAGTGGGAGGCCTTCAAAATATTAGCGCTGGCATCACCATGGTGGTAACACCGCAAATTACCATTGATGGCAAGATTAGGCTTTTAATCGATGTGACTTCTTCCCAGTTTGATGCTTCCAGCATTGGCTCAAGCCAAGTACAGGTTTTCGACAACAACGCCAAAACGCAAATCTTACTGGAAGACGGCCAGACCACGGTCTTGGGTGGCTTGTATCAGTCTTCAAATTCAAAATCGAAGGGTGGCATCCCCTTTTTAGCCAGGCTGCCCTTAATCGGCGCCCTGTTTAGAAACAGTACGAATGCCAAGGACAAGCGTGAGTTGCTGGTCTTTATCAAGCCAAAAATTGTCCAGTCCGCCCTTCAAGAATTGGATAGAACCGAAAGAGAGGCTGTTAACCCGATTCCTTAAAGTATAATCCAAAGAATTAGATTAACCAAAACGTACCCAGCCAGCCGAATGCTTGCTTGCCAGGGTGTGAGATCCACTTGGGGCACCGGCTCTTCGTCTCTTTTGCCAAAAAACATCTTAGAGTATGCGCGTATCAGTGCGATCCCGTTGATAACAAACACCAGGTTAAACAAGATTAAAAACCAAATGCCTCGCTGCAGGGCTTGATTGGTTAAAAGATCCTCTCCGATGAATGTTACCGAAAGGGGAAATCCTAACACGCCCAAATACCCAAGCAGAATGAGCGAGGCTGCGAAAGGAAATCTGCCAAAAGTAATTTTCTCGTGCTTTTTGACATATGCCAGTCCTTCGAAAGCCAAAAGCCAAGAAGCCAACACGCCCAAAATATAAGTCCAGCTCGGGAAAGGCCAAAATAAAAAAGCGATCACGAGCTCGCAAAAAACCACTTGGTTTAATGAGCCGTAATAATTCAGTAAAAATTGAAACGGTTTAACAAGTTTTAGCGTGATGGCCTCTAGATAGCCTTCGTTCAGCGCAAAGACATATAAAGTCTTGCTGACCGGATTTCTTCCCTGCCAGCTTTTGCCATTCAATGCATGATAGGTATGCAGATGATCCGCTTGAATTGAGGAGGAAATCAGCAACTGAAAGCTTCGTAGGCAGGCGTTGAAAACTAGATGTACCAAAGCTATTTTAGGAAAGCCTAAAGCAAGTTCGATCAGCATAAAGCCAACATGACTGATAGACGAGTAGCCGATCTGCCCCTTCATATTAGATTGCACCCGACTGGATAAACTGGCGATAAATGCTGTTACCAGCCCGACGCCGCCGACCACCCAGATAAACCCTGGTGTACCGTGCCAAATCGGATAAGTGCGCAACAGCAAAAACACCCCGGCATGAACAGACAAAGCGCCGTAAAAAATCGCACTTGAAGGCGTAGGCCCTTCCATTGCCCGAGGCAGCCAGTAGCTAAAAGGAAACTGAGCTGACTTGCCCAAAACCGGCAGCAAAATCACTAAGCAAAGTGCCCATTGCTCAATGAGCGGCACCGTTTGCCAGTGTTGGTGAAAGATCTGATGGTCATGCCAAATAACTGCGGCAATGAGCGCGCTTCCCAATAGTCCCAAATCGCAAAATCGATAAATGTAATACGCCCTGTCGGCATTTGAAACGGCTTGTGGCCGATGCCAATAAAAAGCGATCAGTAAATAAGATGAGACCCCGACAATCTCCCAGCCCGCAAACAGCAAAAGAAAATCGCCCGCGATGCAAATAATGGTCATGCCGGTCACGAACAGCAATAAGATAAGAAAGAATCGCCGGTAGCCATGCTCTAAATGCATGTATCGCTTCGAAAAATGCACAATCACATTCGATATGGCTGCTATGAGTGTCAAAAAGACAACGCCGTTCAAATCCAGATAGAGTCCAAAAAATCTGAGCGATTTGCCAGACGATAAGACCCAAAGCCCCAACAAAGATAGTGCTGCTAGAAAATATGCTGCAAATATGCCGGTGATGAATCTAGAAAAGGCGATTTCTTTTTGGATATTCATGGTTGCACGCACTCAATAAAGAGCCACTCGTTTTTGACCCATTGCAACACCATGGGATTATTATCGATCACTTTTTGAACTAACTCTCTGTCTTGCTCAATGACAATAAGCATTCGAATGGGTTCATGCATGTCTGTCATTTGCGTAGGAAGGCCAGTCCTTAAATCGTCGTCAATGCCGTTGTACACGCCTATCAAGGCACAGACATTATGAGACAGCTTGGTGCCTGCACCGTAAATATGCGGTTCCACCCTCGAAAAGTAATATTCGAGGTTGATGCCGCCGCACACCGGCACTACGGCATTTAAGATCGAATTCAGAATACTGCCATCTGGATCATTGTGTGGATCGTAGGAATTCAGAAAGGCTCGCCGGTTCAAAAACAGACCTTTGGTCAAAGCACGCCGCCCGATAATGCATAGAGCATTATTGGCATGATTTAGTTCGGGCCTTGGCTCAAGCAAAGCCTCGGAGCGATGCCTAGCTTCTTTTAGGGCATCAGGCGCTGAGATATTAGGATTGGTAAGCCCAAAACGTTTGCAGCGCTCTTTGGCATTTAAAGCGCGTGCTTCGTCCAGACTGCGAACGAATGATGGTCTAAGGGTGCCGCTGCCTAGAAATGTAACTTCATCGCTGCAGGTGTCGTGAAACGCTGGAATGAAGTTCGTTCCGTCGGGGATTGCAATCCCTTTTTGTTTGACCTGCTCTCGCACTTCATAACTGTTGGCCATCTGGCAAAAAGCTCGGGCATTAGGAGCACCTGGATTTCCTGAACATGCACCGCAGTTATAGGCGGAAAAGTAAGGGTTGTTAACACTGCTTGAGCCGTGCGCTACAATCAGCACTTGTGAGGCAAAGTGCTTTAGCCCCATGCTGTTTAACACAGCGAATACCCGCGCTGCCATATCCTCTGTGCTAAAGCAGCTTAAATCCAGCTCTGACGGCACATCGATTAAAGTCTTGCGGGTCAGCAAATATCCCAGTGAATGCCTGAGGCGTTCGGAGAAAACAGCCCCTTTTTCGCGCTTATGTCTTTGTTTTTCAAAATCCTGGTGATGACTGTCGTGCGGATTTTCAAAAACTGTGTACTGAGGCGTCATCGGCGCAGGGCAGAGCTTTTTGGGCTTGCTGTCATTGAGAGACTGGAAAAACATGTCGATGCCAAAAAAGCCAGCTGTCGCAAATGTTTCCAGCCGCGGTTCTATGGCTTCCCAATGCCTTCGAAGGGAGCATTCTCTGTCGTCGATGCAAAAAACCGCCTGGAGCTCTGGAGCGACCTGTGCTGTTAGGCCTTTGTTTTGATTAATCATCCTGAGAATACGGTCGTAATAGCGGCGCTCACTCTCTTTTTGATTCGCCGGGATGCTGGAGGCTGGATGTGTGGTTTTTTGTTTAGGCTCAAAGCCGTATTCAGATTGCAGGGCTAGTTTGAATGCTAAGAAATCGACTAGTTTGATAGGCCTTGGCTTAAACAGACTTTCTGGGTGGTGCTCCAAATAATTAACCATGCCCGACCAGCCTGGATGCTCCAGAAGCGTTTCTTCCACATAGTTGTCCGGCAAATTGTGTTGGGCGAGAATTTTTTGGATGACCTGCTCAGGCGGAAGCTCAAGTAGTGCGTTAAATCGTCTGCGCTTAATATAGCTTGCGATGGGCAGCCATGATTCTAGGCTCAACGATGCCATTGAAGCCAAAAAGCCTTCAATTCGATCGGGAAATTCCCAAGTACTGACGCCTTGGTCGAGATAGTTGGCCGTTAGGCGAAATAAGGTTGAGTTGACAGGATGATGCGTTGGTTCACGATAAAATTTCGATGCCTCGAACACCGCCTTTTCGAACGGTAAGTGCATGAAAGCGTGCAGCGTATTATGATGAATAAATCCTTGAATGGGGCCTTGAGCAGGAAGCTTTTTCCTCAAAGGTCCTAATAGTTCATCTAGATTCACTGCGCACTCGTTTCGCATGGGGAATCAGGTTTAGCAGATAAGTTAAGACTACGCCTGCAAAAACGCCTACCAGCAAGTCGACGCGCAATGTGACAAAAAGCGTGATTAAAAATGGCAGGAGATGATTAATGCCTTGATTGAACATGTGCACAAACATTTTTGGCGATGCCAGCCTAATCCCGGTAATTATTAACAAAGCAGCCAAAGCCGACAAAGGAATCTCGTGAATTATTGGTACGAGCAGCGTCACTGCCAATAACAGAAATAGACCATGATAAAAATTAGACCAGCGGCTCTTAGCGCCCGAATCGATATTGGCTTTACTCCTAACAACCTCGGAAATCATCGGCAGCCCGCCAATAAAGCTAGCGATTAAATTGCCAACCCCCACTGAAAACAGGTCTTTGTCTAGATTGGATTTGTGTTTCGATGGGTTCATGGTGTCGATAGCCATCACGGTCAATATGGATTCTAGACTTCCGATTAGCGCTAGCATTATAACGTATTTCCAGGCAACCAAAGTTGAGAGCGCGCTAAAGTCCGGAAAGGCAAGCGAGGTCCAAATCTGATTTGGCAAAGTGACCAAGAATTTCGGCCCCACTTCGAAGCTCTGGCCCTCGAACCAATAGACGTGATCTAAGTCTAAATGCCAATAGATCGCCAGAGGCAAGACAAATACCAGCGACATAAGCGATGCGGGCACTTTTTCGGTCATCTTTTTAGGAAGCAGCGGATAGGCAATCACAATGGCTAGTGTTAAAAGACCCAGTGCCAGGATTTCGGGGTTAGCGTTCATGATGCTGTGAGGAATTTCAGCGATAAGCTGAAGTGGCTTTTTGCTGGAAGGTAAAACCCCAAGCAAAACGTGAATTTGTTTCGCGATGATAATAACGCCAATGGCCGCGAGCATCCCGTGGATGACTGCCAAAGGCATCAACTTGCCAATTTTCGAAGCTTTCAGCCCGGAAAAGATTATTTGCAAAATCGCTGCAGCGACCCCAACCGCTAGGCATTTCTCGTATCCAAGCTCGGAGACCGCGTCGACCATAACAACGATAAGACCAGCCGCAGGACCTTTGATGCTTAAAGGCGAGCTGCCGAGAAAAGTCGGAATTAGCCCTCCAATGATAGCGGTGAGTAAACCAGCGATTGGCGGAAAGCCGCTCGCGATCGCAATTCCTAAACACAAGGGCAGCGCGATTAAGAAAACCAAGAGCCCGGATCGAATATCGGCCATAGATACCTCCACATATCTCTTTAGGCCCACAACCTGCTTTAGTATTCCACGCTTTGACCGATGTAAAAAAAACCGGCGGAAATTCCCGCCGGGGTGCCTATTTTTTGGGCTTGGGTGCCTTTGCACCCTTCTTCCGTGCTTCAGATAGGCGGATTGCAATTGCTTGCTTTCCAGAGGTGACTTTCTTAGCGCTCCCACCAGTTTTTAAAGTGCCTTGATGCATTTTATGCATAGCACTTTCAACTGAGTCTTGAGCGGATTTTCCGTACTTTTTGATCTCTACCTCCTCTAATTACATAGTACAGATGTGCCCAGAAATTGCAAAATTTAGGGCTAATTTCCACCACCGACGAATGACTGATTTGCACCTCGACGTTATGTGAAATTGTCCATCGCCTATGATAAACTTACAATCGCTTCGTTTGGATTTAGGTTTTAGGTCGCTGTTGCCGCAGTGGCGGCTTTTAGCTGGCCCTAAACACTGGCGAGAAGATATTTTTGCGGGTATCACATTGGCGTTGGTTGCGGTTCCTCTGTCTTTAGCTATTGCCTTAGCTTCAGGGGTTGAGCCTGCCGTTGGTATTATCACTGCGATTATTGCCGGGATTGTATGTGCGTTATTTGGCGGCAACCCAATTTCAGTAAGCGGGCCTGCGGCAGCCATGGCAGTGATTGTTGCTTTAGCCGTTGAGCAATATGGGTTAGCAGGCTTGCTCATTATTGGGCTTATTTGTGGGCTTTTGCAAATTTTGACGGGCGTGTTTGGTTTTGGGCGCTTTGTAAGGTTAATGCCTATTCCTGTCATCGAGGGTTTTACTGCGGGGATTGGGGCGATTATTTTAATTGCGCAACTCCCCAGAGCGCTTGGTCTTCCGCCCCCGAGCGAGTCGCATGTTATTGATGTTATTACTCATATCGGAAACTTGATAAGCGAAAGTCAGGCAGAAAGTGTGATTATCGCTGCCAGCGTTATCTTCTTGCTTTGGGCCACGCCTAGGATTTCCTCTAAACTTCCTGGACCTCTCATTGGAATCGCCCTGCCAAGTCTTGCGGCTTACTATTTTGGGAGTGCTGGGCTTGCCAGGATAGGAGAGATTCCGAGAGCATTTCCCATACCTAAGTTTCCTGTTTTGCCGGAAGGGATTGATTTGCTTCAGCTTTTAGGGACCGCTTTATTGGTCTACGCATTGGCTTCACTGGAAACACTCTTGTCTTCCACGGCGGTCGATAAGTTAGTCAAAGGCGCGCGCAGTGATTTAGATCAGGAGTTGATTGGTCAGGGCCTAGGAAACTTGGCTGTGGCTATGTTTGGTGGCATTCCGGTAACTGGGGTTATCGTGCGTTCGGCAACAAACGTTATTGCTGGGGCGAAGACTAGACGCTCTTCCATTATTCATTCACTCCTATTAATCGGCACTGTCCTTCTTTTTGCGCCGTTGATTGGCCAGATCCCAATCGCCGCCTTAGCTGGCCTGCTGCTCTTTATTGCAGCAAGGATGGTTAATCCCGAAAAGCTGATTAATCTATATCATGTGTCTCGCAGCGATGCCTTGGTTTACGCCATCACCTTGAGTGTGATTGTATTTGTTGATTTGCTTGAGGGCGTGCAGTGGGGGCTCGTTGGCGCTCTGGCTATTTTGGCATTTCAGATTGGTCGAACCAATATCAAAATCTATGGGTCGGGTACGGGCGGCGAAGGGCCTTACCGTTTCGAATTACAGGGTCCAATTACTTTTTTATCGTCCCTCAAAATAGACGAGTTGAAAAGCAAAATCGGAGGGTTGGACCCGTCCAGAGGTGTTGCAATTGATATGCAGGGCGTCACTGAAATCGACGGCTCTGGCGCGGAAATGCTGTTCGAGGTCGTAGAGGATTTGCGTGGCCGAAATATTAAGTTGGCTATCTCAGGGCTGCCAGAAAAAGAGCGAAAATTTTTGGTCATGGCCGATGCCAATCATAAGTTAGACCATATGATTGCATCGACGGAACAGGAGCTGCTGGAAATCCTAGGGGGACGCGTCCCGAGCGATCCAGCCGAACGCCTGGACAAGGGCTTGCAAAGATTTTTGCAGGAAGAAAGACATCGCTACCAAAAGTTGTTTGGCAAATTGGCTCAAGGGCAATCTCCGCACACCTTGTTTATCACCTGCTCTGATAGCCGCATTCAGCCTAATCTCATGACCTCAACGGATCCTGGCGAACTATTTATTGTTCGCAATGTGGGTAATATGATCCCGAGGGTCCAGCCAGGCTCTGTGTTTGCAGAAGCTGCAGCGGTTGATTTTGCTGTCGGCATTTTGGGCGTCAAAGAAATTGTTGTATGCGGACATTCAAGCTGCGGTGCGATGATGGCCTTGCATGGAAACAAAGAAGTACCGGCGAATTTGAAGAATCTTGAGGCCTGGCGCAAAGAAACCATGGAGAACGAATCGTATCACCCGATTCCGAGCGAGATTGGGCTCGACGAAGTTGCCCGAATTAATGCTCTTTATCAGCTGGATAATTTACGTTCTTACTCAATCGTCAGAGATCTAGAAGCATCGGGAGATTTACAGCTCCACGCTTGGTTTTTCGAAATCAAAAATGGCGAAATTGAGATTTGGTCCCCGGAACATAAACGCTATATTAAGCAGTCGAGTCTCACGAATCAGCAAATGCACCACTCGCCAATGATGGTCTTATAAGATCCAAGATTTTATGTGCCAAAGTCAGCTTATCCTGTCTTTCAAACCTGGCGACGACACCACTTTGGTCTGCCACGATCATTTGGTTGTCATCGTCCCCGAATGGAAAGTGGGAAGCGCTGATTTGGTTGCCGCAGATGAGGTCGCAGCATTTCTTTATGCATTTTTGTACGGCATTTGCTTCAAGATCCTCTGTTTCTGCTGCAAAGCCAACCAAGAATGGTTTTGATTTTTGAGAGCCCAAGGTTTTCAATATGTCTGGATTTACCGTTAGGTTCAGCGCGTAGCTGTCCGATTTTTTGATTTTCTCATTGTGCCTGTTGGCCGGTTTAAAGTCGGCAACGGCAGCGCATAAGATGGCTAAGTTCGATTTAGGTGAGAGCTCTAAGCAAAAGGACATCATATCCAGCGCACTTTTGACGGGAAAAAGTTTCAGCCCTTGTATTTTGGGGATTGAAACTTGCAGCGGCCCGTGCACCAAGCTCACTTGCGCGCCGCGTTGCACCAGAGCTTTTGCCAAGGAAACGCCCATTTTACCTGATGAATAGTTGCTAATATAACGAACAGGATCAAGCTCTTCGATGGTTGGCCCTGCGGTAAGCAGAACCGATACATCTTGAAAATCTTTCGGTGAGAGACTGGCTTCGGTGGCTTCGATAATAACTTCAAGGTCGGCGAGACGGCCAACGCCGGTCCGTCCGGAAGCCAAGGGACCTTCTTCTGGCTCAATTACCCGAACGCCGCGTTTTTTTAAAAGTGCGATGTTGTCTTGTGTGGCTGGATGCTGCCACATATGCGCTTCCATGGCAGGGGCTAGCAATACAGGTCCGGTGAAGGACAGGTAGGTCTGCAAGAGCGTGTTGTCAGCAATGCCGTGGGCCATCTTTGCAATCATGTTGGCGGTTGCCGGAGCAATTAGTAGAGCATCGCCTTCATAAGCAGATTCGATATGCTCAATGCCGCCGCTAGGCTTTTGGCCTGTCAAAGTTTGGATGGAAAGCTGCGTTATGAACTCCAAGGCACCTTGGGTTGCCATGGCAAACACACTGGCGCCACGTTGGCGAAGTAAACGGATTAGCTCCAAACTGCGGTAGGCCGCGATGCTGCCGCTAATGCCCAAGATGATTTTTTTATTAGATAGCACTGCGCTACGGCTAGAACAAAAATGCGTCGGCGTCTATTGCAGGCCGTCTTTCTTATTGTAGTCTAGAGCGCATGACAACCTTGATTTTGCCCCGGTCGCAATTGCTTACTATTGGCGTCGGCGTTGCTCTTTTAAGCGTGAGCGCTCATATCCAAATTCCCTGGCAGCCAGTCCCTGTCACACTTCAGACATTGGCCGTGATGGTCATCGGGCTTTATTTTTCGCCTAAAGAGGCGCTTTGGTCAGTCAGCACGTACGTGGCATTAGGTTTGGCTGGTTTGCCGGTTTTAGCTGGACCTTTTGCGCTAACGCATTTGGGTTATTTGATCGGCTTTATTGCGGCTGTATGGGCGATGGGGCTGTGGCGTGAGCGCTTTCGTGGAAATGATTTTTTGTCTATTGGTGTTGCCACTTTGCTGGGTACAATCTGCGTGTTTGGTTTGGGTGTGGGATTTTTGGCTGTGATCATCGGGCCTGAAGATGCGGTGCTTTTGGGACTTTTCCCTTTTATAATCCCAGGGTTGATTAAATGCGTATTGCTGATTTTGGTTTGTGGATTTTTGCAGCGCGGTTCCGTAATTAATAAATAAACAGCAGAGCCTGGCAGGCCTTGTCCCTCATCCCCTCCTCTTATTGACATTCCTGCCAGCGCTCTCTTATGCTCGCGCATGCCCTATATCACTGTGTTATTGCTATTGCTGGTTGGTTGCGCTCATAAGACGGCGCTAACGGACCCTCAACTGTATAAGCTATGGGCGGGCTATCCCATTTCAGACGAAGCTGTTGAGGCTGGTAAAAAGAAGTGGGTCACAGACCAAACTTTGCTCGATATGCAAGAAGGCCTCAACTTGCTGCGCCGTGGTGAGCTGACACTTATGGAGATCAAACGCGCTCAAGGATACTTAGAGAACGCGTTTAATCAATTCGATGATTTGAGAGACCCCGAAAATTTCAGCAAAGCTTTCACACCTGACAGTAAAACGCCTTTCAAGGGCAAGCCTTACGAGCGCATGCTAACC
Organism: Myxococcota bacterium; assembly: GCA_040387835.1. NCBI lineage: Bacteria > Pseudomonadati > Myxococcota > Myxococcota bacterium. The sequence goes on along the minus strand of JAZKCZ010000002.1, from coordinate 703,460 downwards.
GCAATGTTGCTTGGCATGATTGATGCCTCGCAAAATCGTTGCGACATTGCGATGCCTGCGTTTAAGGCAGCCGAATTTCTTGATGCCCGTTGGCAAGCTTATATGTACGGCAGCGATGCGCCGATGATTTACGCGATGACCTTGCGTTGCCAGTTAGAAGCGCATTCAGCTAGTTCGGACATCGAACGGACCAGAGAAGGCCTTGTCAAAGCCTTGAGACTTCAAGTGATGCTAGAGCCTCTGTTGGATGCATTAAATTTCTATGCAGGCAGCATCCCTAAGGAACCAGGCTCTCAAATTGCCATCGCTTTGCTTGAAGTCGGTTTGCCGAGTGCATTATTGGTGGCGCCTGCTCACGCCAGCATTAATGAGATATTGGGCACCGCATCGGCAGAATCGTTGCGCTTTTTATCCAAGGCAATAAAAGAGAAAGAAGAACCGTACTATAGCGTCATAACGCCCATGCTTAAAAAGCTAAAACAAGATACTTCCAAAATTGAAGTAGCACTGGTGAATATCGAAAAAGTGGTGTCTGAAAAAGCGCATCTAAAAGATCTTTTATCTAAGCCCGGCGAATTGTTGGCTCGCATTGAGACTGCACTCAACCAGCCTGTTGCTGCGGTTTATTTTGATGGCATCGGGCCATCTATACAAAGTGAAGGGGTATATAAGGAAATCGCAAAAATCGTGCCCCGTGTGGCCGGCGATCAGTTACCTGGTGTAAGTCAAAAAATTATTTCTGTGACCGCCCCATGTGGCATTTCGAATCCGGGAGGGAATTTAGTATTCGCCTTTTGCCGCAACGCTAACCTAGAGCGCGCCGTTGAGGGGGAATACTTAGCTCTGAAATTGTGGTCTTCCAGTTTTCAGGCAACGACTACCGCTGGGCGCAGATTTGATAAAATCCTCAAGGGCCGAGCGCAATTTCGCATGGGAACTGAGGTGGCGGCTGTTGTGGGTGCTTATGTGGGCCTTGCTCTATTGGATGCTGGCCTTCGGTCCAGAAATTCAGATATGCAAGCAGCAGGCGCCGTGGTGGGCGCGATTGCTTTGGGTGCTTATTTGGCCGGCAAAGCATCAAATCCGGAGGCAGATATTAGGCAGGTATCGAAAAACCTGGAGTCAGGTTACTTATTGCTGCTAAAACAACCTTAATGCCAGGAAATAATTTTGGACAAATTTTTCGCGTAACCACTTTTGGAGAATCTCACGGTCCGGCGATTGGGGTAGTGGTGGATGGCTGTCCGCCCGGACTTCAGGTTGACGAGCAAGATATCCAAAATGATTTAGACCGGCGCAGGCCTGGCCAATCCGCCATTACCACGCAGCGACAAGAAAAAGATCGTGTTGAAATTTTATCTGGCATCTATCAGGGATTGACCACCGGCGCGCCCATTGCCGCGTTGATTCGCAACGAAGATCAGCGTTCTGAAGATTACGATAAGATCAAAAAAGAATTTCGGCCTTCTCATGCCGATTTTACTTACCAAGCGAAATATGGCCATCGCGATCCTCGGGGGGGCGGGCGTTCTTCTGCTCGTGAAACCGCCGCTCGCGTGATGGCTGGGGCAATTGCCAAGAAGCTTCTTCATGCGCAACACGTCCAGATCTTGGCCTATGTGTCACAGGTCGGCGCCATTAAATGCGATCTGCTCCCAGAGCAAGTAGACGCGGCTCTGATTGAGAACACACCGGTAAGATGTCCTGAACCTTCTGTCGCGGCCGAGATGATTAAGCTCATTGAGCAAATCAGAGATGAAGGTGATACCATCGGTGGCGTCGTCACGGGTTTGATTCGAGGATGCCCGGTCGGTCTAGGCGAGCCGGTGTTCGATAGACTTCATGCAGACTTGGGCAAAGCAATGCTGAGTATTAATGCTGTGAAAGGCTTTGATTTCGGTTCTGGCTTTGCGGGCATTGGTATGAAGGGCTCCCAGCATAACGATGAATTTATCGAGGAAGCAGGCGTGATGCGCACCAAGACCAATCATTCAGGCGGGATTCAGGGCGGGATTTCCAATGGAATGGACATTGTCTTCCGAGTGGCGTTTAAGCCGGTGGCCACTTTGCTCAAAAATCACGTCGGTAGACACGACCCTTGCGTACTTCCGCGAGCGGTCCCAATTGTAGAGGCGATGGCCGCGCTCGTTTTAGCGGATCATTCCTTACGATCTAATTAGTGGAACAAACCTTATCTCCTAAAAGTTGCCGCACTTAAGGAGATTCGCATGAAAATGTTGACAAAGACTTTATGTCTTTTTCTGTCAGTATCTTTAATGATACCTGTTCAGTTCGCTAGTGCCACATCCAAAACAAAATATGGTAAATGTAACACCGAGGACCCGAATAAGTGCACAGAAGAAGACGATGACGATGACTATGATGTTAAAGACAAGCGTTATCGCCAGGGCCACTGGGAAGGAAATTGCCGCGATGATGATGATGATAAATCGCCAATTTGTTACATCCCTAAGGATAACCCTAAGGGTTGCTACACCATGCAGGTTCCTCATAAGAAGCTGCCTGGCTATATTAAAACTGGTTCTTATCCAGGGAGATGCGACTCCAATGTTATTGTTTGCTATCGATCCAAGCATTACACCGTCAGTAAGAGCGATTTAAACGATTGGCTCAAAAAAGGCGCGACGGCAGGCTACTGTGATGATGTTGATGATAAAGACTGTCCTTACGATTACGATTATGACATGTGTCAGTATCCTGATACAAAAAATGAAAAGTCAGTTCGTGTAAAATCTTGTAACTATAAAAAGTATCACAATAGCGGTTGCAGACCACACAGATGCAAGCCACAAACAACCACCCGTGCGCCGACCACGACGACCCGGGCACCTACAACGACCACGCGCGCTCCAACGACCACAACTCGTGCTCCAACGACAACAACCCGGGCTCCTACAACCACCACACGGGCACCAACTACGACGACCCATGCACCAACCACAACAACTCGTGCTCCAACGACAACTACTAGGGCGCCCACTACAACAACCACTGGCGCCCCAACAACAACGACGCGTGCTCCGACCACGACAACGACACGTGCCCCCACTACAACAACGACAACCAATGCTCCAACCACCACAACGACCAGAGCACCTACTACAACAATGCCGCCTGCAACGACGACCACACCGGCGCCGACATGTCCTCGCTGCCCGGTACCAGTATGCGGCAACTGTATTCTGGAATCAGGCGAAGAATGCGATGACGGCGATTTAGGCTATAACAAAACTTGCTTGCCTGGTTGCAAATGGGCAACCTGTGGTGATGGCTACGTGCGCGCGGGCGTCGAAGAGTGTGATCCAGGTCGCGGTGGTGACACCAGAACCTGTAATCGTGATTGCACCATCTCAAGATGCGGTGATGGCGTTGTAAATATGGTCGCTGGCGAGGAATGTGATTTGGGTAGATTGAACGGGCCTACTTCAGGATGTTCCACCCAGTGCAGACGTCAGACCGTGTGCGGAAATAATCTACTTGAAACAGGTGAGCAATGCGACATGGGCGTGATGAACAGCAATTCATCCTACTGCTTAAGCACATGTAACAAAGCAAGCTGCGGTGACGGTCTATTGTTTGGCGGATTTGAGCGATGCGATGATGGTAACTTTATCGACAGCGATAGTTGTACAACGAGTTGCGAAGTGTCCTATTGCGGAGACGGTATCACTGGTCCGGGTGAAGAATGCGATGATGGTCGCGGGCGAAATACCGGTCTTTGTCTCAGTAACTGCAAACGCAATATCTGCGGTGATGGGTTTGCTTTCTTTGGTATCGAAGAATGTGATCACGGTGCTCTAAATGCTAATAATGCATCTTGTACCCCCGGATGCGTCCTGAATGTTTGCGGCGATGGCATGGTACATGAAGGTGTGGAAGAGTGTGACAATGGCTCTTTAGATCCAAACAGTGAATGTACCGCAGGCTGCAGAAATGCTTATTGCGGCGATGGCTTGTTGCATGAAGGCTTTGAAGTCTGTGATCAGGGCACGAATAATGGCAATGGCGGTGGCTATTGTAAGAGTGACTGTTCAGGAATCGAAAAGCACGATTGGTGGGCAGAAGGCCATAGACGAACCATTGTTGGCGCCGTTATTGGTGTTGTAGCAGCCTCCGTTTTGGTTGGTGCTGTGGTCGCGGGTTTGCGCCACTACTACCATGGCAAAGCAAGGGCCGCAGAGGCAAGGACGCCTCGGCAAGAGTAGTTGGGGTCAGGTCTCACCCAACTTCATTCGGATGAGGCCTGCTTTCCAATCTGACGCTTCTGCGTTTGTGTGCAGATTGTGCACGACGCATGTCGTCTGGGTTGCTGGAGCTAAGCTCCGGCAGCTTTTTCGGATGTCCGGATTCATCCAAAGCAACAAAGGTACAATAGGCTCTGCATGCTTTATGTCTTTCGCCTGTGAGCGGATCTTCAGCAATTACAATGACACCAACTTCCATGCTGCTTGAAAAAACAGCATTGACTTGTGCTTTCAAAATGACCACTTGGCCTTGTTTGATGGGCTGAATAAAGTGGACGCTATCGATTGAGGCGGTGACCACGGGCATTCTCGCGTGCCTGCCGGCTGAGACTGCAGCGCATATGTCCATCCAGCTTAAAATTTGGCCGCCGAATACAGTGCCAATGCTGTTGGCAAATTGTGGCAGGACCAGCTGCGTCATTTCTACCTGCGTATTTTCTACCGTTTTTATTGCCATGAATGCACTCCGTGTGAGACAGTTCTATCATGAATATACTCAAAAAAGCACTCATTGCAGTGGCAGTTTTACTGGTGATTTTGGTGGCGATTGGCTTTGTACTGCCTTCCAAAGTGGAAGTTAAAAGAAGCATTGTCATCGCAGCATCGCCCGCTCAGATACAGCCCTTTGTTGCTAATTTAAAGGAATGGAGTCTTTGGGCGCCGTGGAACCAGGAGATGGATCCCACCGTGGTTTACACTTATTCCGAACCTTCAGTCGGCACCGGCGCCCACATGAGCTGGACGGCTGAAAAAATTGGTTCCGGCGTTTTGACCTTAACCAAAGCAGAGCCCGCCGAAGGCATCTGGTACGATATTGGCTTTAACAACGATGGCATGATTACCAAAGGTTCCATGATTTACGCCCCGAGCGACGGCGGTACTTTGGTGACCTGGACTAACACCAGCGAGCTTGGCGGTAACCCGGTGCATCGTTACTTTGGGCTTATGATGGATGCCATGCTGGGAGCCGATTTTGACAAAGGCCTTGCCAAGTTGAAGCTGGTTGTGGAAAACAGTCAGGTTGAAAAAGCAAAATAATATTCTCGTTGCCTTTTGGCTCAATCTGGTTTTTGCGCTGGTTGAGCTTGTTGGAGCGTTTTTTACCAATAGTGTGGCGATTGCCAGTGACGCCATTCACGATTTGGGCGATAGCCTATCGATTGGCATCTCGTGGTATTTAGAAAAATTCTCTGACCGGGAAAGAGATATTCGGTTTTCGTTCGGCTACAAGCGCTTCTCGCTTCTAGGCGCGCTGATTAACTGTCTGATTTTGATTTTCGGCTCGCTCTTTATTTTAAGAGAGACCATCCCTCGCATTTGGCAACCGCAGGCCATTCATACAGATGGTATGCTTTGGCTGGCGATTATCGGCATCGCATTCAACGGCTTTGCGGCTTTTAAGTTGCACCATGGTCACAGCATTAACGAAAGCGTTCTGTCGCTGCATTTTTTAGAAGATGTTTTGGGTTGGGTTGCTGTGCTGGTGGTGGCCATTGTGATGCAATTTTGGGATTTTCCGATTTTGGATCCGATTTTAGCTTTGCTGGTGGCAGCATGGGTGATTTGGAATGCCAGCAAAAGACTGCGTCAGACGCTCCGTATTTTTCTGCAATCGACACCTGATGAGCTGGATATGGCTGCGATTGATCGTTTGATCCAGCAGCACCCCGAAGTGACCAGTGTGCATGATACGCGCGCATGGTCTTTGGACGGTCGACACCATGTCCTCAGCACGCATTTGATGATGGCCCCCCAATTGTCTAATGCCGCGCTGACTGATTTAAAGTGCGCTATTCGAAAAGAGTTGGGTGATTTCGGCTTTCAGCACGTCACACTTGAGATCGAAAACGAAGGAGACGCGTGCAATGAATTATGAGCTCATACAAAGACTTTCCAGCGTAGAACAAAAAACACTTTTACAACGCATAGTCAAGCTTCAAGAGGAAGTAGGAGAGTTGGCGCAGGAAGTCCTAATCCATGAAAAAGCATCCGGCTCTCAACACAAGTCGCACGGCCCTGACGGAATTCTAGGCGAATGCATCGATATTACGCTGGTCGCGCTATCCATTTATTTCGCTCAAGGCGGTGACATAGAAATGTTGCATAAACAAAGCGAAACCAAATGCGCAAAATGGGAAAAAAACCAAATCCGCTCATAATGGTCATTGCGAGCGCAGCGAAGCAATCCATGTCTCCTTAGGCGGTGGATTGCCGCGTCGCTTCGCTCCTCGCAATGACGGGGTTTTTATTAGCTGGTTGACCAGTCTCCTGCCTTGTGGCATAGCCTCGGGCAGCTTTAGGGTGCCGTGCCCGAGTGGTTAGGGAGCGGTCTGCAAAACCGCGTACATCGGTTCAATTCCGATCGGCACCTCCAATGAATCCTGTTAGCGCCATCGCCCATACCAATATTGCGCTCATCAAATATTGGGGCAAAGCGCAGCAGCAGAATAATCTACCAGCGACTGGGTCTTTATCGCTCACACTGGATGCGTTTTACACCAAAACAACTTTGAGCCTGGCAGAATCAGACAGTTTGATTTTAGATGGACAAGCGGAGTCTGGTGAACGATTTTATCGGGTCGCTCAATTTCTTGGTCATCTCCGGCTGCTTTCAGGCAAATCATTTAAATGCGCCGTTGCTTCTGAAAACCATGTGCCAACCAGTGCTGGTCTCGCATCTTCGGCGTCTGGATTCGCAGCTCTTGCGCTGGCTGGGGCGAAGTTTTTTGGCCTGGATTTAGATGGTAAAGCTTTAAGCGAGTTGGCTCGTATTGGATCTGGGTCAGCTGCGCGCAGCATTTTTCCCGGCTTGGCACGCATGCACACGGCAGGTTATGCAGAACCTGTTTTAGACGCGCCGCTGGATTTGTGTTTAGTGGTCGTATCATGCAGTCGTAAACAAAAGGCGATCGATTCCCGGGAGGCCATGAATCTGACAGCACAGACATCGCCTTATTACCCAGCTTGGGTGAGCACGCATCAGGCGGATTTAGATGGTGCTTTGGCGGCAATTCAAGCGGGCGATTTCGACGCGCTGGGCAGGCTGGTCGAGCACTCCACGCTTAAAATGCATGCGAGTCTGATGGCCGCTCAACCAGGTCTATGGTATTTCGAGCCCTTAAGCTTAACAGTCATGGCCGCGGTGCACTCGCTCAGGCAACAAGGCCTTCCGGCTTACTTTACTTTAGATGCGGGGCCGCATGTCAAAGTACTGTGTGAGCAAAAAAATGCAGAAGCTTTACAAAGAGAACTCTCGAATATTGTAGGGGTATCAGGCGTCACCTTGGCAGGGCCAGGCCCCGGAGCCTATTTGCTATGATCGAAATTAGCGCACCTGGAAAGCTGGTTCTCGCTGGTGAATATGCGGTGCTCGAAGGGCATGCAGGTCTTGCCATGGCTGTTGGGCGCAGGGTTTTTCTGAAACCTTCATCCAAAATCCATCGCTCAGAGTTGTGGAGCGCAATCAAAACGCCTGACGCCGACGCGCATTTCGCCATTGATTCGAGCGCGTTGAAAGAAGGGGCTTATAAACTGGGCCTGGGCTCTTCCGCAGCCAGCGCTGTTTGCATGGCGGCGTTGATTGATTCGGAGGACGCATACCGGCTCGCATTGCAAGGTCACAAACGTTTTTCCGCCGGCCTGGGTTCAGGAATCGATGTTGCGGCCTCATTTTACGGCGGGCTGATTCGGTTTCAGCAGGGCGAGGCGACACCTTTGATTCCGTCGAAGGAAGCAGCTGAATATTTAATGACCGTTTTTGTGGGTAATTCGCAAAATACTCGGTCTTTTCTAAAGCAGGTGTTGGATTTTAAGGCAGCCAAATCCAATGAGTATGCTGCGATTATTGATGAACTAGGCGCGCTGACGAATGAGTTGCAGAGTTTTTATACTGGCACGTGCGGATTCGATTCGTTGGCGAGTATCGTCAGCAAAAATCTTGAGTTGCTGAGTCGTCTTGGAAGCGAAGCAGGCATTCCGATTATCAGCCAAGAGCAGCGCAATCTTCAAGGATTAGCAAACGAGCATGGTGGTTTTAGTAAGCCATCAGGTGCCGGTGGTGGAGATATTTCCCTGTGCTTTATCCCACCTGAGCGGCAAAACCATTTTAAAAACGCTTTAAGCGCGCCGATGCGAGCGCTTGATTTGGACTATTTCGCTCCTGGGCTTTTGATTGGTCCATAGGTATCGCCGGCCTAGATCATAAGCGGCCACAGCGACAATCAGGGCAGTGATAACAATATCAATACCCAAGCGCGCTCCCAGTCTGGAAAATTACGAATGATGACAGCCAGGCAAGTGAGGTCATGAAAACAAACTGCGCCAGTGGCCAGCTCCAGGTTTGGGTTTCTCTGCGCATGATTGCCAACGTGCTGGTGCATTGCATCGCCAAGGCAAAAAATACGAGCAACGATACGGCGACCAAAGGTGAATAGGCCAAAGCCCAATTCGCATCTAAACCGTAAATAACCCCTAAAGTAGAAACCATCACTTCCCGCGCGCTGAAGCTTGCCAGCAGGCCAATGCCGATTTTCCAGTCAAAACCCAACGGAGTGATTAAAGGCTCAAGCCAGTGGCCCAGTTTACCAGCGTAACTAAGCTCAATCGGTGCACCCAAAGGAAAGTGAAATAGCGCCCACATTAAAACGCTCATGCTTAAAATTAGCGTGCCAGCTTGTTTCAAAAACGAGCCAACTTGTGTTTTAACATGGCGAGCCAAATGCTTAAACCGCGGCATGCGATAGCCGGGCAGCTCAAGTATCAGCTCGTCGCTTTGAATCTTGAACCAAAAGCGCTTCAAAAAATAACCGGATAATAACGCCGCCACGACTCCAAGAGCATAAAGCCCGAGCATCACCAGCGCGCCCTGCCAAGCTGGAAAGAACGCTGCGATCAACAGCGCATACAAAGGTAGCCTGGCAGAGCAAGACAAAAACGGTATGACAAACATGGCAATGAACCGGCTCTTCTTAGAGCGGATCACGCGCGTCGACATGATGGCCGGGATGGCGCACGCAAAACCAGAAAGCATCGGGACAAACGCCCTGCCCGAAAGCCCCGCTCTAGACATTGGCCGATCGAGCAAAAAAGTCGCCCGCGCTAAATAGCCACTTTCTTCCAAAATGCCTAAAAGAAAGAACAACAGGGCAATGAGCGGCACAAAAGCCACCAGCGTGCCAACCCCGGCGATAACCCCGTCAACCAACAAAGAAGCAAGCAGCGGATACCCCGTGAGCGAGCTCAAAAGTTCACTGCCAAATACGTCGAAAGTGCTTTGCAAAAAATCAGCCATGGGTTTTCCCAAGGCAAACAGGGTCAAAAAGAGCGCTCCAAAAATACCTGCAAGAACCAATAATCCCCAAAATGGATGCAGCAGCAAATCGTCCGCTTCCCATTTAGGACCAACTTTCTTGCTTTCAATGCCTGCAAGCAAAGCATCGATTTCCGCGTAACGTATTTTAGGAGACTCAGGCGAGGCGACACTGGCAAGCAGAGGTTCAATTGGTGAAACAATAGCCGATTGCAGCGCCGAAATACCTTCCCCTGTGCGGCTAGACACGGGGATCATCGGCACACCGAGTCGCCTGCTTAAAAGCTCTATCTGAATGTCGATTCCAAGTCTTCGGGCTTCATCCATTTGGGTTAAAGCCACCAAAATAGGACCCTGATTTGCATCAATCAGTTCGGTTAGCAAAAAAAGGTTACGCCTCAGCTGAGTGGCGTCCATAACAAATAAAATTAAATCCGCTTGGCTATCGACATCCTGAAGCACTCTTAATGCAATGCGCTCTTCGTCAGAAAAAGCTTTTAGGCTGTACAGCCCAGGTAAATCGACCAATTGAATATGATGACCTGACGGCAGATAGCAGTCAGCTTCTTGTTCTTCGACCGTCACGCCTGCATGGTTAGCAACTTTAGAGCATTGCCCGGTTAAAGCTTCGAACAATGAACTTTTACCGGCATTAGGATTGCCTATGAGTAGCACGCGCCGCATTATATAACCTCAAACCACGCAGCTTCTTCCCTGCGAATACCAATTTTTGTGCCACTAATTTCGAATAATAGCGGGCTCCCCATAGGGCCTTTGCGCAGTAATTTCACCTGCGCACCATCCACAAACCCGAGCTCTTCGAGGCGCTGTTGCTCCAGAGATGGCTGGCTTTTCACCTGACATTTCAAAAGGCCACTTTGGCCAACTTGAAGCTTATGCAGGAGTATCGGGCTATTGAGAATCATTCTCAATAGGAATTAGCACCTGCTGGAAAAGCGCGCAACGGGTGTTAGGGCATGACGTAGGTCGTGTCGAAGAAATTAACGTAATAACCTGGTGCAGAGCCTGCAGTTTTGGTCGCTGCGCTTGCCTGGCAGGTGAAGGTTGAGGTCACGTCATCATATGGGAAGGTGTATGCTGTTGGGCACGTGGTTTTCAAAGGCGCGATCCAAGGTTGAATGTATTCTACCCAATCAGGATTCGAGTTGGTGCAGTTGTTGGTGACAGCAGGCCCTGGTTGCGGCCAAACTGTGCCTAGGTAGGGGTTTCCCTGGGCAGTAGGACAGCCGCATCCGATTGAAGTCCCGGGGAGGTTAGTTATACTTTGCGCGCTTGCGCCGCATTGAGCACCCGTTTGATAGCAAGAAAATCCGTCTGCACCAATACAACCCAACAGGTTTATCATGTGTGTTTGCATCGCATTTTGGTTTGTTGATCCGTCGGTGGTGCAAGGAAGCGGATACAGATTAGTTAGGGTTGTACCACCGGGAGCTATAGTTCCGCATATTTGATCAGCCGTCCAATATGCTTTTAAATCTGTGCCACAAGTCTGAACAAATTTTGCTTGCGTGGTGTTTTTGACGTTGATTGCTAATCCACAGACCTGGCCAGGAGTTGTACAAGGGCAGGCGGGGTATTCTGTGTCTAAAGGATTGACTAAGACAGGTAACACTTGCCTCAGCAAATTAGTTTGATCTCCTAACTTGTCGATTGTTAAGTTAACTGTCCAGGGACAGGGCTTTAGATAGCTTTGCCCGCTCGCTTGGGTTTTAGCACCTGGGGTACCACAGGTATACGGATTACTTTGATCGGTGGCTGCAAAGCTCAAATCGGGGGCCATTGAAATGCCCATGTTGATACCGTTAATAACGCTGACGTCATAAAAATCTGTGCCTGTTAAAGTGAACTCGGCCAAGGTTGCAGGAGGCTGTCCGCCTTCGCCCAGATTGCATAGACCGGTTTGTGGCGCACAGGTGCCGTCATTGGGACATTCCTTTTCGTAAGTGCTGCCAGGTGCGACTTTATGGCTTGGCCCGCATGGATTGTCGAGAGTGCAGTTTTTAGGACATTCGTCCCCGGTGCAGCCTGACGGGCATAGAGCGTTGGGGCAGTATGGCAAAGCCTGGTTGCTGCTGGCTAAAACATTGACTGCACAGTCCGCTGAAGCGCAGTTTTGTCCATTTGCGTCACATCCGTGTCGTGCGAACATATTGCCACTCCATTGGAAGTTGCCTCCGGTCGTCTTTGGGGAAGGGAAGCAAATTTTTAGAGTGTCGCCTTGATTCGGCATGTGCGCGGATGGTATTGCCTGGCTTTGACCCACGATTCTTGGTGGATTCCAAAAACAGAAATGCAGCGTTGTTCCCGAAGGTGGAGGCGTCAATGCACCGGTAACATTGGTTTGGATAGCGCAGCTCGCCAAATTACCACATCCGGTTGTACCCGCGTTAGTTGTGCTACAAGTGCAAACCCCGGAAACTGTTTGGCCGTGAGGGCCTGGGGTTAAGGTGGTCGGAGTGCAAGTTCCGCCGAAGTCTAGGCAGTCTGTCTGACTCTTACAAGAAATGGAGCCGCTGGTTAGCCCAAGCCAAACATCCTTTGTGGATGCGTTGGTGACCAGCATGGGACGCTCACCGGCATTGCAAAAATCTAAGCCGCCGGTTTGAGGTTTCGTGCAACCGGCGCTACAAGTTGCTCCATTTCCTGGAGTTCCACAACAAATGTTGCTTTGGCACTGGTTCGCATGAATACAGGGCGAGCTATTGGGTAGTAGGTTCTGGTTGCTGCTTTTACAGCCACAAACAGAAAACAAAATCACTCCGATGATGGTAACTAAACGCATGATGGTACTAATGTAATATAGATGAGACTTCTGTGTTTACTTGCAGCTCTACAATTTATAACCGCCTGCGGGCAGTCGGCAGAAACAGATGCGGACATCAATGCGGCATCGTCTTGCCAGAGCGTTGGTGACTCGGCGGCTTGCGGTCAGAGTTCTTTTGGTGGAATTGGCTGTTATTGGAATACGACACCCGGTACTGGTCAAGGTTCGGGCTGCTTAACGATATCTCAGTGTAGCCAGGCTGTTTCAATGCAAAGTTGTCAGTCAGCTTCGTTGGGCTGTCAGTGGAACAATGGGTCCTGCGCGCAAGCATCATCGACCCCTATATTGCAGCAGAATGGTTGTTATAATGCGGTTAGCCCTGTTTCACTTAAGGACTGCGTTAATTCTTATCAGCCGCAATTTACCGAAGAAATAGTATTTAACTGCCCGAGTCTGCCTTGCCCTGCAACGCAATGCGCTGTGTTCAGCCTTCGGAACGTACCGACTTGCGGCCCTACTTATCCTTGCACAGCCAGCTATGCTGAGCTTTGTACGGCGGTTTCAGGATGTGTTTGGAAGCGCGAATCTCCTTATTGCGCGGTAGCGGCACCGCTTCTATGTACGAATATTGGCGGGCAATGTTGTCCTTTGGGAAGCGCTAGTTGCGCTCAGACGGATCCTAACTGCATCCAGACCTCGGTGGGTGGCAACATTCAATGTACTGACCGTGCGGTGATTACTTGCACTCCCAATGATCCCACTAATCCAACGGCTTGTTGCGCTGGTTCTGCGACGGATTGTACTGCGAGCAGTGTGGGATGCATCTTGCTGAACAATGAGCAGTGTTATTCGACTTAAAGTTATGTTGACATTTGGTAGGCTTGGTGGGTGTTTTCCATGAGCATCGCTAAGGTCATGGGACCTACGCCGCCGGGGACGGGGGTGATGGCTTTGACGATGGGCAGGAGCGCTTCCGTGTCTGCATCGCCTACGATTTTGCCGTTTGGGAGTCTGGTGATGCCTATATCTAGGACCACGGCGCCTGGTTTAACGAAATCGGCTTTTATTAGATGCGGGGAGCCAGTTGCGGTGATTAATAGGTCGGCTTGTCGGGTGAAGGTTTTTAGATCTTGGGTGTTTTTATGACAAACGGTGACGGTTGCTTCTGAGTTGAGCAGCAGTTGGGTCATGGGTTTGCCAACGATGTTACTGCGTCCCAGGATCACAGCATGGGCACCTAGTAGGCTTATACCCGTACTTTGGGCAAGCAACAGGCAGCCTTTGGGGGTGCAGGGGATGAAGCGGGGTTTACCGATGGATAAAAGGCCTACGTTTTCGGGATGAAAACCATCGACATCTTTGTTCGGGCTAATGGCTTCCAAAATAGCTTGCGGGTCGATTTGGGCCGGTAGAGGGAGTTGGACCAAAATGCCGTCGATTTCGGGATTTTCGTTAAGTTCATGAATTAAGGCGACTAAATCGGACTGGCTGGTGTTTTGGGACAGGTTTTTGTGAAAGCTTTTGATGCCAATGCTGGCAGCCTGCTTGTTTTTGTTGTGAACGTAGATTTGAGACGCGGGGTCTTCGCCAACCAAGACAGTGCATAAGCCTGGTGGCCGAGTGCCTTTGTGGGTTGCTTCAGCAATTTTTTGCTTTAGGGACGCCAAGATTTCGTCCGCCAGTAGCTTACCGTTGATGATTTTCGCGCTGTGCATCCAAATTCTCTAGCATAAAGGAAGTAATTGGGTGAGTACTTGGATAATCTAGATAATATGAGACCTTTGGCGCCCGAGTATATTAGGCAATTAGATCCATATATTCCAGGCCAATCAATTCCTGATTTAATTAAACTTGCTTCGAATGAAAACCCATTTGGTCCATCGCCGAAAGTTTTGGAAGCTATTCGGGCGACTATGTCGGATGTTCATTTGTATCCGGTGGCACATCGTAAAGCGCTGAAGGAAAAGATTTGTGATCTGAATGCCGGCTTTAGTTTGCGAATCGATCAAATTGTTTTGGGAAACGGCTCAACGGAGTTAATCACCCTCTTGGTACGATCGTTGGTTGGTCCGGAAGAGATTGTGATGACGGGCTGGCCTAGCTTTCTGATGTACCGACTGGCGACTCGGGCGCATAATCGAGTGGAGCTTGCGGTGCCGCTGACGCCTGAGCTTGAATATGATTTAGATGCGATGGCTGAAGCTTTGCACGGCCCTGATAAAGATCGAATTAAGATCATATTTTTGGCTAATCCGAATAATCCCACCGGTAGATATATCAGCGCTGAGAAGTTGGATCGCTTTTTGGTCCAGGTGCCGCCGCAGGTGGTGGTGGTGTTGGACGAAGCTTACATTGAATATGCCAACGCACCTGATTATCCAAATGGCTTGAGAATTGTAGCCACTCGACCCCGGACGGTTGTATTACGAACTTTTTCTAAAGCTTATGGGCTGGCCGGCCTTCGCATTGCTTATGCCGCTTGCGATCCGGCCATTGCAGAACTGCTGCAGCGGGTGCGAGATCCTTTCAATGTGAATAGTTTAGCGCAGGCAGCTGCGCTCGCTGCTTTAAACGATCAGGAGTATTTGGAGCGGTCGATTCGCTCGAATGCTAGCCAAATGGCACTTTTTTTTCGAAAATTTGATGAATTGGGAATAAAAGCGACTCCAAGCGCGGGAAACTTTGTTTTGGCGCACTTTGGCAACGCTGCTGCGGTGCATGAAAGTTTAATCGACAACGGAATCATTGTCAGACCAGTGGCCAATTATGGGCTCACTGGCTCACTTAGAATCACGGTTGGGCGTCCTTTGGAAAATGAAGCTCTATTTACAGCGCTGAAATCGCTTGGTAGTTAGACAAACCTCCATGAACACTAGATTTCAGGCGCCGATATTCGCTCTTCTTGTATCTGTTCTATTTGCGGTCTCTTGCGCAACCGTTCCCAAACAGGAACTGGCGGGCAGGGCTCACCCCAGCCTCGAGATTTATCAAATTTCCAGTATGGCTGATGTCGAAAAGTGGATTGTGCCCGATACCTTGATCCTGCTTGACTTGGATAATACTTTGTTTGAAGCCAAGAAGGGGAACATGAAAGCCCATGCGAACTGGTTTCACGATTTGTTGAAAAAATACCCGACAGAACGTCAAAAAATTCTACAACATCACCGCGCGGCGATAAAAACTGCTGAGTATCAGCCTGTTGAAAGCATTACACCTGAGCTCATCAAAGATTGGCAAAATCGCGGTATTGCGGTGATGGCGCTGACTTCCCGGAATATGGTTTTGGTTGAGGCGACCCTTCGCCAAGTTAAATCGGTTGGCGTTGATTTTTCGCTAACTAGCCCGCGCCGCAAGGAAAAATCCAGGTACTTCCAGCAAGGTATTTTGTTTGCGAATAATCAATTCCCTAAAGGCGAAGCGTTAACTGCTTATTTGAAAGAAACAGGCTTTGTCCCGAAGCGAATTATTTTGGTGGACGATTTGCTGCCAAATCTTGAAAGCGTTTGCAAGTCTACTGGCGCCATCGGTTTATTCTATCCATTAGTGGATGACAAACGACCTACCGAATGGGACGAAAAAGAAGTAGAACGCAGTTGGTTAGAACAGTAAAAGCATGATAATAGCCTGAGAATGGCCAATTCTCGGGTTACGCTTGCTGTCTTTTTAATCATTTTATTATTTACTTTATCTCTGGTTGTTCAATTATTTTGGATTTTTGTTACCCCCATTGTGCTTGGGTTGGTGCTGGTCTCCATTTTTAACCCGCTTTACGCCAAAATCCTGAGACGCTGCCGATACAATAAGCATATTGCTGCCACGCTGACGCTGTTGGTGATTATTCTTTGTGTGAGTCTGCCGTTTAGTTTTTTTATTAGCCAATTATCGCAGCAGGCTTTTGCTTTTTACCAAAGTAAAAATGTTAAAAACCTTTTTGGTGAGCCGTTTTCAGTTTTCTCCAGCCAGCACCCGATGGTTTTGCAGATACATAACTTAGCGGCCGGATTTGGTATTCAGGTGTCGGCCGATAAAATCGTTGAAAGCGTGAGTCAGCTGATTGGCTCTTTTAGCTTGATGCTCTATGACCGCCTAAGCGAGCTGGCCAGCAATGCGCTTTTAATAGCATTTAACTTTGTTGTGACCATGATGATTGTGTTCACTTTCCTGGTCTCGGGGAGCGATCTCAAAAAATACATCATGGATATTTCTCCTCTGCCTCAAGACGAACAAGAATACTTGGTCAGACAATTCAGCGAAATCAGCAAAGCCGTGTTTGTCAGCAATGGCTTGGTTTGCTTGATCGAAGGCGTGTTGGGCGGTCTTGGAATGTACGCGTTTGATTTAGGGCCAGGTTTTTTCTGGGGTCTGGTAATTGCCTTATCTGCTTTGATACCCGTGGTGGGCGCTTGGGTGATTATTATCCCGGCGACCATGGTTTTGATGAGTCAGGACCGCGGTGGGGCGGCCATGACCTATTTCATCTATAATGGATTGTATCTGGGTTTGTGCGAACTGGTACTCAAGCCTCGTTTAATTGGCGGTAAAAGTCGGGTGCATATTGTGTTGGTGCTTCTGTCCATTTTGGGCGGGGTGCACCTGTTTGGTATTCTAGGCATTTTTTATGGTCCGCTCGTGGTGACGATGTTTTTGACTTTGATTGAAATCTACAAAGCGCACTACAGGCAACATTTAGCCCCTTGACCGGCCGGCCCACGCGCTTATGCTTACTCCCAAGTTCAATTAAAAAAGGAGTGAAGCATGGCTCAGTTAAAACCGTTGCATGACCGCGTATTGGTCAAGCGTATCGACAGCGAAGAAAAGACAAAAGGTGGTCTTTATATTCCAGACAGCGCTAAAGAAAAGCCGCTTGAAGGCGAAGTGGTAGCCGTTGGCTCGGGCAAAGTGCTCGACAATGGTACCGTGAGACCGCTTTCTGTTAAAGCAGGCGATAAAGTTTTGTTTGCAAAATATTCAGAAACAGAAGTGAAGCTAAACAATGAATCATTCTTGCTACTTAAAGAAGATGATTTGTTAGGCATTATTGGTTGATTTGAAGGAGATTAGATAACATGGCAGCAAAAGAAATTATTTTTGATACCAACGCACGTGAGAAACTATTGCGCGGCGTTAACATTTTGGCGAACACCGTCAAAGTTACTTTGGGACCTAAGGGCCGCAATGTTGTGATTGAAAAGAGCTGGGGCTCTCCGACCATTAGCAAAGACGGTGTGACTGTGGCCAAAGAAGTCGAGTTGTCCAACAAGTTTGAGAACATGGGCGCTCAGATGGTGAAAGAAGTAGCATCCCGCACTTCCGATCACGCAGGCGATGGCACCACGACTGCAACCGTACTGGCTCAAGCAATTTTTGCTGAAGGCTCCAAATACGTTGCTGCTGGCCATAACCCAATGGAAATCAAACGCGGTTTGGACAAAGCAACGAAATTGATCGTTGAAGAACTCAAAAAGCTTTCTAAGCCAACCAAAGATCATCGCGAAATCGCTCAAGTTGGAACGATTTCCGCTAACGGCGATAGCACCATCGGTGAAATCATCGCTGAAGCGATGGAAAAAGTAGGCAAAGAAGGCGTGATCACCGTTGAAGAAGCGAAAAGCCTTGAAACCACGCTTGAAGTGGTCGAAGGGATGCAATTTGACCGTGGCTATCTATCTCCTTACTTCGTGACCAATGCAGAACGCATGGAAGTTCAACTCGAAGACCCATTTATCTTGGTTTACGAAAAGAAGATTTCAAACCTCAAAGACATGTTGCCTGTTTTGGAACAAGTGGCCAAAAGCGGCCGCCCATTGCTGGTGATTGCTGAAGAAGTCGAAGGCGAAGCCTTGGCAACTTTGGTGGTTAACAAGCTGCGTGGCACGTTGAATATCTGCGCTGTTAAAGCCCCGGGCTTTGGCGATCGCCGCAAAGCGATGCTTGAAGATATCGCAACCCTTACAGGCGCTCGCTTCGTGTCAGACGACATGGGCGTGAAGCTTGAAAGCGTTGGCCTTGCAGACCTTGGTCGTGCAAAACGCGTCACGGTTGATAAAGATAACACCACCTTGATCGATGGCGCCGGCAAAGTGGATGAGATCCAAGCTCGCATCAAGATGATTCGTGGTCAAATCGAAGCTTCAACATCAGATTACGACAAAGAAAAACTGCAAGAACGTTTGGCTAAATTGGCCGGCGGTGTTGCTGTTGTTCGCGTTGGTGCTGCAACTGAAGTCGAAATGAAAGAAAAGAAGGCTCGCGTAGAAGATGCTTTGCATGCAACCCGTGCTGCTGTTGAAGAAGGCATCGTGCCTGGCGGCGGTGTTGCTTTGCTTCGCGCCATAAAAGCCTTGGATGGCCTAAAACTCGCTCCAAACGAACAGTTTGGTGTTGAGCTGCTAAAGCGCGCCTGTGAAGAACCACTTCGCATGATCGCTGCAAACGCTGGTCATGAAGGCTCAGTTGTTGTGAACAAAGTTAAAGAAGGCACCGGCTCATTTGGCTTTAACGCTGCAACTGAAGAATACGGCGACATGATCGCTTGGGGTATTATCGATCCAACTAAAGTAACCCGTACTGCGCTTCAAAACTCTGTTTCGGTCTCTTCATTGCTTCTGACAACAGAAGCGATGATTGCTGACAAAGCAGACGACAAAAAAGACGCAGCACCTGGCGCCGGAATGGGCGGCATGGGTGGTGGTATGGGCGGAATGGGAGGCATGGGCGGTATGGGTGGAATGGGCTTCTAGCTCAACCCCCCCGCTGTTACCCCGGCCCTCGCGCCGGGATGACTCTGAAAGGCCTCGGGAAACCGAGGCCTTTTTATTTATTGCAGGCCCCAGACGACAATGGAGAGGGCTTCGAGCACCATTTTTATTGTGCTTGCGCAAAAATCAACTTAGAGTGCGTTTTTTAACAAGGAGTTTTTTCAAATGGGCGAATTATTTGGGCAAAGCGGTGAAGGTGGTGGCATGTTGTCGATGATTATGTTGTTCGGCGGGATGTTTGCCATTATGTATTTTATTCTGATTCGTCCGCAACAAAAGCAACAGAAAAAACATCAAGAATTGATCAGCACTTTGAAGAAAGGCGACGAAGTTGTTTTGAATAGCGGAATCGTTGGCAGGGTGTTCGCTGTTGAAGATAAATACGTCATTCTCGAGATGTTGGACAAAAACAAAGTGAAAGTGTTAAGACACGCGGTGCAAGCGTTGCTATCTGCTGAAACTCAAAACGGAAAATAAAAATGTTCGAAAGCTGGAAAACACGACTTTTCTTTACAGGGCTGCTGGTAGGTTTTGCGGTTTATCTTTTGATACCGACCGCAATCTATTTTAACTTAGACGAGGCCAAGCTTCGCGAAGTTCGCAGAGACAAACATGCTTTCGCTAAGATGCTGCCGTCATGGACCATCGACAGCCATATCGTGCCCGGTCTGGATCTTCAGGGCGGCATTCATATGGTTTTGGGGGTTGATGTCGACAAGGCATTGAAAGATCGGACTGCCCGAACCGCTGAGCGTCTGAAAGATTATGCCAAAGAGCAAAAAATTGCCTTTTTGGAAATCGACCCGGCGTTGAAAGCGACTTTCGTTTCGAAGGCGGATTTGACGGCTTTTAGCAGCTTTGTTGAAAAGAAATTCCAGGAAGTTAAAATCAGCTCCGAACAAGACTTGGCATTGCAGATGGAACTAGACCCAATGTTGGTGCAAACCGTTCGTAGAGACGCAGTTGACCAAACCATCAATACGATCAGAACGCGTATTGATAAGATGGGTGTGACCGAACCGACGATTTCCAGACGCGGTGGAGACAAGATCCAAATCCAGCTTCCGGGCTTTGATAATCCCGAAGAAGCCAAAAGCATGATCGGTCGAACGGCCCAGCTTGAATTCCAAATGTGCGATGACAAGACTGATTTCTTAACAACCTTGAAAGATTTACCAGCCGGCGTGCAGTTGATTCGTAGTTCCTACGGACGCCCGAATGGCACACAAGGCAAAGATTATTTCTTGGAGTTTGCAGATGCCAAATTGCCCGAAGTAAAAGCCTATCTGAAAGATAAAGTTCCGGCTGAAAATGTGATTAAGTATGGTCAGCTTGGATCAGGACACATGCGAACTTACACTTTAGAACGCCGCGTGGTCTTGACTGGTGACGATTTGATTGATGCGCAAGTTTCTCAAGCAAGCGATATGGATCCAAGACCAGCCGTGTCTATGACCTTCAGTGCTGCTGGCGCCCGTATTTTTGATGAGCTGACCAAAGTAAATATTGGCAACCGTATGGCCATCGTGTTGGAAGAACGCGTAGACAGTGCGCCGGTGTTTAACTCTCGCATCCCAAATGGTCGTGCCAGCATCACCATGGGTGGCGGTCGCTCTCACGAAGAAGTGCTGAGAGATGCGAATCAGCTGACCTTGGTATTGAAATCGGGTGCTCTGCCAGCGCCGGTAACATTTAGAGAAGAAAGAAGCGTCGGACCATCGCTTGGTGCTGACTCCGTTCGAGAAGGTCAAAAAGCTTTCTTGGTCGGCAGTATCTTGGTTATCCTGCTGATGATTTTCTACTACCGCGTGTCAGGTATGTTCTCCGTGATTGCGGTGCTTTGTAACTTGCTGATGATGTTGGCTGCTTTGGCATGGCTGGGGGCGACGATTACGCTGCCGGGTATTGCCGGGCTATTGTTAACGTTCGGGATGGCGGTGGATGCGAACGTTATTATTAACGAGCGCATTAGAGAGGAGCTTAGGCGCGGAAAAATGCCTAAGCTTGCCGTTGAGACTGGTTATAAATCAGCGTTTACAGCGGTCTTTGACTCTCACGTGACATCGTTTATTGCAGGTGTTGTGCTTTGGGAGTTTGGAACTGGGCCGGTGCAGAACTTTGCGATGATGTTAATCATCGGAACGGTTCTCTCGATCTTTACCGCTGTCTTTATTACCCGAGTGTTCTTTGACATGGTGACCGCTCGAAATCCACAGGAGTTGTCCATATGAGCCGCAAGATGTTTCGTTTTTTCGACCCTAAGAGCGAAGTTAATTTTGTTCGCTACTTTAAGGCATCGTTAGTGTTTGCTGCCATTGTGCCCGTGATCGCCATTGTTGGCACCATGGCATTAGGCCTAAACTGGGGAATTGATTTTAGCGGCGGGACCGAAATGCAGGTTCAGTTCTCTAAAGACGTTCATGCAGATGAAATCAGGAAAGTCTTAGAAGAGCTTGGCTATAACAAAAACCAAGTTCAGTCTTATGGCGCAAAAGATAGTCATGAAATGCTGATCCGTATCGAAAGAATGGATACGTTTGCCGATGCTGACTTGGCCCGTGTGCAGACGCTGACGGCTACAGAAATGGATTTTGCCGAAGTAAAACGCCATCCAAACAGCCAAGACCGTTTGTTGGTTCGCCTGAAAGCGCCTGAAGATGGTGATTTGAATGCGATCAAAGAACAACAAGCTAAACTTGCCGAACTGTTAGACAGCAAAAGTGGTTTCAGGCTGCGCAAAGGCGCAGATTTGGCCAGCGCGATCATGCACGGCGATGTAGAGAATGGATATGTTGAATACAACGTGTTGTTCATGGGCGTTTCGGACAAGATTGCGGAGGCATTGTCGGCTAAGTTTGGGCAAGTAGAAGTCAGACGCGTTGATTTCGTGGATAGCCAGGTGTCGGAGCAGTTAAGAACAGACGGCGCCTTGGCGGTGTTCTATGCGATTTTAGCGATTTTGATTTATATTGCGATTAGATTCGATCTTTTCTTTGCGCCCGGCGCTGTGGTTTGTTTGATTCAGGATACTTTTGGTGCCTTTTTGGTATTCGTATTTTTGCGATACGAGTTCGATCTGCCGTCGGTGGCAGCGCTGCTGACCGTTGTGGGGGTGTCGATCAATAATACCATTGTGGTGTACGATCGAATTAGAGAAACGCTGCCTCCTGGTGAGCGCAGCAATTTCTCAGATGCGGAAATCACAGCGGTGGTTAACAAAGCGGTCAATGACACTTTGAGCCGAACCATTAATACCGCGCTGACCGTGTTGTTTTCATCGATCTCTTTGTGGATCTTTGCTGGTGGGGTGATCCAAAGCTTTGCCGCGGTGTTAACCATCGGTCTAGGCTTAGGGGCGTTTTCCTCAACCTTTGCAGCTCCGGCAGCGTATCTATTTATGATGCGTCACTTCAGAAGCCGCATTGGTAAAGTTCAGGCCACTAATCAGGGCTTTTCCAGAGAAGACAAAGCTCGGGGCGTTGTTTAGTTACTGAGCTCCAGTCTAGTGCCCCTACAAGTTATGATACCCTTTAAGAGAGGGGACTTGTGGGGGTTGAACTTAGGCCGGGTGCCGTTTTGGCATTTCATGCAAACGAAGCGGATCTCCCGCCTCATGATGATGCGCCGTTGGGCGATCATTTTGAAGAGACCGACGGGCCTTTTTTAGAAGCATACAATGCTTGGAATCACGCCTATATTGCTGCCACGCCTGAAGCTGGTCGGCCGGTAAGCCTGAGGCCGCCAAACTGGCAAGCAGTCTATAAATTCGAAAAAGAAGCAAGCGCAAAGGCAGCGCACGCTGAACCTCAGCTTCGGCAAAATTTCCAAAGTGAAATACAAAGTGCTTCTTTAGAACATCTCATTGAAGCACATTTTGATATTGCGCAAAAAGAAGTCCGCTTCTTACGGCCCAAGGCATCTTATGGAGGATTTGGCGCGCTGGTAGGTTCGGCTAAAAAGTCCAAGGATCCAGAACAATTAGCTGCGTTGCAAAGCCATTTGCTTGAGACGATCGAACTGCTTAATGGCATGCCTGAATACGATGCTATCAAGCAGCGATATAAGGACTTATTGGCGCAATGTGGCGAACCCATCAATTCAAGCACAGGCAGGCAAGAGCTTCAAAGTAAGTATGAGGCCCAGTTGCAAACGCGCCACTCGAACGATGCCCCTCGGGGTATGTCTGAAACTGCCAGAATCATACTTGGAACCATGGCGCGGGTAGCGATGCTAGCGCCTGAAATGGGTTTTGGGCCTGGTGCCTCTCATACGGAGGGCCGCGCCGAGAGTAGATCTTTGATGGATGTTGGACGCCTGCAAGAGGGTGGCCTAAATTCATTGAGCACCCAGTATGTGGCAAGTGTGGACCCGGTATTCGTCGAGATTCCCGAGCGAATTCATGAGCTTCAATTTCCCAACGAAATGCCGCCACGCGACCGGGCTGTGCTGCAGGCGTTAATTCCAAATGCGACCATGGTGGAGCCGGTGGTAAGATCTGGTATTAATACCCCTTATCGCGTTTACACCAGCCATGGCGATGTGATGTTTTTTAAGACTTTTATTGGATCAGAAGAAAATACGCTTAAATTGGCTGAGCATTTACTGCCGAGGCATGAAGCCGCTGCTTCAACTTTAGCAAATCATATTAGCGCGGGACTTTTGCCTGAAGGAAAGGCTTTGGGAAACAGCATTGCCTATCCATTTAATGAAATAGACTGGACTGCAACCGACAGAATTTTTCATAGCCCGCAGCTCTACTCTCAGCTTAATCATGTTCAGAGAGTTGACCTATTTGTTAGCATGCTGACAGACATCGTTTTGCAAAATACAGATGTGCATGCAGGGCAATTCGGAGTGGGTCAGGACGGTCATCTCATAGCGTTTGATAAGGGTCGGAGTTATTGGAGCGTTTATGAATCTAATGAAGATTTTTCGAACGGCCCGGTTCTGAAAGATAGACGTGTGTATGACCAATTTATCGCTGGGCTTAGGTCGCGCCCGGACGATTTGAAAGCTTTATTGCTCGACGAGCGAGTCGGCGATGCCCTCCTTCGCGTTCGCCAGCTGACAGAGGCGTCTGAGCAAGAGAGTGTGGAACAACTGCTAGCACCTATTTTTTCTACCATTGCGGAGCGTGTCAATAATCGCCAGAGCGAAATGGAGCGCATCAAAGCAAACTATTTCAAGATGCTTAGGGGCATTCCCCAATTTTTAGCACAGGAGCTTGGTGTTGAAATTTCCAGGATACCGACATCTTCTCGAGTTCATGCGATCCAGGTGGATGAATTGAGCCCCTCGACCACTGCGTTGGTTTTCGATCCTAAAAAACATCAGATGCGTTTGGTGGCACCTCTATCTGAGGGCTATTCTGCAGGAGGACGCGTTGAAGATATCACTCGCAACGCCGGGGCAATCGCAGGTGTGAATGCCGGCTTTTTTTCCGGCGGCGCTGGGGCGAGATGGTCGTTGGGGTGGATGGTTGGTAAAGCGAAGCAATTCTCCGGTGCGGAAACCCAAGCTTTTCCTAGCGCTGTGCTCAAAGTAGGCGATCAACTCCTATCTGATACAGACGCTTATCAACCTCTGATTGGTTGGAATCAGGATGGTTCTCATTTCGAATTCGGTGAGGTCAAGGTTGCTTGGCAAGCAACGTTGGTGCCCGGCTCGACCCCAATACCTTTGATCAGGGTGACGCCCATCAGCACCCACACGGCCCTCGCCAATTTTTATTATGATGATGCAGGTGTGACTCATTCAATTGAGGTTCAAAATGGCGTTATTTCAAAAATTGAGCACGATGTTAAAGTGGATGAAGAAAAGCCCAACGGTTATGTGTTAAAAACACCAGTCGCTACTGGTATCGAGCGGTTTCGGGCCTTAAAAATTGGTGACGGTTTGAGTCAAGCCTATGCATTAGAAGCGAAAGATCAGACTCAGACTGCACGCATGGCCGGCTTGGATTACATGGTATCGGGTAGCGATATTTTGATTCGAGAAGGTGAAGTTTCAGGGGACTTTTCTGATCATACTAGTATAGAAACCCGTCGTACAGCTGTTGGCTTGATGCCTGATGGGCAGGTGATAATTATCGCAGAAACAGGCGGGACGACTCTGCCGGCTTTTGCAAAGTTAATTCGCGATAAATATCAATGTCGATATGCAATTAATTTAGATGGCGGTGGGTCTACCACGCTGGTGACGCCTCCAGATGCCGATGGTATTTCTCAGCGATTGGGCACAAACATAGTGGTTTCTGACGCAATTGTGGTGATGCCAAATGATTCTGCAAAATTATCAAGTAGGCTACAACGAGACGATGACGCAGTCTTTAGAACATTGCTTCGAGGCGATTTTGAGCAATTGGAGGCATTTTTAGCCGCAAGTCCAGCTCGAATCCACAGCCGAAATCAAAATGGCCAAAGTCTTTTACAGGTGTATCTCCGAAAAACTGAACACGGAAAAGCGGACAATCAGATCATTGGGTTGCTGCTGAGTAAAATGGCGGAAATCGATTTGGAGCATCAAGATCTATTCGGCGAAACCGTCATCCATACTGCCCTTCGCTCGGGTTATGACGACCTAGCCAAAAAGATGTTGAGCAGGCTCGAGCCAGGGTCCGCTGTCTGGGACAAAAGAGGGATCCACGGCCAATATATTGATGAAATTGGCGGTTCATTTCCAGTTTCTGACGAAAAGATAGAAAAACGCGCGTTTGAAGATATGGCAAACCAGCGGCAAGCTTCGGTGATTCAAAAATCAATCACAGACTTAGCCGAAGGACGGCGCGTGGACTTGGCCATTCGGATTGCAGAAAAGGCGTTGCTGGAATTTGGTGATTATGACGATGATATTCAGTACAGAAGTCTCAATTTAATTGATGGTTTACTTGCTAGTGGTTCAGTTTCAGAAGCACAAAAAGAACACTTTTTGATGGCTGTCATTCATGCGAAAGACGCGTCCGAATTTTTCGATTTCGTAACGATGTATGCACGAGAGTCAGCTATTTCATCCATGATAGCTCTGGCCGGAAAACTCATCGAAAGTTCTGATCAAAATGCACGCCAGCAAGGCTTAAGATGTTTAGCTGAACTTGTTCAGCGGGGTTATGGTAATTCACAAGTTGCTGCCCTGCTGGTTTCGCTCAAATTATCTTGGTCGGAAGCTGCCATTTTAATGAAGGCAGCAATGTTTCAGTCATCGCCTAATTAGATTTTTCTCGGAAACTTCCCATCTAACCGGCCGGTGATGAGCCCGCCGCCAAGCATGGCGTTGTTATCGTATACGACGGCCGCTTGACCAAGAGCGACCGCATAGGTCGGCTCCAGAAAATCAAAAATCAGCTGGCCGCTATCATCGATGGACCATCTCGCCTGTTGTGGCTGATGTCTCGCTCTGATTTGAACTTCCACGATCTCTGGCCATAAATGGGTCGGCACGATTACCCGGACAGGGCCGGCACTGATTTTGGTGCACGCCAAGGCCGATTTAGGACCTAGAGTGACCAGCTGCTTGTCAGCATCTAAATCAGCCACATAAGCTTTCTCACCAAGCCCAACGCCGATACCGCGGCGTTGTCCGATGGTGAAGTGATGCACGCCTGCATGGCTAGATACTTGCTTACCTTCGCTATTCACCATTGCCCCACTTGGCATCGGCCCGCTCGCCCCTTCAACCACGCGGGCGTGATTACCATCCGGTACGAAGCAAATTTCGTGGCTATCTGGCTTGTCGTGGACTTTCATGCCCATCTTTTTGGCAAGTTCTCTAACGGCTGGTTTATGCAACCCGCCTAAAGGAAGATGCAAGCTCTGCACAACTTCCGCGTCTGTACCGTATAAGTAATATGTCTGGTCTCTCGCCTGATCTTCAGGCCGCGCCAAGGTTTTAACGCCTTGATAATCGATTACCTGCGCATAATGTCCGGTCGCTAGCTGGGCGCCTAAACTTTGCGCGGTTTTATATAAATCGCCAAATTTAACTTCATGATTGCACGCCAAACAAGGGATAGGGGTAATGCCTTGCCGATAGGCTTTAATAAACGGGTCAAATACCACTTCTTTAAACTTGTCTCTGGAGTCGATGGCGTAAAATGGGATACCCAACCGATCGCAAACTTGCCGAGCGTCGGTCATATCGTCTATTGAACAACAGCGCCCCTCGCGTTTCTCAAGAGAGCCATTATCATCAGGAGCGAGTCTCAACGACACACCAATAACTTCATGGCCCTGCTCCTTAAGAAGCAGAGCTGCAACAGAGGAGTCCACCCCTCCGGACATAGCAACCACGATTTTCATTGATTATTTAATATATCAATAGATGTTTTATGCAAATGCCCATTGCTGGCCAAGACAGTGCCTTGAAAAATATCCAATTTTTCGTCTTGGTAGTTCGACAACTTTCCACCAGCCTCTTGGACGATCAATGCGCCTGCTGCCAGATCCCAGGCCTTGAGGCCTTTTTCCCAGTACATATCTAAGCGCCCCATGGCCACCCAGCATAGATCGAGGCTAGCGGCGCCCGCTCTTCTTAGGCCGAGGCAGCTTTGGATGAACCTGTAGGCTTCGGGCAGGTTGCTGGTTTCGAAAGTCAGATCGCCCGTATTGAAAAATCCTGTGGCAACTACAGCGTCTGATAATTGATTAATTGTGCTGACATGAATGCGCTCGCCATTTAAGTAAGCGCCTTCGCCTTTAGCTGCCCAAAAACACTCATTAATAAATGGGTTAAAGACGCAGCCAACGAGAAGTTCCTGGCTAGCCAAATCATATGCTCCGATTGAAACCGCCGCATGCGGCATACCGCGAGCATAGTTGGTCGTTCCATCGATCGGATCAACGATCCATAATACTCCCTCTCCATTTAATGGAGAGGGCTGGGGTGAGGTGCTTTCTTCAGCTAAAATCTTGGATGTGGGAAACGCCTCCATCAATCTGCGGCAAATTAAATCGTTCGACGCTTTATCTGCGTCTGTAACCAAGTCGAAAGCAGCTTTTTTCTCTATGTGACGCGGCTTTTCGGAAAGCTCTAAAATTAATTGACCTGCCTCCCTCGCGATTTGAATACATGTATTAAGCATGGTGCTGCTTAACCCAATCTAGAGCATCTTCCAATGTTTCAAACTCGCCCTCGATCTGAGCTTCGTAGGCTTTTTTGAGCAACCGGCCCATGGCTGGTCCTGCATGCATACCCAGGTCAAGCAGATGCCTGCCTTGCAGGAGGGCCTCGAGAGGTTTGTTGGTAACGGCGAGCCTAGCGGCTTGCTCCCGAAGCCAGGCGGTAGAAGGGTCATGACCTGCCAGTGCTTCTTCAGTGGTACGACCTAAAAAGTCGGCTTCAGCAACCAAGCAGAGATTTTCGATATTAACCCGAGTCGCCAGTCGTTTGATGGCGGCATCTGAAACTTGATCTCGAACATTGTACAGCTGGCATGGCTTGAGATGATCTTGTACCAACGGCGTTATCTCATTGATCAGATCTTGTGCAATCGCCAGCCTTTGCAAAAATTGCTGCGTCGGTGGAACGCCTGCCGCTTCGTGGTTCTTGCTGCGCCAGCGACCATCTTCAAACTTGGTTGTGGGAGGCTTGCCCAGGTCATGACAGAGTGCGCCTAAACGAATTAATAACTGATCGCTGATACGAGCTGCTTGATCCACGACCATGAGAGTATGAATCCAAACGTCGCCCTCAGGATGCCATTTGGGATCTTGTTGGCAACCGATAAGCGCTTCAAGTTCAGGAAAAAGACCTAAAGCCCGAGTATCTAAAAGCGCCTGCAGGCCAATAGATGGCTTGTTGGCCATCAACAGCTTTTTAAACTCTTCCCCGATACGCTCTTTCGGCAGAGTTTTAAGCTCAGGCAATAAATTGTGGCATTTTGTCAACGTGTCCGGATGAATGCTAAATTCTAGCCTCGCCGCAAATTGGCATGCACGAAGTACGCGCAATGGGTCTTCATCAAACGCATCTGATACATGCTTAAGCGTGAGAGTTTTTAGATCGTTCTGACCACCGTGCGGGTCAAGCAACTCGCCCGTCGCCAAATCAATGCCCATGGCGTTCACAGTAAAATCCCTGCGTTTTGAGGCCTGCTCGAAAGTTAAGCTTGGGTCACTTTGTACCACAAAACCTTTATGTCCCGCGCCTTGCTTGTTCTCGGTTCGGGGCAGGCTGATGTCAAAATTAAACAGCTTAAATACACCGAAGCTTTTTCCGACCGCGTGCACAGAGCCAAGCTGATTTAGCACGCTTTCAAGCGAGCCTAAATCGAGACCGTAGACTTCGATGTCGAAATCTTTAGAATCACGGCCCATGAGGCGGTCGCGAACACAGCCGCCAACAAGCACGGGTTTTCCGCCTGCCTGACTGATGGCGGATGAAATATCTTCGAGAGAGCGCATTAGCTCAGGCTATGCTGAACTCTCGAATTTGTAAAACCACGTTATACTTGCTGCTGCAGGGCTGGCCCACCTGGAGCTTGAGGTCCCCAAAAGCGATCGTAGAATGCTTGGCTGATCTTAACGAACCCAAACACCACGTAAGGCACTGTCGGTACGACCGCGCCTATGGCTGCGGAGAGGGCCATTTGTAGTTTCCCTAAAGTAGGCAAGGAAATGCCGTCGCGATAGGAGACGCCGAGTTTGGCCATCATGCCGACCGCGGCCAAGTTCATGATGCCGGCGATCATGCCCGAGATCACGCCGATTTTTGAGAAAACATGGACGTTTTCTATGTATTTCTCTTTTTCTGCAAGATTGCATGCCATCGCCCCAAGAATAGCTGCAGATATGCCAAAGTTTATCGCTGCAAATGCCGCCGCTATGGTGGCGACGACATCTACGTTTATCGTATGTTCGCCGTATTCGCGATATATCTGACTGTTTCTCATGCAGGCTTGCCCGCAACGCTTATCCTCTAAGGCCACGCCGTCTTCTTTATCGTCTTGCAGGCTATCTTCCATTTTCATCAACGTCGGCAGTTGCAAGGTTTGAAAGTAGGCAGCCATCGCAGCGGAGCCAATGCCTAGTGCCAAGAAGGACGCTTGGAATACAACTTTGCCGTGGTCTCCTAAGTGGTGATACCAACCGTATTTTTCTGGTTGTTCCGCAGGTTCGGTAGCATGAACCCCGAGGCTCAAGATCGTCATCCCAATGATAAGTCGAAGTTTCGTTGTCATGTTAGATCCTAGTTAAATGTTGGGGACGACTTCACCGCTCAAGACGGTGGCATTGACGTAGACACCATGGCGTATGCGTTCTTTGCTGCCATCCATCGGTGGAATAACCACTTCCACAATCCCGCGGTTGTTGGTCAAATTCTTGTCTTGATAGTAGATTCCGAGCGGATTGATGGTCAAAACCAGCTGATAAGTACCTGCCGGCAGGCCCGTGATGTCAATCCATTGGCAATCTGTTTCGGAGCCATAGACGTCTGCCCAACCTGAAGTAATTCCCTGCAGAAGATCGCGGGTAAATTGTGGGCTGCCGCAGTCGAATTTATTCTCATACGAACCGCTAATTCGTCTTGAATCTAGGTAGCAGTAGCCGGCTTTGTGCCCATGATAAATCTGGCGGACGGTATTGTTGGAGGCATCGAGCAGCTCACGTTTGAGAAAATGGCTGGCGGTGTTTTGACCGTGATAATGTTGGTGACATGGACTCCACACAGGCGTTAATTGGCTTTCAAGTCCTTTGACGAAATCCCCTTCGCCCTTGTTGTAGATAACTTCGTCCCATCGTAAAAGGCGACGCTCGCCTGGACCGTCGATACAACCCTCGACAATGGCGCAATTGTCTTCAGAGAAAGTATTCGCGGTGATTCGCATGGATTCCGCGGCTAAATCAGCTAAAATTACAACGTCTGCTTCGCCTTTATCTTTGTGCCATTTTGTTGATTCTCTGGCTTGTTTGGAGCCAAACTGCGCCAAGAAGTCGGTCTGTATGATCCAGAATGCCACGTGGCCGATACTGGTCAGAGCGCCAAAGCCTAACAGCCAAATGGGACCTCGTTTTTCTTGTCGAATCTCTGTGATAGGTTTGTGTCTTACGGCTGTGTAGAGCGTGAGCAAGGAGCCCGCGACGACTTCGACTCCTAGTCGAGCAAGGCCCATCGGCCATAAGCCTAAGTGAAACCAGCCGACTGGAAACAGCCAACCTAGGCCGGCTTCCAGGGCCCAGGCGGTGTTAGGATCTCTTTCACCCATCTGGTGATCGCAGGGTGCATCTACGCTGTCTCTGAATCCTGGATTGCAATAGCAATGCTGATTATTGCAACTACCGGTGCCGCAGTCTTGGCTGGTTGTGCAGTTGAAGCTCGATGTTCTAAACCGGGCGGTGTCGAACTCGTCTGCATAGGCGCTGGTAAAAAGCAAAATTGACGCGGTGATAAAAAGGAGTCTTGCCATTTAGGCATTAGAACTTTTCAGCGCTCGAATTTATTTCTGGGGGCAGGTTGTTCGACGGTGAACCGGACATCGCTTACTTGCTCAAATTCTTTGATTTGATGAAGCCTGCGAATGATTTCTGCCTTTCGATAAGACATTTCGTGGGCAACCGAAGATGATTTGACCGATATTAGAATGGTTTTTTGCGTTTTATCGGCAAAACCGACGGGCTGGATATGCTTAAGCCATTCTTCACCGAAAGCACGCTTCATGATTTCAGGAGAAAAGCAGCTGGCTTGTTTTAGCAAGGCAGCCAATGGACTTTTTAAGATCAATCCACGGATATCTTGTTTGGGCAGCTGAGCGCCCATGGACTTTGGTAGAGACAAGATTTCGAGCAGGCGGTCTTGCTCATTCGGGTCGATAAATACTTTGTCGCGATGCTCACGACGCTTAGATTGCAGAAAACGGGCGGCGCCTCTAGCGGCAGCTGCTTCATCAGTTTGCCCTTCCATTTGTTCCGAACGAATGAAACCCATCAGCCTTTGTTTTTCGAGCTGTGTTTTTGATTTAGTGGAAGCGAATTGCAAAACCAGCGCGATGCTTTGTTGCACAAATTGCAGCAAGATCTTGAGGTGGTTGCTGTGCTTTAGCTGCAACGCCAGTTTGGTAAGCTCGGTGCTGATTTGTCTTTTTTGCTCGGCTTTGAGAAATTCCGCAGGCCAACCCGGTCTAGATAGATGCATCAAAGCTAAGCTAGGTGCACTTTGCCATGCCGCGTCCAATGAAGGGCTAGCTTCAAAATGAGAGCGTAAAACTTTTAGCAAAACCGTGGTGGTGTCATCCATTTGCAAGCGCCTTTCTCGGATCACCTAAAATATACGCCAAACGCAGGCGCGCTGCGTAGAGTGACACACCAACTTTCTCTAAGTTATTTTGCGCCTCGAAAAGGCGCGTTTGTTCATCCAGCACGTCTAAGCTCGTTGCCTGACCCAAAGCATAGCGATTTTCGGCGCTTTTAAATGACGCTTCGCCGATGGCAACTAGTTGTAGCTCAACCTCAAATAGCTCTTTCTGTTTTTGCACTTCGTTTAACGCGCCTTCGACTTCTAACAAGATTTCGCGCTCTAGGAGCTGCTTTTTGTATTTTTGACTCAGCGTGTAGGCACGAGCGCTTTGCAGCAGGCCGTATCTGAATCCGCCGTCATAAAATGGAATGGTTAAATCGATTCGGCTTTGCCATTGATGATCCTTTTCTAAGGCTTTGCTTAGACTCGCTTTCGCATCCAAAGTCGGCATAAACATCCACAGAGCGCTGCGCTGCGCGAATAGAGCGCTTTGGACTGCTAATGACTGCGCTTTTAGGTCTTCTCGGCTGGTTTTGGCTATATCGTTTAAGATGACTCGGTCTTGCTGATCGAATTCACTAAGTTTAGGTAAATCGTCCAAAGTGATTTGCAGATTTTCGCCTAGCAAGTAGGCAAGTTGACCGGCGGATGTTTTGACGCCTGCTTTAGATTTGACGATTTGGGCTGTGGTTCTAGCGCAGACCAGCTCCGCGCGTTTTAAATCCAGTTTGGAGATTTCGCCTAAAGCTGCCTTTCTTTTGGCGGAAGCGAATCTAATTTCGGAGCTGGCATGCTGTTCTTGGGCCAATTTTAACAATCGTTGCTGAAGCAGAGCGTCGATATAAGCCAAGGCCACATCGAATACCAGCGCATCTCGGCGGCGCTCGTAAGTCGCTTTGATGGCATTAACGCTGATAGATGCACTTTTGATGTTGAACATGGCGGAAACGTCAATCAGCGGCACGCGAAGTCCGAGCTGAGAGCCCATGCTTTCGGTTGGGTCCCGGCTCACATAGGCAGAGCCTTCGATGGTGGGCAAAAGCTTGCTGCGAGCTTGTTTGGCTAAGCCTATTTGAGCTGAAATATCCTGCGCCGATTGTAAAAGATGTTCGTTTTTTGACAGCGCGATATCGATGGCAGCCAGCAGGTTGATTTTAGGCGCGCCGAGATCCGTTTCGAGTGCTAAAAATGCACTTTGCGCCCAAAGTGTGGGGCAAATCAGAAGCATTGAGATCAATATTCGATACATTATGTTGGATTTAGACCACCTAAGTCGTTTTGAACAGCCACATGCGCGATGTACCCGACCAATAAGGGGTGCGTGTATGGCATAATCCAGTACCCCCCGTTCGTCACCCCGGGATGACAGACAACTTCCTTCTGCAAGTTTTCTACTAGCTTGATACCTTTGGCTTTGATTAGCGCCTCTTTTGCGGTCCAAATTTTGAAAAACTCTGTCAACAGCTCCGCTTTTGAACAGGCATTTAAATAGTCATATTCACAAGTCGCAAAAAAGCGTTTGGCGATTTGCAGCGCGTTTTCAACAGGCCTGACGATTTCTAAATCGATGCCGATAAGCCTGGATTTGTTAGTCCCAATCAGGGCGAAGTCTGCGCTATGGCTTAAGCTGAAATTGATCTTCGGATGAATCGGTTTGCCTGTCTTTGAGTAGCCGAAGCGGATCTCCCGGGGGTCTTCGTTTAAGTGCTCAGCCAAAGTTTGTCTTAAAGCTACGTGCGAGCCGACAAAGCGTTGTCTTAAGATGGCGGTACTAAAAGAGAGCGCGCGTTTTGCTTCTTGTGGCGATAAGCATGCGTCATCTGCTGGTTTGGTTAGGTCAACTATAGTCACCATGGGCAGATTCGAGGGCATGTTTGGTCATACCTGAAGTTAAATGTTCTACAATCCCTGCTTATATGGCTTATCTGGGTCTTTACCTCAGTTTGGCGTGCGTTTTTCTGGCTGGACCTTTGATGGGTGCGGTGCATGCGCCCGTTATTTTGAGCTTGTTTGTGCTGGCTTGTATCAGCCTTGGTTGCCATGTGTTTCAAAGGCAGAGTGTCAGGATTCACGCAGGCGGTTTATTGCTGTTGGCATCTGTTTTGCTGACTTTTTTATTTTTGATGCCGGCGCCTTTGGCGGGCTTAGTGCCACAAAAGAGTGCGCTTCGATTTATGCAGCTGGCTACGGCATTGATCTTGTTTGTTGTTTTGTCTGATAACGCCCGGGATCCTAAGGCGCGGCAGATTATATGGAACGGCGTTTTATTGAGCGGGATTGCTTTGTTTTTTATTGCGGCAGCGCATCGCTTGTTCGGGGCAGAAAGAATTTGGGGAAGTTTTGGCAGCGCGCAATCGTATTTTTTTGCGCCGTTGGTCAACCCCAATAGTTTGGGCAGGTTGTTTGGCATTTTTGCTTTGTTGTGTTTGGCGCGGGTACGAAAATGGCCTTTTGCGGTGGTTGCTGTTTTATGCGGCGCTTCGGTGTTTATGACGCAAACGCGCTTTGGGGCGATTGCTTTTGTATGTTGTGCTTTATGGATGGCGATTTTGAAGCGCCGGGGCGCAGCTGTAGTTTTGGGGATGGGCGTTTTTGCGTTGTTGGTTGCGGGAGCTGCGGCGTTTTCTGATTTGGCTACGTTGGTTAGTCCAGGCGCTTATGAGTTTAAGCTGGATATTTTGAAGCACGGCTTGGGTATGATTGGGGAGCACTGGTTGATGGGTATTGGGCCAGGCGCTACCGCTTTTGAGTTTCATCATGATGTTCAGCCAGATTTTTTGGCGGACAGCTTGTTCTCATTTTATTACCAAATCACTTATTTGGAAAATACGACCTTGCAGCTGTTATTGGATCATGGGCTGGTGAAAGGGGCTTTGCTTGGTCTTATCGCTTTGTGGACTGTGGTTCAAATCTATCGGCGGCAGCCTGAGTATGCTGTGGTTTTGACGTTTATTTGGATTGCTGATTGGGCAGATTTTTCTTTGGAAACGGGTGCGGTGCTGTATCTGAGCGCGTTGGTTTTGGCGCTGAGTGAGCTGCCTTGGCGGGTGACGTTTTCACCGAAAGCGATGGCCATGTGTCTGGTCTGTATAAGCGGGGCCGGAATCTGGGCGCAGGTGGTGGCGCGCCAGCCTGATTGGACGGATCCTTCGAAGGCCTATGTACAGGGGATGCGAGCGTTAGAGCTGGGCGATCGGCGGTTAGCGCAAGCTTGGTTTGAATATAGTCTTAGGCAGCGGCCTACTTTTTATGCGGCGCATTTGCAGTTGGCGCGCCTATTGAATTCGAAGGAGCATTATCGATTGGCGATCGCATCTAATCCAGGCGCTTTACCTGGTATTTTGCTGGAGACCAAAGGGTTAAGAGATGTGCTTCCCGTGATTAACGCTCAGACTTTGATGGCTTTGTGCAAGCAGCTGATCGTTCAAGGTCAAAATATTGATGCGCTTGAGTGCATAAATGAGGCATTGGCTTTTGAGGATAAGACGCCTGATGATGTACGTTTCGGTGTGGAATACGCTTTGGCACATGACAGTCCAAAACAAGCGAGATTTTGGTTAGATGGGCTTTTACCTGAAACGCGCCAAGATGGAGAAGCTGCGGTGCTTGCGGCTCGCATCGTTGGTCTTGAAAAGGGCACCTTGGAGGCCCTTGAGGAGAGTGCCGGCTGGCTTAAGGGTCTAAAAACGCCGTGCCCTTTAGCGATTTGGCGGATCAATGCTTTTGCTGGGCTTAAGCTGGTGGATGAAGCTGAGGCAGCGTTGAGAAAATATCAAGGTTGCAGTGATGACCCAGAGAGGTTCGAGGCGAGCCTGTATGAACAAACTGGCTTTCCTGCGAGAGCTTTGAGAATCATTCGCAAGATCAGCGCTGCTCGGCCTGAGGATGCCGAGCTCAAGAATAAGAGAGTTCAGCTTGAAAAAGAGGTTGCGGGCGGCTGGTGGGGGTTTTGAAAGAGGAAGTTTCGCGGCATGTCGGTAGTTTACTCGGACGGTGTTGCAGGATTTAGTCCGATTGCGGCGATTGCTGGTGTCATGGGTGGTGCCACCGCCGATGGGGCGGTGGAGGTGTTATCTCTTAAGGCAGCCTCGGCAGCTGTTTCCATGAGAGGATCTGCTGGGCCGTCCCCGAAGCAGGCGGCGCTGTCTTGAAGAAGTTGGCCCGCCTTTTGGAAGATGAATTCGATTTTGGCTGCATATCGGGTTTGCTTGGCTAAGTCGGCTTTTGCTTGTGCGTCTCTGAGATCTGCAGCTGCTTGGCGCAGTTTTTTCTTAAGATCCTGCAAAGCGTCTACTTTCTTTTTCGAACAATCTCGCCTGGCATCGCTCACGGCGGGTTGCTTTTCGATTGAATCAATCATTTTATCTAGATCTTGTGGCGTTGCCGCGACTAAAAACAGTGCGAGTAGAAGCATGTTTGATTGTAGAGAGGCGCGATTTAATAGCGCATCGGACGTTTGACCGATGACATGTTTGCTAGCTCATGATGGAGCGGGAACGTTCTACTGAGTAGACGCCTTTGATGGCTTCTAAGGTCTTAAAGATGTTCTTTAGCTGACTTAAGTCCGAAATGCCGCATTTGAAGGTGTTGACCGCTTGGCCGTTGCCGTAGGTTCTGCAGTTGGCTTCTGAAATGTTGACGCTCATCTTTGAAAAAACAGTGGAAAGATCGGCTAACATGCCTTCTCGATCTTCGGTGGTGACTTTGATGAAAATCGGTCTGGTTAAGGTCGATTCTTGGTTCCAGCTCACATCGATGCGTCGCTCGGAGTCCAGTTCCAAAATCTTAGGACAGTTGCGCCGATGGATGGTGAGGCCGCGGCCTCTGGTGATGAAACCGATGACTGGGTCGCCTTTCACCGGCATGCAGCATCTGGCGTAGTGAACTAGGACGTGTTCGATGCCTTCCACTTGGATGCCGGTGCTTGTTTTGCCGGCAAACCTATCAATGATTTGGCTGATGCGACTTCTCGGCGCTTCAGGGGTCGCGTTTTCCAGTTGTTCCGGCGGTAGAACTTTCTGGATAATGGTTTTAGGCTCGATCTTTCCGTAACCGAGCGCGCTGAGGCCATCATGCTTGATGAAATCGACCAAAATCTCGTTTTTAAGCCATTTCTGCAGCGAAGTATTGTAGCGCCTGAATTCCTTTTCTAACAGCTCGCGGCCCAATTCTTCGCTCTTTTCGCGTTCTTGGTTTTTTAAGAAGTTGCGAATTCGGGTGCGCGCTCTGGAAGTTTTGACAAATTCTAGCCAGGAGCGATTGGGCTGCTGGTTTTTCTGCGTAATGATTTCGCATGTGTCGCCACTGTTCAAAATGTGCCTTAAGGGCGCAATTTGATTGTTCACTCGGGCGGAAATGCAGTGCATGCCGATGTTGGAATGGATGGCAAAGGCGAAGTCGACCACGGTGGCGCCGATGGGCAGCTCGATGACGTCACCTTTTGGGGTAAACACGTAAACTTCTTCGGAGAAGAGGTCGACTTTAACCGAGTCTAGAAATTCATTGGGATCTCGCAGCTCGCGCTGCCAGTTCATGAGCTGGCGAAGCCATAAAAAGCCGCGATCGGCCACTTCGTTGACAGCAATGGGTTGGCCGCCATGTTCTTTATATTTCCAGTGAGCGGCAATGCCAGATTCCGCCACTTGATGCATGTCAAAGGTTCTGATCTGAACTTCAATGCGCTCGCCTTTAGGGCCAATTAAGGTCGTATGCAAGCTGCGATAGCCATTGGGTTTGGGCATCGCGATATAATCTTTAAATTTGCCGGGGACTGGCCGCCAGATGGTGTGAATGGCACCTAGGGCTTCGTAACACTGGCTGATGGTGCCGACCAATACTCTAAAGGCGATTAGGTCATGGATATCTTCGAAGCCCAGATTTTTGTCGACCATCTTCCGGTAGATGGACCAAAGATGCTTTGGGCGCCCAGATACGTCGAATTCTTTGAGACCGCCCTCGGTGAGAGATCGGCGAATTTCGCTGGAGACTTCTTCGATAAAGCGGCTGCGTTCGTTTTTGCTTTTGCCGACTTTTTCTTTGAGGTCTTGGTAATCGCCGGGGCGTAGGTACTTAAAGCTTAAGTCTTCGAGCTCGATTTTTATCCAACCGATACCCAGGCGATTGGCTAAAGGGGCGTAGATTTCTAGGGTTTCTTCGGCGATCGCTTCCTGCTTTTCAGGGGACATAAACTGCAGCGTTCGCATATTGTGCAGACGGTCAGCTAGTTTTACCAGGAGGACGCGGATGTCCTTGGACATGGCCACGAGCATCTTTCGAAAGTTTTCGGCCATTTTTTCTTCGGTGCTTTTAAACTTCACCTGAGAAAGTTTGGTGACGCCGTCTACCAAGGAGGCAATGTCTTTGCCGAAAAGTTGCTCTACTTCTTCCTGAGTTGCCGGCGTATCTTCAACGGTATCGTGCAAAAGGCCGGTACATATGCTGGCTTCGTCCAGTTTGAGCTCGGCCAAAATTTTGGCCACTTCCATCGGATGGCACAAATAGGGCTCGCCACTTTTGCGGACTTGGCCCGTGTGTACTTTGGCGCAGTAGACGTAAGCCTTTTGAATGAGATCAAAATCCGCCTGAGGGTGATAACCTTTGATAATGTCGAAAATATCACTCAGTCGGATCATGGGTTGCTATGGTAGCATATCGCTTCGGACAATCATACTCAAACCCTGTCCTACGCCCACACAGAGTGTGGCTAAGCCTAATTTTTTTCCTGTTCGATGCAAATTATGAACCAATGTGGTTAAAATGCGCGCCCCGGAACACCCAAGTGGATGCCCGAGTGCGAGTGCTCCGCCGGATATATTTAACTTTGCGGGCAGGATTTTTAATTCTTGCATGACCGCCAGGGCCTGAACTGCAAAGGCTTCGTTAAGCTCTACCAGATCAATGTCATCAATCGAGAGTCCTAATTTGGTGAGCAGTTTTTGCGTGGCAGGCACCGGGCCAAGGCCCATGAAACGGGGGTCGATGCCGTAGGCGGCACTGCCTAAAATCGTGGCCATGGGCTTTAGGCCGTTTTGCTGGGCGTAGGCAGACGAAGCGACAATTAGGGCCGCCGCACCATCGTTGAGGCCTGAGCTATTACCGGCAGTGACGGATCCATCTTTTTTAAATGCTGGTTTTAGCTTGGCCAGTTGTTCCAGGGTTGTATCTGGGCGGGGGCATTCATCTTGGGTAAGCTCATCGAGCTTCAGGAGTTCGGCATCAAAATGGCCATTTTGACTCGCAAGCACGGCCTTTTGGTGGCTTTCTAAGGCAAATTGATCTTGAGCCTGACGCGAGATGCCATATTTTTGGGCAATATTTTCGGCCGTTTCACCCATGGTTTCTAAAGGGAAGCGTTCGGCTAGTTTGGGATTAGGGAATCGCCAGCCGAGTGAAGAATCAAATATTTGCGGCGTTCCACCAGGGAAGGATTTATCGGGTTTCGCCATCACATAAGGGGCGCGCGTCATGCTTTCCACGCCGCCTGCAAGGCAGACTTGCGCGTCCCCCGTGCGGATAGCGCGGCCAGCTTGGACAACGGCTTCTAGGCCAGAGGCGCAAAGTCTATTAACCGTAGTGGCTGGAATTTGTTCGGAGAATCCAGCAAGCAGCACGCTCATGCGCGCAACATTGCGATTGTCTTCGCCAGCTTGGTTGGCGCAGCCCGCAAAGCATTCATCAATGGCCGTGTCTGGGATAGCGGCCCTTTGGGTTGCTTCTTTAAAAGCCATTGCCAAAAGATCGTCCGGTCTGATAGTGCTGAGCGACCCTCTTACCTTGCCGATCGGGGTTCTGATGGCGCTTAAAATCACAGGCTCCATTGACAAAGCTCCTTTTTTGGGATTGTATGGCACATTCAGGAGCTTTTTAAACATGGTTGTTATTCGACTATCTCGTCGTGGTTCTACAAATCGCCCTTTTTACGGCGTGATGGTAGCAGATTCCCGCAAGCCCCGCGATGGGCGTTTTATTGAACAAGTGGGAACTTACGACCCTAGAGCCGAGACAGCACCTATCAATTTGAAACTTGATCGGATCCAACACTGGCAAAAAACTGGCGCTCAGTTGTCTGACACCGTTGCTGATTTGGTTAAACGTTTTAGCAAGCTTCAGCCTACTGCTGCTGTCTAAGCACTGTGAAAGACCTCGTTCACTATTTGGTAACTTCGTTGGTGGAAAAACCCGACGAAGTGAAGATCGAAGAAAAAACCACCGATAAGATCTTAAGCTATCAAATTCACGTCTCGCATGCTGATTTAGGAAAAGTCATCGGCAAAAGAGGCCGTACAGCGAAAGCGATGCGTCTGGTGGTATCCACTTTTGCGGCCAATCAGTCCAAAGAAGTTTCTCTAGAAATCCTAGAACCCGTTTCTGAAAATGAACCAACCCCATCCTGATTTGATCCCTTTAGGTTTTATTACCAAAGCCCATGGCATCAAAGGTGTTCTATGCGTGCACCTAATTCACCCAGATGGTGAATCCCTCAGGCCTGGCATTAAATTAACCATCGTCCGTTCGAAATCTGAGCCTCTGAAAACGCTGGAAATCGATCAGGTCCTGTCCGGCGATCGAGTGCAATTCAAAGGCATTCACGATCGCACCGAAGCGGAAAAATGGATCAAATCCGAAATCTTCATTCAGCGCTCTGATTTTATCGATATCCCAGATGACGAAGTTTATCTGTCTGATTTAATTGGCTTTTCTGCCGTTGATCTTGAAGGTAAACCCTTAGGCGAAGTCTCAGGCTTTACCGACAACCGCGCCCAAATTTTGGTCGAGCTGTCTTCCAATGTCCTGGTCCCCTTCATCAAGCCCTTTCTGGTAAAAATCGACGAAGAAGCTGAGCAGATCGTCCTAGATCTCCCTGAAGGGTATGATCTGTGATCGAAGCCAGTTTCGTTTCGCTGTTTCCTGAAAGCACGCGTTCTATCGTTAGCGCATCGATCTTGGGCCGTGCGGTTACAGCCGGCCAACTCAAAATCAACGAAATCCAAATCCGAGATTTCGCGACCAACAAACACAAAACTGTCGACGACACCCCTTACGGCGGCGGCCCCGGCCAAGTTATGAAGGTTGACGTGGTCGTAGCGGCCTTACGCGGCGCTCAAAAGCCAGACCTCAAAACATGTGTTATATTATCTGACGCAGCCGCAAAGCCTTTCACGCAAGCAGATGCCAAACGTCTGGCAGCTTACGAGCATCTCATCTTCGTCTGCGGCAGATATGAAGGCATTGATGCAAGAATCGAACACTATGTCGATGAATCGTTCTCCATCGGCGAATATATCCTAACCGGCGGCGAGTTGCCTGCGTTGGTGATGCTGGATGCGATAACTAGATATGTCCCTGGCGTTCTTGGAAACCCTGAGTCGCTAGATATGGAAAGCCATGCGGACGGGTTGGTTGAGCACCGCCAGTACACCAGACCGGTAGATTTTGAAGGCCATACGGTTCCCGAGGTTTTACTAAGTGGCAATCATCAGAAGATTGAAGCAGCGAGATTGTTGGAAAGGCAGCAAAGGACCGTTAAAAAGTAGTACCCTTCGTACCTTTTTGTACCTTGGACCGAACGATCTCCTGCGGACGTTGTCTTGGACCTACGCCGCCCGTTGGGCTGGCTATGGTCCAAGCTGCTGGCACTTGTCGATGTCGTTGGCATCTTCTAGATCTTGTTTGACATCTGTAAGATGTCTCAGTGCCAGTAGCCTGGGTTGAACGAGCGGAGCGAGTGAGGCCTAGGTAGATAGATGGCCCCCCCCTCCCATAGAGCTCTGTAAGAGCGATAGCCAAATGACCATCTACAATAATATGTATCGGAATGTCCCAATCTCTCGCATCTGTAAAATTGCACGTCGTATTTAGCACGAAATGCCGGAACCCCTGGTTGGTGCCGGAATTGAGATCAGATTGCTATCAATATTTAACGGCCGTCGCTAAAAATAACGGCTCGCATGTATATGAAGTTGGCGGTGTGAGTGACCATATCCATATTCTTTTAACATTGCCGCGCACGGTCGCACTATCCGAATTCATCTCTATGTTGAAAACCTCAACATCACGGTGGTTAAAGACTAAAGATATAGGCCTGAGACATTTTGCCTGGCAAACCGGTTACGGTGTTTTTTCTGTTAGCGAATCCCAAATCGAACACGTGCGCCAATATATTCGAAATCAGGAAATCCATCATCGGAAACAAACCTTTAAGAACGAACTTATCAAATTTTTAACAATGTCTAATGTGCCATATCAGGAGCAATATTTACTCGACTGAACGGTCGCTCCTACAGAGCTCTATGGGAGGCGGGTGTCCACCTATCGACCTGGGCCTCACTCGCTGCGCTCGTTCAACCCAGGCTACTGGCACTTAGACATCTTGCAGATGTCAAAACGAGATCGAGGAGATGCCAACGGCATCGATAAGTGCCAGCAGCTTGGACCATAGCCAGCCCAACGGGCGGCGTAGGTCCAAGGCAACGTCCGCAGGAAATCGCAACGCCAGATATCGTTCTGACAGAGCATCACCTAAATATCGCCATCCGCCTTCGATTAATCCTTTGCTGCGCCAGCGCCTTGAATTCCTGTTCGATATGACGCCAGTTAACTCTTTCCGTGGATTTTTGCCAAGTCTCACCATCGCCGATGCAATTACGGATATGGTGGCGGTATACTTCCTCCATGTTGGACGCCACGGGCATATTATAGCGGTCGCGATGCCTGGTCATAATATCGAACCATTCGGCCTGGGTTAGTTTCATCTGGCCTGCTACTTTGGCCAATTTAAGCCGCAAGATTTGCGTTAAGTATTTATCGTCAGACACTTTTAAGGTCGGGCACTGTTCTTCATTTGCCCGGGCGGCTTTTGCAAAGACATTCATCGCTTCTGCCACGTTTAGTCCGCTTAAAAATTCATATTCATCTTGCGTCATTAGTTGATTCGATTTTGGCATCATGGCCCAAGGGCTATAGTATTGGCACTGGCCCTTCTCCCCTACAAAGTCATCGCCGCTATCGATTAAGTAGAGCTTTTTATCATCGGTTGAATACAGAATATTTCCGAAATGTGCGTCAGTACTCCCGGAGATGAGGCGAAAGTTCAGTTTTTGCCATTCCTTCATGGGGATATCTTCACGCTCTGCCTGGGTTAAGTCAGATAAGGGCTTAGCATTAGACAAAAAGACTTGAGCGGATCCGAGCTCCTCGCCCTCAAAGGCTGGGTGGGACAGTTTGATCAAAATTGTTTTAGGTAGGCCGTAGCGGCCTTCGAAAGCATGCCTGTCTAGTCTATAAGCCAATACTTCGTTGCCAGCCCCTTGGCCTGGCAAAATGCTCTCTCTGAACTGAACATTTTCACCGGGTCCTAAACGATGGTTTTTCGGCATGCCCGCTTCCATGTTCATGGGCTTGAAGATGGCGCATCTATGCCCGTGTTTATCCCGAATAAAAAAAGAACCGTTGACGCCATGTTTCGTTGGCGCAGGTGCATGAATGGCGAGACCAGCTGTTATGCGGGAGGCAAGGTCGTGTACCTGAGGCGGGGCTGGTGGGTGAACGACCACGGCTCGGGCGGCAGCTGTGGGCTGCATATCTACCGGCTCGGTCGCTGCATCAACCATGGCAGGCTTAGGCAAAGGTGGTGGAAAGGCGTGAGCGGGTATCCATCTGACGTTACATAATCCTGGCATGCTGCTTTTAGCGCCATTCGTAGAGATTTGGATTCATTTCGTGTTCAAAATAGAACTGTTTGAAAGCTTTTAGGAATTCCGGGTCATCTAGATAGACACGCGTTTTGCCGTTAAAA
This sequence comes from Myxococcota bacterium, assembly GCA_040387835.1. NCBI lineage: Bacteria > Pseudomonadati > Myxococcota > Myxococcota bacterium. The sequence continues at coordinate 659,323 of JAZKCZ010000002.1, read as the reverse complement.
TTCTTTTGGAGGGCCGTGGGAATGATAATCCCCAGTTCAGACATCGTTTTTTGAAAAGTCGGATCACTAAATAGATCCTGCTGGGTTTGAATGTGAATCAGTTTCATGCCTATACAAAACCCATGCAAGTTTATTTGGATTTCCTAAAACACATATTAAATCATGGTGTGCAAAAAGCAGATCGCACCAATACAGGTACAATGAGTGTTTTTGGCTACCAAATGCGCTTTGACTTAAATAAGGGATTTCCTCTGGTAACGACCAAACAGTGCCATACACGCTCGATTATCCATGAGCTGCTGTGGTTTTTAAAAGGCGACACCAATATTGGCTACCTGAAAGAAAATGGCGTCAAAATTTGGGACGAATGGGCGGATGCAAACGGTGATCTGGGCCCCGTCTACGGCAAGCAATGGCGAGATTTTGGCGGTGTCGATCAAATCAGCTGGATAGTCGATGAAATTCGAAGAAACCCAGACTCGAGAAGACTGGTCGTCTCCGCTTGGAACCCTGCGGATGTTCCTCGGATGGCGTTAGCGCCGTGTCATGCGCTATTTCAGTTTTATGTGGCCGAGGGCAAGCTGTCTTGCGAGCTCTATCAGCGCAGCGCGGACGCCTTTTTGGGTGTGCCGTTTAATATTGCGTCGTATGCGCTCTTAACCCACATGGTGGCACAAGTGTGCGATTTGAAAGTGGGAGATTTTATCCACACCTTTGGCGATGCACATATTTACTCCAATCACATGGAGCAGGTAGCAATCCAGCTGGGCCGTGAGCCTTATCCGCTCCCTACACTGAAACTCAATCCGCAGATAAAAAGCCTATTCGATTTTAAATTCGAAGATATTCAAATCGAAGACTACCAGCATCACCCGAGACTTAGCGCACCGGTGGCTATATGAAATTAGTGCTCGTAGCAGCCATGACACAAACGGGTGTGATTGGTCGCGCTGGTCAAATGCCGTGGCACATTTCGGCTGAGTTTGCGCATTTTAAGCGCGTTACCATGGGCAAGCCTATGATCATGGGGCGCAAAACTTTCGAATCCCTTGGTGGCAAAACGCTGCCTGGCCGGGAAATGATTGTCGTTTCTAGGCATGGCTTAAGTTTGCAAGAAGCACTCGAACAAAAATCCGATGCACCTGAAGTTATCATTGCAGGCGGTTCTGAAATCTATGCGCAGTGCCTGCCATTGGCCTCCCATATGATTTTGTCGATCATTAAGAAGGACTATCCAGGGGATGTCTACTTCCCCGCTTATGAACCATCCGAGTGGGAGCTAACCCAGGAAGATGATTTCGAAGAGTTTCGCGTTAGATGTCTTCAGCGCGTGCAGGCCCCTGGCATGCATGCCACTCGCCCGTAGTGAGATTCATGGCCATTGCGCCGCAAGTGGCCACCGCATTGTCTCCAGGCTCCATGGAGACGGCTGCAAGTGCTTTCCAAAGCCCTTTAAGATCTTGAGGCACTTGCTGGCTCAAGCCTGTTTCGGTGGTGTTGTAACGATGGTAGGTGGTTGAGCCTGTTCTAACCGTCGAAACTTCAGCGATTTCCTGGTCTAAACAGTGGTTCGTATGAAAATGGGGCTTATCTGTGCCGTGTTGCACCAGTTTTTTGCGAGTTCCACTGGTTTCGATGCCAAAGAAATCGCTCTTATCGCCCACGGCATAGTGATGCCCAGAGCCCAGCGGTGCATTCATCACCAAATCGCTGCCTTCTTTGGCGGATCGCGCGCGCAGCACCCGTCTCACCAATGCTGGCCATACCAAGCCCACGCGAGCATCCAAGCTGCTCAGATTATTGATGCAAATGCCCACGCCTTGTGAGTTAAAGCCAGTTAAGCCGAGACACCCGGCCACGGATAATACCAAGGCATCTTTGAACTGAAGCAGCAGCGTATGCGGCAGCGCAGAAGCGTCTATGTCCCAGGTCTGGCCTAATAAATTACCAGTTGGAGATGGCACAAAAACCATCGTGCATCCGCCGATGTCTCTAAGGTCTGTATAATGGTTTAAAACGACGATTTCTTCAGGCGTAACCCCGGCGCCGTCTGCGATGCCTAGGAGCTCATGATAGAGGTCTAAATCATAGGCTTCTAAAATAGGAAGATGCTGCGTCGCTAGGTCTAGAACTTGTTCTTTGGAGCCAAATGCAGGCTCCCCTAAAACCAAATCCATGCGGATACTGGCCATGGCGCGGACGGAATCCCTGAACACTTCTCCATGTTCAAGCCCTATCTCTCTGGCAGAAGTATTTTGAAATGCGTACGCTTTCATGCCTATTGATGCGCTTTGACGTACTCGATGGTATCTCCGACCGTCAAGATTTTTTCAGCCTCTTCATCTGGGATCTCAATTTCAAACTCTTCTTCCATGGCCATGATGAGTTCAACAATATCCAGCGAATCGGCGCCTAAATCTTCGATAAAGCGAGCCTCAGAACGTACTTCTTCTTCCGATACGCCGAGTTGGTCTGCAATAATCGCTTTAATGCGGGGTTCGATATCCATGTGGTTTCTCCTCAAAAACCCGTCAATAGCATAAGAAAGATCAAAATGCCTGGCAATTTTGGCTTTTGATCATTTATATTGTTAATTAAGAGGGCAAAAAGATGGGAAAAAAGGTACTAATTTGTGATGGGCAGGAATTAATTCGCCAAGTGTTGTCTCAGTTTTTATCAAAAAAAGGCCTCGATGTGACTGTGGCATCAACTGGTAGCGAGTGTTTGCAACTTGCAGCTACTAACAAATTTGACGCTTTTATTTTAGATCTCACCACGCCTGATATTGACGGAATTTCACTGATCAACCAACTCAAAGCGAAGTCGCCCAATTCCCGCTTCATCTTAATGAGTGCTCAGCCTTCTGACGCGATTGAACAAGAGAACGCGAACACCGGCTTTCAGTTTTTCAAAAAGCCTTTTTCGCTGCATTCCATCTTTGAGGGTTTAAAAAGTCTTGGCGGTAAAAAAGCGACCCGTATTTTAGTCGTCGATGATCAAGATTTCCTAAGAGAATTGTTGGCTGATTACCTACATCAAAAAGGTTTCGATGTGAAAGAAGCCAGAAACGGTCAGGAAGCGGTCGAGATGGCCCGCAAAAACGAGTTTGATGGTATTCTAATGGACATCCGCATGCCCGATCTCGACGGCATCTTAGCCCTCAAAAAACTCCAAGCCGAGGGCATTCATACGCCAGTTATCTTGATGAGCGGCTTTAGCGATATCACCTCTCGAGAAGATGCCAAGGCTTTAGGTGCGGTAGATTTCCTTCCCAAGCCATTTAAACTGGAAGCGGCGTCGGGCTTATTGGCAGATATCTAATTTATTTTTCAGACCTAAACCCGCTATTTTGCTAGCTTCTTCGATATTTTTTTTCAATCTTAATAAAAAAAAGAAGCCGCCTGCTTGAATGTGGATTTGACCCTAAGTTACTTTCAATGAGAATAAGAGGGGATTTCCCCCTCATATGGAGGCTATAATGACGATTTTAAGGAAAAGGCCGCTGACCGTAGTGGCTTTGACAGCCCTCTTTGTGGGGGCAATCTCCTGTGGAGATTCAACAACGACAGGCGGCGGCGCATCGGTTGACCCGAACGCACCGACGACTCCGACGACACCAACGACGCCAACTGTAACGGGAAAGATCGAATCGTTGACCACAAGTATCGATTCGTTACAGGGGAGTGATGGCAACGATGTATTTACTGGTGACAATGGAAATGCTGCGTTTCAAACCATGCAGTCGGGCGATAGTATTTATGGCAATGCCGGATACGATGTGTTTAATGTTCACGGCGTAGTAGCTACTGCTGGCTTGGCAAACATGCCATCTGCGACTGCAACTGTCAAAAGCGTTGAACAGGTTCGGTTCGTAACTGCTTTGACGGGTTCAATCGATTTATCGAGTCTTTACAGCAAGGCAAACAACGGCGTTGAACTTTACTCATTTGATAATGTAGGAACCGCCGGTATAACCATTACCACAGGCGCAGACCAGGGTCTAAGCGTTGCAAGCTCGACTTCTGCAACAGCTGCAGGCGCTGTTGTGTGGGCTGCTTCTCCGGTTGCTACCGCGCTGAATCTTACCTTTAACGGCTATCAAACTAATGTCGCTGCACCGGCCAACTTTGACGTTACAGGTGCCGCTGCCACTACTTTGAATATCAATTCAAATACTGCAGCCAATAAAGTAGGAACATTTACAGGTCCGGCAAGCGTTTTGTCTCATAAGGTCTCCGGTGCTCAATCGTTGGCTTACACTTTATCGGCTACCGATGCAGGTGCTCTAAATAGCATTGACGCAAGCGCAAGCACTGGCGGTGTGAAGGCTACTTTAGCAGCTGCTCCTAAAGCTGCGTTTACTTTCACAGGTGGTTCAGGAAACGATACCCTTGCCTTGGTGAACGATGGTCTAGCTAATATTATTGCTGGTTCGCAACTTAATGGTGGTGCAGGCGCTCTTGATAAGTTGAGCCTCGCAGATACCACTGTTTCGGCAGCTGAATTTGCTAAAATCAATGCTGCACTTGGTTTTGAAGTCCTTAGCTTGAACGCAGCAGTTACGTTGACTGCCGGTTCGGTAACCTCTGGTATCAAACACTTCGCAGTTGATACTACAGCTTTGACTCAGTCTATAACAGGTCTACCAACAGGAAGCGTGGTTGACGTTGGCGTAGGCGCTACTGCTGCATTCTCAGCTACCTCTCTAACTTTGGCTGGCGCTTTAGGCGTTACTGATGTTGCTGTTAACTTGGGTGCTACTACAGATGCCTCCACTCACGCAATCCCAACGTTGGTTGTTACAGGTTTGACAAACGTTAATATTGCTTCAAACGGCGTTGCTGCAAACACCATCGGTGCGACCGCTTTGACAAGCAGTGCTAACACGACCTTTACTTTGTCAGGCAATGCTCCATCGACAACGTTGGGTTCTCCAGCAGCTGGTGCAATCATCAATGGTTCCGCTTTGACAGGGAACTTCACTACCTCAGGCTCGACTTCCGCTGATATCATCACCACAGGTGTCGGTAACGATACTGTGACAGGATTGGCAGGCGGCGATACCGTGACTGTTGGTACTGGCGCTGACACTATTGCTTATACAGCTGCATCTCAGTCGTTTTCAGGTGCAGTTACATCCGGTGTGACCGTTTTGACTGCTACAGATGTGTACACAGGCATGATTGCTGGTGATAAGATTGCTATTTACGCTGCCGGTACGATTACGGGAGCAACAGCGATCAGTACTGCACTTCTTTCCGCAGCAGGTACAACCGACTCTATCGCTCTTGTTCGAGGAACTTATAATACCTCTACAGGTGTCTTTACTGTTAGCTTGACTGGTCCAGATACCCTGGTTGAGTTTGATAGTAACGGAACGACTGCAGCAGGCGCTATCGAAAACTTCGTATTGCTTGGCTTCACAGGCAGCGCAGTATTGTCAGCTGACTTGATTACCTTGATCTAGTAATACTGAGTAGTCTTCCCTCTTCGGAGTCCGCCGAATGCCACAAGCGTTCTTGGACTTACCGAAGGGGGTTTTTTATAATTTGCTGGTCAAGTTGATTGCCAAATTTACCCTGTGTTACACTGATGATATGTTCAATTATCAATTATGTGTATTATTAAGTAAAGTTGCTTTCGGCGTTCTTTTTGTCGTTGTAATTTCTTGCGCGGGGACTTCCCCGCAGTCTGGTAATCCCTCTGCAAGTGGCGGGGGCGATTCGGTCCAAGATCCTGGTAACCCCACCAATCCCTCCGGCGGCGGTGGTGGCGGAGGCGGGGGGCTGGTATCGACTTTGGATTTCTCGCTAGCTACTAGCGATTATATTGTGGGTACAACTGGAGATGACGTGTTCTCTGGAAACGTTTCTACCACAATGCAGTCAACTGACCGGGTGAATGGTGCTGACGGGAATGATGTCATTGTGGTCTCGGGAGCGACGCTGTCTTCGGATTTAGCTTCGCTTCCGACAACCGTTTCGAATGTTGAGATTATCAATTTTTCCAGCTCACTTACCGCCGGCGCTTGGGACTTGTCGTCTATATACAGCACTTCGAATGGGATCAATGTATATGACTTTTCTGACATTGCGGCACTTAGCTCAAATACGATTACGACGGGTAATGTTGGCACTCTGAAAATCGCTACTGGAGCGGGTGGTTTAGCGACTGCGGGGGGTGTTACTTGGGCGATGGATAATACGGTCACTGCTCCTGCGCTGCAATTGGTTGGATACCAGGGCAACGCGTCTGTGCCTTCAAACTTGACGATTGCGGGGACGGGAGCGACTAGCTTAGCGGTTAGCTCATCGGTTACCCCTAGCAAAATAGCAACATTGGATGTTCCCGCAGGTGTACTGGTTTACACGTTGTCTGGGGACGCGGCGATGACTTTTGCGTTGGCGGCTTTAGATGTTCCGAATCCTAATAGTATGAACGCATCCACCATGACAACGGGAGGTGCTGTTGTTGATCTGTCTGGTGGCGCGACTAAAGCAGGGTTCACTTTCACCGGGTCTCCTCAGAATGACAATTTAATCTTAAGTGCGGGCAATTTAGCTGCTTTAACTGCTGGCAGCCAAATTAACTTGGGTACTGGTGCATTGGATAAACTCAGCACTTTCGATACAAGCATTGGAAGTTTTCCCAAATTAAATGCTGTGGTTGGTACTGAAGTTTTAGGTCTAAAAGCCGCCATTTCGATTGATACAAGCTTAGTCACCGTTTTATCGCGATATGCTATCGATACAGCTGGTATCGCAGTGACGCTGACTAACTTGACTAACGGAAACAGCGTCGATGTTGGCTTTGGGGCTGCTTCGACATTTACGACCGGCACTTTGACTTTAAGTGGTACGGCAACCACACCGACGCTTCGCCTGGGTTCTACGGATGATACGGTATCTTACACCACCACTTTGGCTGGGACCGGATTGACTGGTGTGAATATCGAATCCAACGGAGCAGGAACCAATACGATAACCAGCGCGCCAGGTTATACTTATACCGTTACTGGCTTGACGCCGATTACCTTCGGCGGGCTGGCGGCAGCGGGCTCAATCACATCGAGCGGTCCTGTGTTAAATGCAACGGGCTCGAGTGCAGCCGATTCATTAACTGGTTTCACAGGCGCGGATACTTTATTGGGTGCCGGGGGCGTGGATACGATTAATGGTGGTCTAGGCGTGGACACCATTCAAGGTGGCCTCGCAAGCGTCTTAAATCAGGCGGATGTTTTGACTGGAGGGGGCGGCGCGGACACCTTTAAGTTCGTTGCAACGAATACATCAGTCATCGCAACTGATGTTGGTACAATTTTAGGCGAATCATCTGGTACGACAGCAATCGTTCGGATTACTGATTTCGTCGCTGGAACAGATAAACTTGGGCTAGAAGTTACAGGTGCACCGGTTTCAGGTACCAGCATGGTTCTTGATACTCCGCAAACAATTGCCACTTGTGCTGATTTGACCGATATTTATGCGCAAGTAGTGGCGATTGTTCCCTCAGTTCCTGGGGGCGCTTTGAGTGGCGTGGTGATTACCTGCAGTGCAGGTGCAGCAGCGGGAACGTATGTTTATATCAACAATGCGACGGCCGGGGTAGCTACGGCCGACATGCTTATTAATATGACTGGTTTATCTGGTACTTTGACTGCTGCCGACTTCACTTTGAATTAGCGATTGAACCGCATGGTGTTGGCCTCAATCGGAAAATAGCGTATTATCTCTGCTAACTTGATTACCCTGATCTAATCGAAAGGTTAATGGTCTCGAGGCGCCTGCTTAGCTCATTGAGCTTCGCAGGTACGCCTCAGGATTTCTTAATTGGTGAGCAATTTGAAATGCTTGACTTGAGCCTATGTTACAATTTTATTGATAACAATGTTTAGTCGGGAGGTTAAATGGTAAATAATAACCAGATAATTTGGCATAAAATCGCTTTTGGCGTTCTTTTTACTGTATTGATTTCATGCGCTGCAGGCTCAAGTCTGACCCCATCTGGAAATGGGCCAGGGACTGGGGGCGCGGGTTCGGGCGGCACTGGCAATCCAACGCCAACGGCCGGTGGTGGTGGTGGTGGTTATGTTGCATCGACTGCTGATTTTACAGTTTCTGCCTACGACTATGTTTTGGGAACGGCTGGAGATGATGTGTTTTCAGGCATCGTTCCTACAACCATCCAGTCGACGGACCGCGTGGAGGGCGCAGATGGGACTGACGTTATCGTGGTTACTGGAGCGCTGGTACCTGCGGACTTGGCTTCGCTTCCAACAACTGTTTCTAATGTGGAGATTGTAAATTTTTCCAGCCCTCTTGGGAGTGGTACTTGGGACTTGTCAACGAAGTACAGTAGTTCAAATGGAATCACTTTATATGATTTTTCGGATATCACAGCGCTGAGCGGTGGTACAATTACCACTGGTAATGTGGGCACGCTAAAACTAGCTACCGGAGCGGGTGGCACGGCCACAGCGGGTGGGGTCACTTGGGCGATGGACAATACTGTTGCTAGTCCGACTCTCCAGTTAATTGGCTACCAGGGCAACGCGACTGCGCCGGCGAATCTGACGATCGCGGCAACGGGAGCAACCAGTTTAACGATTAACTCCGGAAACACGCCTAGTAAAATAGGAACATTAGATGCTCCTGCGGGGGTGTTGGCTTATACGTTGTCGGGGGATGCGCCGTTAACTTTTGCCTTAGCGGCTGGTGATGTTGCCGCACCCAATAGCATTAATGCCTCAACTTCCGCCGGTGTTAGAGTAGATTTATCAGCAGGAACACCTAAGGCTGCATTCACTTTTACCGGAGGTACCGCGGCTGATGTTCTGACCTTGGGCAATAGTGCGTTGACCGCTTTAACATCAGGGAGCCAATTGAACGCTGGCGCAAGCTCTGCTGACAAGTTGGTTCTAAATACGTCTTCTGGAGAAGAAGCGAAAATTAACGCGGTGCAAGGTTTTGAAATCTTGGGGCTTAACGCAAATATTACGCTGGATGCAAGCGCGATCACCGGCTCAAATATTAATCATTTTACAGTCGAATCCGCTGGCAGAACACAGACCATCACTGGCCTGCAGAATGGCAGTATTGTTGATGTCGGCGCCGGTGCGACTGCACCATTTACTGCAAATTCTTTGTCCTTAGCCGGAGCAAACGTGACGCTGAACCTAGGGGGTTCAGGGGATACAGTCGCGCACAATATTACAGGCCTTACGATTGGCGGGACCACGGGTGTGACAATTGTTTCAAATGGTAGTGCAATTAATTCGATTTCGAGTGTTACTAATACGCCCTCCAACTTTACGGTAAACGGCGCGGCAACTTTGGCGTTGACTACATTTTCGTCGGCGGTAGTTTTAAACGCGGCTGGTATGACTGGTGCTTTGACCACGGCTGGCTCTACAAGTGCCGATACGATCACAGGTGGGTCAGCAGCAGACACATTGCTTGGTCGAGCAGGTATCGATACCATTAATGGCGGTAATGGTGCCGACACCATCATTGGCGGAGCTACGGGTGAACTAAACCAGGCGGATGTTTTAACCGGGGGGGGCGACGCCGACACCTTTAAATTTATTGTCACGAACACAGGATCCGTCCCAACTGACGTGGGTAGAATCTTAGGCGAATCCTCGGGTACGACCGCAATCGTTCAGATTACCGATTTCGTTGCTGGTACAGATAAAATAGGGTTGGAAATTACAGGAGTGCCGGTTTCCGGAACGAGTGTGTCCCTCGATGTGCCGCAGGTCATTGGCACCTGTGCCGATCTGACAGCTGTTTACGGAGGGATTACCGTCATTCCCGTGTCGGTTCCTGGGGGTGCTCTTAGCGCGGTGGTTGTCACTTGTTCTACAGGCGGAGCGGCGGGTACCTATCTCTATATTAACAATGCAACTTCTGCTGTAGAGACAGTTGATATGCTTATTAACATGACTGGTTTGTCTGGTACTTTGACTTCTGCTGACTTTAGTTTGCTTTAGACAATAAATTTTAGACAGGCCAAGTACTCAACATTCCCATCTGTTCCTTGGATGGGGCTTTCTGCATGGCCGATGATTTTTAAACCCAAATTGGCTGCTAGAGCTAAAATTTCATCCCGAGATTGTTCGCGGGCGGCGATGTCTTTGACAATGCCGCCTTTTTCGATTTTGTCTGGGCCGACTTCGAATTGGGGTTTGATGAGGGCGTAGATTGTGCCTGGGCGGGTCAGATGGATCAGTGCCGCAGGAAGCACTTTCTTAAGCGAGATAAAGCTGACGTCTATGACAGCGATGGTTGGGGCGGGGGTGAAGGTGCCGGCTGGCGTTTTTAGGATGTGGGTCTTTTCGAAGACTTTAACTTTTGGGTTAATTCGCAATTCGTAGGCTAATTGGTTGGTGCCAACATCAACGGCGTAGACCAATGCTGCGCCGTTTTTGAGAAGGACGTCCGTAAAGCCTCCGGTAGAGGAGCCGATGTCGATGCAGATGGTGCCCTCTACATCGGTAGGCCAGGATTTTAGAGCGCCTTCTAATTTTAGGCCGCCTCTAGACACATAAGGCAGTGAGTTATCTTTTAGCCGAATCGCATCGGTTTCGCTGACCAAATGGCCAGCTTTGTCCACACGGTGGTCGCCCACGACCACGTCACCTGCGAGGATGCGCGCTTGCGCCCGTGAACGGGTGCTTTCTAAGCCTCGCTCTACCAAGGCTATGTCCAGGCGTTTTTTGGGGGTCATGGGTTGGGGGATTGTTGCATGGGTCTATTGGTGTGTCAATTTTATGTCCGCGATGCGGACACCCGGACTTTGGACGCCGAAGGCGGACGGTTTTGTCCGGGCGGCCGTGGTTGGCAACGTTTGGGGAGTGGATTGCCGCGTCGCTTTCGCTCCTCGCAATGACGATGTTGCGGCTATTTTACTTCTAGTTTGTTGTTTACTAGGTCGATTTTGATGATTTGTTCGGACTTGCCTTCTAGCCTTAGGATCTTTTCGGCTAGGGGGCGTTTGATTTCTTGCTGGATTAATCTGGCTAGGGGCCTGGCGCCTAGGGTTTTGTCGTAGCCTTTATTGGCCAGGTGCTCTTTGGCGGCTTTGGTGATTTCCAGTTTGATGGGGTGCTCGGATACTTGGGCTTCTAGCTCTTTTAAGAATTTCTCCACGATTCGGGCCATGGATTCAGGCTTTAACGGCTCGAAGGCGATTCTTGCATCTAGGCGATTTCTGAACTCAGGCGAGAATAGCTTTTTGAAGGCGCCTTCGTCTGCGCCCCAGTTGTCGCTGTCGCCGAAGCCGATTTTGGCTTGGGCTAGTTCTGCGGCGCCCACATTGCTGGTCATGATCAGAATTACGTGTCTAAAGTCGGTGGCTCGGCCGTTGTTGTCGGTTAGTTTGCCATAGTCCATGACTTGCAGCAGCATGTTGAACACGTCTGGGTGGGCTTTTTCGATTTCATCTAACAACAGCACTGCGTGAGGGGTTTTATGGATGGCGTCTGTCAGCAGGCCGCCTTGGTCGTAGCCTACGTAGCCTGGAGGCGCGCCGATGAGGCGGCTGACGGTGTGGCGTTCCATGTATTCGCTCATGTCGAAACGGACGAATGAGATGCCCATGGTTTTGGCGAGCTGTTTAGCGACTTCGGTTTTGCCAACACCGCTGGGGCCGCTGAATAAGAATGCTCCCAAAGGCTTTTCGGGTTCTCTTAGGCCGGCGCGGGCTAGTTTTACCGCGGAAGCGAGTTCAGCGATGGCTTTGTCTTGGCCGAAAACAACCTGGCCTAGTTTTTCGTCTAGGCTGAGCAGTAACGAACGGTCGTCTTGGCTGACTTGTTTCGGTGGGATTTGGGCCATGCGAGCGACGGTTTGTTCGATGTCGTGCTCGGTGACGGTGGCGTTCTTTTTGCCTTTAAGTTTGAGGCCAGCAGCGGCTTCGTCGATGAGATCGATCGCCTTATCAGGCAGCTTTTTCTCTTGCAGGTGTCTAACGGAGAGTGAGACGGCGGCTTGTAGAGCTTTAGGACTGATTTTGACATGGTGGAATTCTTCGTATTTGCCTTTTAGGCCTTGAAGAATTTTGAGGCAGTCTTTTTCGCTTGGCTCTTCGATGTCAACTTTCTGAAAGCGCCTGACCAAAGCTCGGTCTTTTTCAAAATGACCGCGGTATTCTTTGTAAGTGGTGGTGCCGATGCAGCGGATGGTTCCGCCGGATAGGATGGGCTTTAGCATGTTGGAGGCGTCTGGGCCGCCGCCGGAGCTTGAGCCTGCGCCTACCATGGTGTGGATTTCATCGATTAATAAAATGGAGTTCGGCTTTTTTTCTAGGGCGCGCATCACGGCTTTAAAGCGGTTTTCGAAATCGCCGCGGTAGCGTGTGCCGGCCAGTAGAAGGCCCATATCTAGGGCGAAGACAGAGCTGTTTTGTAGTACTTCGGGAACTTTGCCGTCAACGATACGTTGTGCTAGGCCTTCGGCGATGGCGGTCTTGCCCACGCCTGCTTCGCCAACGAGGAGGGCGTTGTTTTTGCGACGTCTGAGCAGGATGTGGATCACACGGGTAAGTTCTTCGTCTCGGCCAACAAGGACATCGAGTTCGCCATTTTTGGCTTTTTCGGTCAGGTCAACAGTGAAGGATTCTAATGGGTTTCCTTCGAAGGTTTCGCCGTCTTCATCTTCGCTGATGGATTCGCCGATGTTGGAGACCAGCTCTAGGCGGGTTAGTCCGGCTTTGGAGAAGTAGTAGAGCGCGGGAGATTCTTTTTCTTCGAAAATAGCCACCAATAGGTGCGATGGCCAGACTTCACCACGGGCTGCCGCGCGCGCTTGGACGGTGGCGCGTTCGATGACGCGTTGAAAGCCTAAAGAGGCTTCGATTTTGACTCGGTTGGCATCGAAAACGACTTTTTCCACTTCGGTGTCTAAGTAGTTGTTTAACTGCTGTTTGAGTTGATCAAGCTTGACACCGCAGGCGCCGAGCAGATGTCTGATGTCTTCGTCGTATAATAAAACCAATGCAAGATGCTCAATCGTGGCCATTTCATGGCCGCGTTCGTGAGCTTCTCGAAACGAGTTTTGAATAATATCTTCAACTTCCGGGCTAAGCATTTCGCAAATACCTTTCTAATATTTCCAGACCTCTCGTCAAATCTTGTTCATTCAAGGTGACAGGAGGACATAGAATCAGCTTGCTCCCAAAACCCTTTGCAAGCAATAGCCCTGCTTGCTCAAGTTCCAAACGGGCTTTTTGAGCGTGTTCGGGGCTTGGTAAATCCCAGCTATACCATAGACCTTTGCCGGTGAAGGCGCTGCCTAGTTTACTAATGGCGCTTTCGAATTTGTTTGCGAGCGAGTTTTGCAGCTTTTCATGGGCGACGATTAAGTGACGATAGGCACGCCGCATCGAGATTTCGTCGCCGTCCCAGGTGGAGATGAGTGTGAGCGGCTTTGCTACGTAAAAGGCATTATCGGTGAAGATATGTCCTAGCTGGCCGCCGGAGTACCACCAGACCATGTTGGGTTGTACGGGGAGCGAGTCGCTGAGGAATAAACTTTCGCCGCTTCGGCCTAAGCTGGAAGCTGTTTCGACGAACACGAGTGGGATGCCAGTCTTTTCACGAATATCGCTTAATCGTCTGAGCAAATCTGGGGATATGACTTTACCGGTCATTTCGCCCATGAGTTCGATGACGATGCCGAATATTTTATCGGCGCCGTGCTCCGTGATTAAGGCTTCGATGTCTTCTGCCGTTTCGGCGAGTGGCCAGTCGAACCAGCTGAATGGTTTTTGATAATCGCCCGGGTCGGTTAGGCTTCTGGCAGAGCAGGTGGTGTGGCCTAGATATTGACCTTTGAGACCGATGGCAATTTCGGCGCCGGGGCGGCTGACTTTGAGCGAGCGTAGACCCTTGTCTACCATCTCATCTCGGCCAGAGGTGAAGTAGAGATGCTTGCATGATCTAGGCATCAAATGGCGCAAAAGTTCGGTGTAGCGCACCATGTCAGGGGTGATGAAATTGGAAAGCGTTAGCTTGGTGCCGACGGCCGTGGTGAAGATGCCTTTTTGAATGTCGGCTAGGATTTCGGGGGAGTGTTTTCCTAGGGGGGCTTGGATTGAGTCGGCCCAGTTGACCTCACCCCCGGCCCCTCTCCAGGAACTGGAGAGGGGAGAGGGGAGGGCTGGTCTTAGGAGGGGGATGCGATAGTAGAGTGCTTGTGCATCGCTGCCGTATTGGTGGTCGTATACGGCCACTGTATAGGCGCCGAAGCTTTTGTTGATGCGCTGGATTTCAGACGTCGCGCCCACGCGGTTGCGGCCGCTCATGTAGGCGTAGCCTAGTTTTTTTGCGGCTTCGATTTGCGCTGCTTTTAAATGGTAACCAACGCCTTTACCGCGCAGCGATTCATGAATCACAATGTCGGTTGAGTAAAAAGTATTGCCGAGCCCACGCATGGGATCATGCACCGGGCCGTCTACTTTAGAATGCTCGAGCGGCCCGCCAATGGCAAAGCCGACGACTTCGCCGCGTTGTTTGGCGATTAGGCCGACGGATTTAGGCTGCTTCAGCCAGCTTTCTAAATATGCCATACTGTCGCGGCGCTCTGGCTCGTAGGCCGCGTGTTCTAAGGCTTCGATATTATTGGCGTAATAAGACCATTGATCGGGGGTAAATTGCTCAATGCTGATGCCGCCCATCAGCGGCAAGGCGGCCTGAGAAACAACATTGGTTTTAGCGGGTGCTGTGCCTTTTAAGGCGCCATGCAAGGCGTCGAATAGAAAGTCGATTTCCTTCAGCGTGGTGTCGATATTGGCTCTGAATCTCAGCGTTTGAACGCCGGCGATATAAACCATGAAGCCGCGACTAAAACGTTGGTTCACCACATGATTGGCTTGCGCAGGGGTCGGCATGTTGAAGGCAAAGGCGTAGCCAGTGTTACGTGGGTTTGAGACCAGCATTGGGAATGCTTCGTGAAGTTTTGCTAATCGGTCAGCGATCTGGCGTTCTAGATCTTGAAAAGGTGCTTCCAATACCGCTTTGGCTTGAATCAGACCCTTTTGGATTTGAATCTGGTGAGGGTGCTCTGGACGTGTGTCTGGCCAAGTGGATAATACGACGCCGAGTTGGGCCTTTTTAGCCAAGGTTACGCAGTCGGGGCCGTTTTCCAGGCCAAAGGCTGTGTGATAAAAGAACGGCCCGAATAGACCGAAGCCGGTTTGTACTTCGTCAACGACCATGGGCACGCCCATGTCGCGGGTGATTTGCCTAACGCCTCTGAAAAAATCGATGCTGGCAAAATTATCGCCGCCTTCACATTGGACCGGCTCGACAATCACGCAGCACATGTCGCCTTTGGCGAGCGCCTCTTTGAGGCCGTCGAGTGAGCCAAATGGTAGGAAAGTGACTTCGTAGCCGGGCAGTTCGAAACCTTTACGCTTTTCAGGGTTATAAGTCGCGTGCAGCGCCATCATGGTGCGACCGTGGAACGAGCCTTCAAAGGCGATGATTCGCTTACCGCCTGGGCCATTTAAACGACAAAGATCGAATGCTTTTTCGTTCGCTGCGGCACCGCTGGTGGTAAACGAGACGTAATTTAAGCTTTTGTCGGCTCTGGAAAGCAAAAGTTTTTCATAAGCTTCGCTATCGCCACTGATATCGGCGGCATTGGATAGCAAGCTCTCCGTCAATTGGCCTTCGTCCAGTGCCTTTTGAAAAGGACCTGCGCTAAAGCCTAAACCCAACGACGCAATTTGGCTGGCTGCATCAAAAATAACCAAGGGCTCTTCGTCAATGGATACTAAATAGGGCCCTTTTGACGCAAAAAGATCGACTATTGGTTCTTTCTTTTCCCGCGGGACCAAATCGCCTTGGTACAGCCGCTGCAGCATCACTTCTGAGGCTGGCAGGCGAATGTCTTTTGGTACGTGTGGCTGGTCAAAATAGCGATAGCGCTGCGCTGCGAATTCTTGTTCGTGGCTTTTGATCAGGTCTTCAAGCGTCTCGCTTAAACCAATCTGTTCTGATTTGAACTTAAGAGCCAAAGGTGCAAGCGGTTCCGCGTGCCCGAAGGGTAGGCTTTGCACCATCACCGGGTAGGTGGCGTTTCGAACGGCATCGATGCCCGCTGGGCGATGATTGCCGCTTTTGCCAACGCCGCCAAAGGGTGCTTTGCCCGACAAGCCGTTGGTGCTGCGGTTCCAATTTAACACGCCCGAGTAGGTCTCTTGGTAGAAGCGCTCAAAACTGGTTTCGCTTCGAGTAAAGATAGAGTTTGATAGGCCGTAATCGCTTTGATTAACAAGCTTGATCGCTTCATCGAGACCGTCAAATAATTGGATATCAAAATGCGGGCCGAAGAGTTCGATGTCTACAAATTGTTCGACTTGGTAAACGCTTGGCGTGACAAAGGCGCCACCTGGTAACACTTGTGCTTCTAGTAATACTTTGCAGCCCGCTGACTCACGTACTTTTTCAAGCAGCGATAGGTAACGCTCTAGAGCTGCGCGGCCAGCCATGGGGCCTAAGACGGTGTCTGTGTTCGTTGGATCTGCTGGCACGAACTCTTTAGCCATGCGAATTAAGGCCGGGATCAGCTTGGGCGCTACTTGACGATCGATGAGCACCCGGGAAGTGGCGGTGCAACGTTGGCCTGCGCTTTGAAAGGCGCCTTGGCTGATTTCGACCAAGCATTGGTATAAGTCGGCATCATCTAAGACCACGGCAGTATTTTTGCCACCCATTTCTAGCGCCAGGATCTTGTGTGGGTGATCGAGCAACATTTCTGTTAAGGCTCGGCCGGTTTGATAGCTGCCGGTGAAGAGGACGCCCCGAATGCGGGGGTGGGTAACCAGGGCTTTGCCGATATCGCCTCGGCCTTGGATTAAGTTGAAAACGCCAGCGGGTAGGCCAGCTTCTTCGAAGCATTCCGCGTACAGCTCGCCAACGCCTGGGCATAATTCGCTGGGCTTAGCGACAATGGTGTTGCCGGTCATCAAGGCGGGGATGATGTGCGAATTCATCAGGTGTGCTGGGAAATTATAGGGACCCAATACAGCCATGATGCCTTGAGCGTGATATCTGGTTTCACCAGCGCCGGGCGGGTGTTCGGTGGCAACCCTTTTAAGTCCTTCTTCGGCGGTCAGAGAGACGCGGCCGCTGACGTTTTTGGCTTCGAAGAGGCTCTCTGTGAAAATTTTGCCCATTTCGGCCGTGATGCGCTGGGCTAGATCTTCTTCGCGTTTTTTGAACACGGCTTCTACGGATTTAAGCGCAAGGACACGCTCATTTTGAGTAAGTCCCCGCCAAATGGGCAGTGCTTTTTCGGCAGCTTCCACCGCTTTAGCCACATGGCTGATGTCAGCGTTGGTTTCAAAGACAGTTTCGTAGGCGCGTGCCGGGTTTTGGCTCCGGATAATTTCTCCAGCGCCAGCAACAAAAACGCCACCAATAAAACTGCCTTTGCCCATTACTTACCTCGAACGCTTTTAAACAGAAAGCCGAAGACTAAATTGACAATACTCACAATGAGCGCACCTTGGAAGGTTGGCCAAAATCCGTCTACGGTAAAACCAAAGCCAAACTGCTGTCCCATGCTGCCGGCGAACCAAAACATGATCATGTTGGCAATGATGATCCACAGCCCCAAAGTCAAAAAAATGAAGGGGAAAGTGAAGAATTTGAGAATCGGCCCCAAGATGGTGTTGATAAGGCCCGCCATGAGCGCAATGCCGATCAAATGCCAATGGTCATGACTGCGAACATGAATGCCAGGAACGATTAATATGGCCGTCAAAAAGCCGGCTGCATTCAAAATTATTTTCATTAACATCAAAAACCTCCATAAATTTTATTTCACTTCTTCATCTAAATACTTTTGATAGTCCGCTTCACTGAGCAATTTGTTTATCTCTTCGGAATTTTTGAAGGATATTTTGATCATCCAGCCTTTTTTCTCAGGGTCTTCGTTGATCCATTCTGGATTTTGGATCAAATCTTCGTGCGTTTCTAAAACTTCGCCTGAAATGGGCGCGAACAAATCGCTGACGGCTTTGACGCTTTCAACCACACCGAACACTTTGGCTTGGGTGATTTGTTTGCCGGGCTGAGGGAGCTCTAAATACACCACATCGCCCAAGGCTTTTTGAGCGTGGTGGGTGATGCCTACAGTTGCAGTATTGCCGTCGATGGATACCCATTCGTGCTCTTTGGTGAAATATTTCATGAGTCCCTCCGATAAAATGGCAGTTTGCAGATGTAAGCGGGCTCCAGGCGCCCTCTGACTTTTACGTACACGGCCGATCCGGTATCGCAATGGGGCGTGTCTATGTAGGCCATGGCAATGGCGCGGTTGAGATAAGGCGTTTTGGTGCCTGAGGTAACCCAGCCTATCTGATCGCCTTGTTCCGTGCAAACTTCATAGTCGGCGCGGGCGATGGCATTGCCTGATATGTTTAGACCGACCAGGCGGCGCTTTGGTTCTTGCTTGGGCAAGTTTAGGCACCACCCAAGGCCGGCTTCCCAAGGGGTGATGTCGTCTGCTAGTTCATGGCCATAAAGGCACATGCCGGCTTCGAGACGCAGGGTGTCTCTGGCCGCGAGGCCGCAAGGGGTGGCTTTCTGACAAAGCGTGTCCCATAGTGAAGCAACTTGATAGTTCGGGCAAAAAATCTCAAAACCATCTTCGCCTGTATAGCCAGTGCGAGCGATGATGAATTCCCCTTCGATAAAGCCAAAGCGAGGGATGTCTAATATTTCAGAGCCTAAGTATTCCGCGGCAATCGCTCTGGCATTTGGGCCTTGGATGGCGATTTGCGACCAGGCTTCGCTCGCATCCCTCACGTTCGCATCGGTGTGCGCTTTAATCCATTTGAAATCTTTGAATCGGTTGGAAGCGTTCACGCAGATGAGAAACTTTTGCGGCGAGAATTTATAGGCGATAACGTCATCAACGATGCCTGAGTGGTCGTTCATGATAACCGAGTAGAATGCTTTACCTGGTGCATGTTTGCTGGCGTCATGATTTAAAAGCTTTGAAACCTCTGCCTCAGCGTGAAGGCCCTCGATCCAAACTTCGCCCATATGGCTAACATCGAAAATGCCGGCGTTTTCCCGAACCACCATATGCTCAAGCTTGTCGCCGCTGTATCGCACCGGCATTTGATAACCGGCAAAATCTGTCATCTGAGCGCCAAGCTCGACGTGGCGCTGATAAAGAGCAGTAGTTCTCATTGGCACTACTTACCCCCTAACGCCACAACTTCAAGCCACCCAACAATCCTGCAATATTTTTTGCTAAAATCACGTCTTTGCCCGGCGTAAAAGTAATATTCTTCACATGCCCGCCGCCGATATAAAGCCTGTCAAAGTTGAAAATTCGCCGCATCAAATCGATGGCTTCTTGCACATGCTCGTTCCATTTCTCATCACCGTGTTTTTCCAAAGCCTTCTTGCCCAAAAGCTGCTCGTAGGTTTTATCGTTTTTAAACGGGTGGTGACCGAGTTCCAAATTTGGCACCAATTTGCCGTCGATAAAAAGCGCCGCACCCATGCCGGTGCCTAGGGTGATGACCATTTCAGTACCTTGGCCGCTGATTAGACCAAAGCCCTGAATATCTGCATCGTTAGCGACCTTGACTGGCTTGTGGGTGAGCTTGTGAAGTTCTTGCTCAAGGGGAAAATCAACCCATTCGCCGTCTAAGTTCGGGGCTGTTTTAACGTGGCCATGCAGCACCACGCCTGGAAAACCTACGGAAAGGCGGTCAAAATTCCCTTGTTGCGCAAGCATGGAGTTGATACATTCGAGGATGGCCTGGGGCGTTGCTGGTCTTGGGGTGAGTTGTTTGATGCGGTCGCTGGCGGGTTTGTCACGGGCATCAATCTTCATCATCTTGATGCCCGTGCCTCCAATATCAATGGCTAAAGTGATAGGCATGCGTTATTGGTTAGGATGAAAACGATGATGAGTCAAACAAGCATTAATACGATTCGCACTTTATCGATGGACGCTGTGGAAGCTGCCAACTCTGGGCATCCGGGTACACCGATGGCTTTGGCGCCGCTGGCATACACGCTTTGGCAGAAAATCTTGCGTTATGACCCTAAAAATCCTGAGTGGTTTGACCGCGACCGTTTTGTTTTGTCCAACGGCCATGCTTCGATGCTGCTCTATTCAATGCTGTATTTGGCTCAGGTCAAAGACAGCGTGACTTTAGATGACATTAAGAATTTTAGACAGCTTGGCAGCAAGTGCGCGGGGCATCCAGAATTTGGACATGCGCCTGGCATCGAATGCACCACGGGTCCGTTAGGACAGGGTTTGGGCATGAGCGTGGGGATGGCCATTGCTGGTGCTTGGCAGGCCAAATATTTTAATCGCCCGGGCCACGAGCTGATTAACCATCGCGTGTTTGCTGTTTGCGGCGATGGTTGCATGATGGAGGGTATCAGCTCTGAAGCGGCGTCGCTCGCTGGCCATCTGCAACTGCCCAACCTGTGTTGGATTTACGATAACAATCACATCACCATTGAAGGCAAAACCGATTTGGCCTTTGGTGAAAACGTAGCTGCTCGCTTTGAGGCCTATGGCTGGGCGGTCGAGCACGTTACTGACGCTAACGACCTAGGGGCGATCGAAGGCGCTTTAATGGTTGCGCAGATGAAATCCAAACCTTGTTTGATTATTTTGGACAGCCAAATTGGTTATGGCTCTCCCAATAAGCAAAACACAGCTTCTGCACATGGAGAAGCGCTCGGCGCCAAAGAAGTGGCGCTTACCAAGAAGTTTTATGGCTGGGGTGAAGAAGCGAAGTTCTTAGTTCCCGAAGGCGTTTTGGAAGATTTCCAAAATGGCATTGGCAAACGCGGTGCGCAACTGTTCGCTGACTGGAACGAGCGATTCCAAAAATACCAGCGTGAGTTTCCTGAGCTTGCTGAGCAACTATTGCAGATGGAAGCTGGCACACTGCCTGATCAGTGGGACGCTGAGCTTCCTGTTTTCCAAACAGACGCTAAAGGCATGGCAGGTCGTATCGCTTCGTCAAAAGTGCTCAATGCCATTGCGAAGAAAGTGCCCTGGCTGATGGGTGGCTCCGCAGATTTGGCACCTTCGACCAAGACTTTGATTGATGGTGAGCCTTCGTTTGAAGCGCAAAGTTTGGGCGCGCGCAATATGCATTTTGGGATCAGAGAACATGGCATGGCGTCAATGATTAACGGCATGTCGCTGTCGAAAATGCGTGCCTATGGAGCGACTTTTTTCAATTTCTGCGATTATTTGAAGCCAAGTTTGAGGCTATCGGCGCTCATGCACACGGGTGCGATTTATATTTTCACTCATGACTCCATTGGGCTTGGTGAAGATGGTCCAACCCATCAGCCGATTGAGCAGTTGATGAGTTTAAGGGCAACGCCGAATTTTATGACCTTTAGACCCGCGGATGCCAACGAAGTTACGGAATGCTGGCGGGTATTGATGAATCAGTCGGGCCCGGCGGCATTGGTGCTGACCCGTCAAAACCTTCCGACTTTCGATCGATCGATGCTGGCGCCCGCAAAAGGTGTTTCGCAAGGAGCTTATGTTTTAACGAAATCTTCCAAGACACCGCAGGTCATTTTGATTGCGACCGGGAGCGAAGTTTCGCTTTGCGTTGAGGCGCATAAGCTGCTTGAGCAAGACGGAATCTCAGCGTCTGTGGTTAGTATGCCGTCTTGGGAGTTATTTGCTCGCCAGCCTGCAGCTTATCAAGAGTCGGTTTTGCCAGCTGGTGTTAGGGCGCGTGTTGCGGTTGAAGCTGGCAGCACTTTAGGCTGGGAGCGATACGTCGGTATGGACGGCGCGATCATAGGCATGCGTGAGTTTGGCCAGTCGGCACCAGCGGAAAAACTGTTCGAGCACTTTGGCTTTACGGCACAAAACATTAGGAAAGCAGCCCATGAGCAAGTTGAAAAAAATAGCCATCGCGTCTGATCACGCAGGTTTTGCTTTAAAAGAGATTTTGAATGCGCATTTGGCGCAGCATTTCGATTTAATCGATCTAGGCACTGACAGCACGGCGCCTGTGGATTATCCGGATTTTGCAGAGGCATTAGCATTGTCGGTTGTCTCCGGGCAAGCAACTCGAGGAATCCTGCTCTGCGGCAGTGGCGTTGGTGCGAGCATTGCTGCTAATAAGATCAAGGGCATCCGGGCCGCTGTCTGCCATGACACTTACTCAGCCCATCAAGGTGTTGAGCATGATGACATGAACGTTTTGGTTCTTGGTGCACGCATTGTAGGGGATGCCTTGGCCAAAGATCTGGTGGATCAATTTTTGAGCGCCACCTTCTCCAACGAAGCGCGGCATGTGAAGCGCTTGAAAAAGATAGAGGCTTTGGAAGCCAAATAAGGCGACACGTGGATATCAACCTCCTCAGGAGATATTCATATGCCATCACCCGTTAATAATAGCTTTCATGCTCTAAACGTCAACGCGGCCATCAATGTTGAAGCCGGCGGTTCCGCTGAAGTTGTCAATGATAACGCAGCTGTGAGAGCAGACATCGTTTCGACCCCCATCGTGCTGGATGCAGGCGTTGGCGCCACCATCGGTAACCCAGGCCCATCACGTCATGGCGGCGGCGGCAGCGTCGTTGTAGGCGGTGGGTACTCCAATGACACCTACGATGCAGGCCCAGACTGGAACGGATACACTCGCGAGAGGAATCGCTACTACGGTGAAGATAGGGGACCTCGTGATGGTTACAGATACCACTCACGTCCAAGCGGTGGATACTACCAAGTAAGCACATCGGGCTTTTGCTGCTGCTAACCCTGTCATCCCAGGCATCGACCCGGGATGACAATAAAATTCTTCGGCCTGAAGGGGCGATCGAGTTGAATTGCGGCACGCACCTCTATTACCCTAGTATTATGCGTTTTAAGGGATTCCGATTTTCGATCTTCTTGGTTTTATTGGCCCTTGCGTGCAGCAAAACTGCGTCTCCTCCGCCTGCTGCAGGTGGGCCAGGAGCGTCTAATGCCCCGTGTAATCCTGGGGATGCGTGCCCCTCTGGCGAGACATGCGATTTGAACTTTCCTGCAGGCTCTAAAGCTGGTCAGTGTTTTCATTCTTGTCCTTCAAGCGGAAGCTGTGCCAATAATTTCGTTTGCAATCCTATCTCAGGTGCTTGCGAGAATAATTGCAATCTTTCCGAAGGAGAAATTTGCCGTTCTGTTGCTGGCGCTGTGTGCTCAACACAAGGCTATTGCATCGTTCCCTTCCAATCAACTTGCCCTAATAATTTCAGTGAATCCAGCGGCTTATGCAAGTTTTCCAGCACTGACGGTTGTTCCGGCCAATTTCAAGGTCAGCAGTTGACAAGCGATTTGGTCAGCGGGACTTGTGATATTCCGTGTACCTCGGATGATAACTGCTCAACGCCTATTTCTTACCTGCAGGCAGGTCAAACTGTTACGATTAATTTTGCTTGTAGTCAGGTGAGTGGTACTTGTAAGCCATCATGCGGCAATGGTGTGGTATGCTCCAATCAATCAGCAACCTGCTATGTGCCCAAAAACAGTGTTAACTCGATCGGAACGTGCGAGAAAACTTGTTCAATCGGACAAGTGTCCTGCGATTTTGCAGGTTCGGTTACTGGCACCTGTTCGAGCGTTGAAGCCCAATCCAGTCTGGTAAATATTTGTGAGATCAGTTGTAGTACAACGTCATCCACTTGCCCCGCGGGCCTAACTTGCTTGGCGGGTAACAACCCTCCACAAGGGACATGCAGATTTGCAGGGTGTAGTCAGCAGAGCGATTGTCCTACCGAGGGAAACTATACTTGTTTCGAGGGTAGATGCGAGCTCGCCTGTGTTGACGCAAACTGCCCTTCCGGGGAGACGTGCGAGAAGAACCAATGCCAAAAGCCCCAGGCTTGCGGTGCTTCTGTCCTTTGCCCAACGGGGAGTAGTTGTGTCTCTGGTGCGTGTACACATTCCGCTTGTAGTAGCACAGTACCTTGCCCAGATAGCTTTTCATGTATAGGCGGGTTTTGCCAAAGTTCGCATTGTGGTGATGGTTATGTTGGTTCGGGTGAGACTTGCGATGAGGGTACCATAGGGAAAACCTGCCCTAACTGCCCTAATGGTTGGGGGTGTCCAACGGGTGCTACACTTTGTGTTCCGCTTAAAGCAAATGGCACGCCGGATACAAATTGCGCTCAAACAAACTCGTGTAAAGGAAATGGCCAGCCAGGCCATTGTAGTAATCATTGTACCGAAGTTTGTGCCGCCTTTGTCGATTACGGTAGCAGTGGCACGGGTGAAAATTTTAACAATACTGTTGGCTCAATCGCCTCTGCCTTAACCGTTCTTTCTGCTCCTCATCCTACGTCGACGCAGACATGCCCGACCAGCGCGCTGGCCAGCCCAAATTATTGGATGCCTGCGCCGGCAACAGGGAAGGATAATCGGGGCAGTATTTGTCCATGCGGCTACGGCATCTGGGTGGAAAATGGTGTTTCTACCACCGCTGAAACCCTACCGATTCCGCTAACTACGCCCATTGCGATTTATGGGGGATTCTCGGGAACTGAGCAAACTATCTACGACCGCACGGATAATTTAATTGCTTCTCCAGCACCGGGACAGACGAATCCGGCGCCGTTAGGGAGAGCTGGATTCAGTGGCACCATTCTAGGAAACTCTACCGGTTCAACCTTTCTTTTGGGAACCGCCGGCGCTGCCTCGCCGCCGACGGTTTCGATAATTATTGATGGATTTCAACTGCAAAATGGTGCGGACAGTGCTGTCGTGGTCAACTCGAATGCCAATGCCATTTTACGCAATTTGCGCATTGTTGGTAACCAGACGGCTGCAGATGGCGGCGCCATTCGAAATGCGGGCGTCATGACGCTTCAAGATTCGTATATCTCTCGCAATTCAGCGAGTACTCAAGGTGGTGCGATTAGTCATACGTCCTCTTCGGGCACGACCAGCACAATCGAGCGGGTCGTGTTTTATGGTAATGGATTTTCGAAGGTCCCTTATGTCTGGCCATTGTGTGGTATCGGAAACCAATCACGTTGCCCTCAAGGCATGATTTGTCCGACGGGAGGAGGGGCATGTTTTGGTATTCCTGCTTGTAACACAGGAGGAAGTTGCCCCATTGGGATGACTTGCCCTGCAGCAGGTGGGGCTTGTACGCCTGTGTGCAGCGCAGGCGGCTCTTGCCCTACGGGCATGCTCTGTCCTCAAGGTGGAGGGGATTGTACCGCACCGTGTGTCAATGGGTCATGCCCGGTTGGCATGACCTGCCCTACTAGCGGCGGCAATTGCACAATCAATCCAGTTTGTACGCCGGGGGGGAACAATTGTCCTTTTGGTACTTATTGCCCGAGCGAAGGAGGTGTCTGCGTTGCTACCCCCTCATGCCTTAAGGATGGCAGTTGTCCAGACGGCATGACCTGCCCTGCTAATGGGGGCACCTGCTATTATACTTGCAATAATAACGGAAGTTGCCCGGGCGGCATGACCTGTCCTGCGGGTGGCGGAACGTGCGCCTATACTTGCACAAGCGAGGGTAGCTGCCCTCTCGGTTTGACTTGTCCAGCTGCCGGTGGTGTTTGTACCTACACCTGCAACATCAACACGGATTGCCCAAGCGGGATGAATTGTGTGTCGACTAGCTCCGGCAAGACTTGCCAAGTTCCAAGCACCGCGCTTTGTGCTGCCGGTGGCACCTGCTCAGATGAGTTAACTTGTCCGATACAGGGCGGTAATTGTATTCGGCCGTATCCAATAGGTCAGTTGCAAAATGGCGGTGCGGTTGCATCCACCGGCAGTGCGCCCTTGCAGATATTTGCGTCCAAATTCAACGCCAACCAAGCCTTCATGAACGGTGGGGGTATTTATACCAATAGTCAGACTTTGACAGTGGTGAGCTCCGTGCTTGCTGCCAATCGGGCCAGTTATGGCGGGGGCGGAATCTATCTTGCCAAGCCATCTGGTTCGACAAACAATGTCTTAATGAATAATACTTATATCGGTAACGCCGGGCTCAATCGAGGCGGAGGGGGCGTGTTTGATGAAGGTACGAACTCGAGTCTGAGCAATAGTCTTTTTAGAGATAATATAGGCCTGTTCGCTTTGGTAAATTCCGGCGTTAATGAATGGCTTGGGGACAGGGGAACCAATTGGCAGAGCCAGATTAATTCGATTTCGCCTGCTATTCAGTACACGAGCCCAAGTCAGTCGCCTGCTGTGGGGAATCCTGGTTTAGCTGTTAGTTATGTGGATATGTGTCCGACGATTGCCTATACGTCAGACGGGACTGGTCTTTGTTCGGGGACCGGAATTTGTGGAACGGCAACAGTGAATAATTCAGGCACAATCACCTTTAATACAAATGCCTCTGCCAATCAGTGTACGACCGCTGAATTCATCGATTGTGCATCGCCGACGTACAGCAACTGTGCTCCAGTAACAGCTTCTAAGATTACCGGCGGGCCGTTGCCCACTACTTATCCGCTCGATTTTGCGGGCAATGTTTGGACTACCGCGGTGGAAGGCGCCTTTCAGCCTCAACCCCAAAGCTATCGGGCCCCTTTAGGTCATTTATGGAGCGATAAAATATGCGAATAAGTTTCTTCGCGTTGATGTTTTTGATTGCCTGCGGTGACAGCTCGAAAGCGCCCAGTCAAGCTGATGCGATACCAGCTTGTACGGCGACCATAGCGGGTCAAACCGATGGCAATGGGCATCTTTGTACTGCTAGCGGGAGTTGGCAGGCGATTTTGGATGGACAATGCGGTGCGACGACCCCTTCCGGCAATAGTGATTGCCCAGCTGGTTATACTTGTACGGATGGCAATTGCGTCGCGTCGCTGGGCACTTCTCGCATTTGGTTTGGAACAGATCCTCTCCAGCCTGGTGCAACGTTGAACTGCAACGGGAGTGGTTGTAATCCTGCCTATGACTATATCTATAATATTATGGCCAAAGGTTATAAATCCTTGGATGAGTGGTGTTTATATCAGGCGCAGCAATCGTTAAAACCCACTGTTAGAGGTGTTGCTAAGTGGAAAGCACTTGTTGTTGCCCAACCGGATAGTGGCGTTAATTCGCCTTCCAATACCGGCAATCCGTCGACCAATACGTCGCTCTCTCCTGAAGGGCTAACACGCGTCAATGCCTTTATGGCCTCCGCTGTCGCCAACTATTTGGGACCTAATCAACCTTTTAGTGCGACAAACACGCTGGAAGATCGGCATGGATATATTAGACCGAATAAAAATATTTTTTGGAGTGGCATCGGAGGCAGTACAGAGGCAGCTAGTTGCAACTCTGGTGGGTGTGTCTGTCAGGATCCATACAAGTTGCCTTCTACGTGTCAATCACAGTCTTACAACATTTATAGCGGTGAAGTCCCAGGATCTCAACCGCCTGAGCCTTACACTGAAGCGTTCTGTGAGGATCCAACCACGCCGGTGTTTGGCAATGTTAACTATATTTCTAATAGCATTAGCTTCAACGCTTGGTCAAATCCTGGGGTTGATGGGGCTGGTATTAGTGGGTCGATCGCATATTTTGGTTGCAATAATTTGCCGGGCACTTGTTTGGCTAGCAGCGCCATATGCTTTTTCAATGAGAATGACGTTTTATTTAGTTCGGACGCAACCCATCCTTATACCTCAACTTCCGTCGGATATGAGATTGGCCCATTTGGCGGCGGCATCGCTGGAAGCCCGCAGGTCACGATTCCTACAGATCCGTCACAGTCGTATGGGATTGTTTGCCTGTCAGACTAGGTTACTGGCCCCGTTTGCATTTGGCGGTTGTTGATATTAGATTGGCCGTCTTATGGCACTTTCTTGTGGTATTGTTGGCCTGCCCAACGTTGGTAAAAGTACGCTTTTTAATTGTTTGACTTCAGCTCAGGCCGAATCTGCAAATTATCCTTTTTGCACCATTGAGCCCAATGTTGGCGTGGTGGATGTGCCTGATCATCGGCTTGATGCGCTGGCAGGGGTTGTACATCCGGAAAAAATATTGCCGGCTAGCATGAAGTTTGTGGACATTGCTGGTTTGGTGAAGGGCGCCAGTCAGGGCGAAGGGCTTGGCAACAAATTCCTGAGCCACATTCGTGAAACGGACGCCATCTGCCATGTGGTGCGATGCTTCGAAGATGAAAATATCATCCATGTGGACAACATCATTGACCCAGTTCGCGATTTGCAGACCATTGAAACGGAGTTGGTGCTCGCCGATATGGATTCTTGCACCAAGGGTCTAGATCGGGCGGCCAAAGCCGCGAGGGGCCAAAATCCTGTAGCTAAAAAAGTTGCCGCTATGTGCGAAAACTTGCTGGCACACTTGAACAATAATTTACCTGCCAGAACTTTTGATTTTAATCGCGAAGATGAAGATTTGTTAAACGCATTTCGCGACTTGCATCTGTTAACTGCGAAGCCGACGCTATTTGTTGCCAATGTGGATGAGGATGGCTTTTCGCCTGAGAAAAATCCGCATTTGAAGAATCTGATGGATTTTGCCGCTGGTAGAAAGGACCAAGTTGTCACTGTCTGCGCCAAGATCGAAGAAGAGCTTGCACATCTCAAGCCCGATGAACGTAGCGATTTTCTTAAAGAACTTGGGCTCGAAACTTCCGGGCTGGATCGCATTATTAAAGCAGCGTTTAAACTTTTAAATCTACAAACTTATTTAACTGCAGGGGTAAAAGAGGTTCGCGCATGGACGATTCCTGTAGGTTGTAAGGCCCCAGGGGCAGCAGGCGTGATCCATTCCGACTTCGAACGAGGCTTTATTAAAGCAGATGTCATTTGGTGGGAAGATTTCGTTAAGCATCAAGGCGAATCGGGTTGTCGCTCAGCCGGCGCTATTAAACTCGAAGGTAAAGAGTATGTCGTTAGAGACGGCGATGTGATGCATTTTAAATTTAATGTCTAATATGTGAGGTGCGCGGAAAGGCATGTGCACTTTCGAGTGTTACGTGCTCAATGCACGCCTTTTTTCTTGTTTTTTTGCTTTGTATTGCCGTTTTGGCTGATAATACTACCCTGGTTGTGCGGTGCCTCCGGGAACCTCAGCCCAAACGTTGGGTGCCTGCTTGGATCTCTTGCGGGCAGACCTTGGCTTATTTTTCGCCAGTGATTCCTGCTTTTATGGTTTTGACTCGCAAAATTTATATGCGAGACGCAGGAGACCATGACACGTTGACTGTATTTAAGTACGGCGCGTTAGGTGCCGCGGCAAGCTCTTTGCTCTACACGGTTGCCTATTTGCCTGATTGTGCCTGTCGCATTTGTGAGGCTGGGAGCGAAACGGGTGAATGTGCAGGCTGCTGAAATTTAAGCACAATGGCGTAGGTCACAAATGATACGACCAAGACGATGCTGCCTGCGATAATAGTGAAAACGACCCGATCCATCATAACCACTGCGGTTGCATGTTGTAAAATATGGTAGATGCCGACCATCATCACGGTCACGCAAAACGTCCGGTGCTTGTATGAGAACATGAAAAATAGGCAAAGATAAAATAAAGCCACCAACAGCGTGATGGCTAACCAATAGGGCATTGAGATGACGTAAAATAGGATCGCCGCGATACCGGCGCCTAAGATGTTCATGCTGATGCGTTGTTTGACGTAAGTTGTGGTTGAAGACACCGTAACTTGAGTCACCAGAAGACAAACCATCGGGATCCAATAGACATGCATACTGTGAAAACGCGTGGGTAAAAGCGCGGTAACTGTGTATGCAATGCCCAGCGAAACCAGACAAACGACAGTTGATAAGAGCCTGTCTCTTTCGTTGCTCTCGAGAATTGGTAGCGAGATTTCCGTGTATCGATGGCGGCGGTAGGCTAACCAATGCCATACGGTAAATAATATGCCCGGCAAGAACCATTGCCATAAGTAAACGCCTGCCAACTCGATAGGCGTTGGAAAATAGGCGAAGATCATAAACACCAAAACAACATTAATGCAAATCACTCGAATCGAATTGATGAATATATAGTAAAATGTCGCTGCTGCAGCGATGATGGTCAGCGCGGGCGCGGCAAAAGGTATATAGTGCCCAGCAATTCCGCCAGCAATGGCGCTCAGTCCAATAAACGGGAATGCCATCGCCCGAATCGGAAAGTGATATGGCGGTACAAAGAAAACAGCGAAGGAAGTCTGGGCGACGATCATGAGCCCCATTGCAAGCTGACGGCCTTGAATGCCTAAGAGCTGCAATAGACCAAAGCTTAAGCCACAGATAATTACCGCCTTGAGCGCCTCAATGGCGTAAGGTTTGTAACCAATTTCGGGTTTCACAAGATGCATATCATTATCAAAGCACAAAATGGGTGATGGCTTGGACAAAATTCTGATTATCGCTTACAGTTGGGCTTATGAATTCCATTCAAAAGCTGGCTGAAGAGGGCCAATCTATTTGGTTAGATTTTATTCAACGCGGACTGATGACCTCGGGAAAATTGAAGCAGATGATCGCGGGTGGCTTGCGCGGTGTGACTTCCAATCCTGCGATTTTTGAAAAAGCGGTGGCTTCCGGCAATGAATACGATGCCTTTTTGAGTGAGCAAAATGCGCAGCAGGTGCAGCGGCCGGTAGATTTATACGAAGCTTTGGCGATTCGAGACGTGCAAGACGCTGCCGATGTTTTTACATCGACTTATGAAGATACGGCTGGCCGAGATGGGTATGTGAGCTTGGAAGTCTCGCCGCATCTGGCGCAAGATGCCGAGGGTACTTTGGCTGAAGCTAGACGTTTATGGGCCCGGGTGAACAGGTCCAATGTCATGATCAAGGTACCCGCAACGCCTGAATGTGTGCCGGTGATCCGGCAGTTAATCGCAGATGGCATTAACGTCAATGTGACCTTGCTATTTTCAGAGAAAATGTACGCCGATGTAGCAGAGGCTTTTGTTAGCGGTTTAGAATACCGAGCCAAGCATAAACTGACGATTTCTAACATTGCCAGTGTGGCCAGCTTTTTCATTAGCCGCATTGACTCGGCGGTAGATAAAGTGGCTCCACAAGAGCTGCAAGGGAAAGCAGCGATTGCCAATGCTAAGCTGACTTACCAATATTATAAAAAGTTTTACGCCAGTGAGCGATTTAAAACCCTTGAAGTTTTGGGTGCAAAGCCGCAACGCTTGCTTTGGGCTAGCACGGGCACCAAGAATCCGGCTTATTCGGATGTTTTATATGTCGAAGAGTTGGTTGGCCCTGAAACAGTGAATACCATTCCGCCTGCAACCTATGAAGCGTTTTTGGACCACGGCAAAGCTAAATCAACCCTTGAGCTAGATTTGGGCGCTGCTCGGCAAGTGATGAGCGATTTAAAAGCGGCGGGTGTGGATTTTGATGCGGTGACCGATAAACTTTTGAGCGATGGGATTAAGCTATTTGTTGAGCCGTTTGACAAGATGCTGGCCGCTATCGCGGCGAAATATCCGCAAGCCGAACATCCACTCCCAAATCTCTGGGAGCAAAAAAAAAATAACGAATGGCTAGGGTGGCTAGATGTTATTTTAACTGGTGGAGAAAAATCCCTCCCGACCTCCCTTTTGCAAAGGGAGGATAGTCCTTCGCTGGTGCTTTTGGGGATGGGGGGCTCTAGTTTAGCGCCGGATGTGATGAATCGTATTTGCGGGCCCTTTGGCGGTTTTCATGTACTGGATTCTACGGATCCGGAGCAGATTGCTGATATTGAGAGGCAGATTGATGTCAAAAATACGATGTTTATCGTGTCGAGTAAATCTGGCAGCACGCTCGAGCCCAATATCTTTTTTGATTACTTTGTTGCAAAGGCTAAAAATCCGAAGCAGTTTATTGCGATTACTGACCCGGGCTCTGCGCTCGAGCGTGTGGCTCAAGAGAAAGGCTTTTTATCTATCTACCCGGGCGTAAAATCCATTGGCGGCAGATATTCAGCCTTGTCGAATTTCGGGCTGGTGCCCGCGGCTTTGATGGGGGTTGATACTGCTCAGCAACTTGAACACGCGCTTTCGATGCGGCAGGTCTGCATGAAAATGGATGCGCTGGATAACCCTGGCGCAAGGCTCGGTTTATTTCTGGGTAATTGGGCTTTGAAATCTCGCGATAAAGTCACTTTAATCACATCTAAAGAGCTCGAGCCGCTGGGGGATTGGGTTGAGCAGTTGTTGGCTGAGTCTACCGGTAAGCAAGGAAAAGGATTGATTCCGGTTGTCGGTGAATCGATTGGCGCACCCCATTTGTACGCTTCAGATAGAGCTTTTGTTTACGTGCAGCTGGGCAATGATGCGTCTATGGAGCATACTGTCGAGGCCTTTGAGCGAGCTGGGCATCCCGTGTTTCGGATCAACGTGGCTAGCAAACATCACTTAGGCGCTGAGTTTTATCGCTGGGAAGTTGCCACGGCCGTTGCGGGCGAAGTTTTGGGCATTAACGCGTTTGATCAGCCCGATGTTGAGGCTGCTAAAGTTGAAGCTAGACGACTCATGGAGCAACCGTCGGTGCCGGCGATCCCAAAGGGGAGTGAACGCGATGTTCGAGATTTGTTATCCAGCGTTAAGCCGGGCGATTATTTTGCGATTCAGGCTTTTGTGCCGATGAATGCAGCCACGCGTGCAACGCTGCAAAAGTATCGCATGAAAGTGCGTGATTTAAAAAAAGTAGCGACCACTTTGGGTTTTGGACCGAGGTTTTTGCATTCGACTGGGCAGCTGCATAAAGGCGGACCGGACTCCGGCGTGTTTTTGCAGGTGGTAAGCGACGCGACGACTGATCTGGCTGTGCCGGGCAAATCTTATGGATTTGATCAAGTAAAGCACGCACAGGCTTTGGGCGATTTTAACGTTTTGAAGGCGCGCGGGCGCCGAGTGATTTCAATATCTTGGGAGACTCTATGCAAATTGGTATGATTGGTTTGGGTAAAATGGGCGCAAACATGGCTGAGCGATTGAAAGCAGGCGGCCATGAATGCGTTGGCTTTGATTTGAGCCGTGCCAATGTTGAAAAGATTGAGGCCGCAGGTGTTGGTGGTGCCTATACTTTGGCTGAGCTTGCCTCAAAGCTTCAGTCGCCTCGGGTTGTTTGGGTGATGGTGCCTGCCGGGGAAGCAACGCATCAAACCATGGATTCATTGGCGGGCGTGTTGTCTGCTGGCGATATTGTCATCGATGGCGGTAATTCTTATTATCGCGATGACATGAAGCATGCAGAAGTTTTGGGCGCTAAGGGCATTCATTTTATGGATGTTGGTACCAGCGGCGGGGTTTGGGGCAAGGATCG
This sequence comes from Myxococcota bacterium, assembly GCA_040387835.1. Classification (NCBI taxonomy): domain Bacteria; kingdom Pseudomonadati; phylum Myxococcota; species Myxococcota bacterium. The sequence continues at coordinate 626,062 of JAZKCZ010000002.1, read as the reverse complement.
AGGCTATTGTCTGATGATCGGCGGTCCCAAGGATGCGTTTAAGCGCGCTGAACCTATTTTCAAAACCTTGGCACCTGGAACGGGGAGCATTGAGAGAACGCGCGGCAGAGATGGTGATTTAAGTGCCAGTGAACAAGGTTATTTGCATTGTGGGCCAGTTGGTTCTGGGCATTTTGTCAAAATGATTCATAATGGAATTGAATATGGTGTCATGCAGGCATATGCTGAGGGATTTGATATTCTAAAAGGCGCAGGCGAGTTTGAATTAGATCTAAAAGAAATCGCCGAAGTTTGGCGTCGTGGTAGTGTGATTGGTTCATGGCTGCTTGATCTGACGGCAATTGCTTTGCAGGGAGATACAGAGCTTCAGGCATATTCTGGCAATGTGGCTGATTCTGGAGAGGGTCGCTGGACCATTCAGGCTGCGGTGGAATCGGGAGTATCCGCCGAAGTTTTGGCTACGGCGCTATTTAAGAGATTTAGGTCGAGACAGGAACACAGCTTTGCTGAAAAAATCCTGTCAGCGATGCGCTTTCAGTTTGGGGGACATGTCGAGAATGCAAGCAAATGATTGTGAAATGGTGATTATGGGCGCGGCGGGAGACCTGACCAAAAGGCTCTTGCTGCCGGCCCTGTGTAATCTAGGTGCCGCTGGGCTTTTAAGAGATACTTTCAAGCTGATTGGTGTTGCGCGCGCAGATTACACCACCGAAGGATTTAGAGCTTACTTAAAAGACAACTTGGACCAATTCGTGACCGACCCAGATTCCAAGGCATACGGCATGGCGCTGCTCGAGCGCACGCATTTTGTGCAAGGCGATTTAACGGATGGAAAAACCTATGAGACGCTCAAAGCGACTTTAAGTCCTGAACGCAATCATGTGTTTTATTTGGCGGTGCCGCCCAAATTCTTTTTGCCGGTGATCCAGCAATTGGGTGACGCGCAGTTGATCCAAGAGGAGAGCCCTGGCCCTTGGCGCAAAGTGGTGATTGAAAAGCCGTTTGGTAACGATTTGGAAAGCGCTAAAAAGCTGAACCATGACATTCGCGCCATTTTGAAAGAAAGTCAGATTTTCCGCATTGATCATTACTTGGGCAAAGAGACCGTGCAAAATTTGCTGGCCTTTCGCTTTGCGAATGGCATCTTCGAGCCGATTTGGAACCGAACTTACGTTGATCATGTCCAAATCACGGTGGCTGAAAAGTTGGGCGTAGAGACCCGCGGCAATTATTATGAAACGGCTGGCGCTTTAAAAGATATGATACCCAATCATATTTTTCAGCTGCTGAGTTATGTCGCCATGGAACCACCGATTTCACTGGATGCAGACGCCGTGCGCGATGAGAAGTCCAAGGTGCTAAGGGCGGTGCAAGAGCTCAAACCTGAAGATGTTTTGCGTTATACCGTTCGTGGACAGTATAAAGATTATCGCTCTTCCCCTGATGTGAATCCAGGATCAAATGTAGAGACTTTTGTCGCCATGAGATTAATGGTGGAAAATTGGCGCTGGGCAGGCGTGCCTTTTTATATTAGAACAGGAAAGAAGTTGCCGCTGAGAGCTACCGAAATTGCGATTCAGTTTAAAACACCACCTGCTATTATGTTTAAAGAAACTCAAGTTGCTAATTTATCCCCTAATTTGTTGGTCATTCATGTCCAACCGGAAGAGGGCATTTCCTTGAGATTCGGTGCTAAGGTTCCAGGCCCTATTGTCCGACTCGGCGATGTGAACATGAAGTTTCAGTATAAAGACTACTTTGGTTCTAGGCCGGGTACGGGTTATGAGACTTTGTTATATGATTGCATGATGGGCGATCGAACCTTGTTCCAAAGAGCTGACATGGTGGAATCCGGCTGGCGGGTGGTGCAACCAATTTTAGATGTTTGGAGTGCGCTGCAACCTAGGAATTTTCCTAATTATACTTCAGGCTCATGGGGGCCGGCGGAAGCCACTGATTTAATGGAGCGAGACGGTCGTAAATGGCGAAATATACCCTCATAGAGTTTCCTTCGGAACAAGAGTTTATCGATCACGCGGTTGCTGATTTCATGCGGCTAGCGACAGACGCTATTGCTGCGAGAGGTAAATTCTCTGTAGCACTATCTGGAGGCGGTACGCCTAAGGCAATTTATGAAGCTTTGGTCAAACTTGATATTGATTGGACTAAAGTGCATTTCTACTTTGGTGATGAAAGATATGTCTCTCACGTGGATCCCATGAGCAACTTTGCCATGGTTCAAAAGAGTTTGTTTTGTCATATTAATCTTCCGAATCCGAATATCCACTCGATTAATACAGACCAACCTGATCCACATGAGGCGGCTAAGGCTTATGAAAATCATATCGGTGATATGCGTTTTGATTTGGTCTATTTGGGTATCGGTGCAGATGGTCATACGGCATCGATTTTTCCGGGGATTTTGGTTCCTGAAAATCAGAAAGTGTCGGCTTTTTATGTGCATAAGCTGGGCGGCTATCGGATTTCGTTGCTTCCGAATTTTATTAATACGGCGCATCAGATCAGATTTTTGGTTTCGGGTGCTTCGAAAAAGCCTGTGCTTGAATACATCATGCAGGAGCCTGAATTACCGCTGAAATACCCATGCCAATTGATTCGGGCTTGTGAAATATTGGCCCATGCGATATAAACTTCCGCATGCTGGCATTTTTGATTATTCTTCAGGTCGTGGTCGCAGTTTTCATGATCTTGGTTGTTCTATTACAACCAGGTAACAAGGGTGGTTCTAGTGCAGCTTTTGGCGGCTCCGGTTCAGACACTACTTTCGGTGGTCGCGGCGCTAACACTTTCTTAAGCAAGTTGACCTTCGGTGCTGCCGCAGCGTTTATGATTACAAATCTGGCTTTGTCCTTGATGTCGTCACACGTTGCTTCCGTGCTCGACAAGGTTTCTAACTAACTTATGCTACAAAACTTGCCTAGGCTCAGCAAAGGTGACGTACAACTCTGTAATTTAATCAGCGCGGCCTCGGGAATGGCTGCTCAATTGCTTGGATTAATCGCTCCCGTCGAAAAATCCCTTGCTGAAACGTCAAGTTTGCCTGCGCATCTTGATTACAAACGACTTTCTTTTGAAAAAAGCCCTGAAATAACAGGCAGTTTGTTCGCAGCGACATGGGCTCCGGCCGCGGGTCTATTTTGGATTGAGTTGGACACCAAAGTGCTGCAGACGCTGGTTTACAAAACCATCACTCAGGCAGCTCCAGAAAGCCTCGATCCTAAACTTTCGGATTTGGAAAAAGGCGTAGCGCTCTATTTGCTCGCCAAATTGTTTGATTCGACCAAAGAGTCGTTTCAGCTGAGCGATCAAAATGAGGTGCCGCCCGCAGGGTCACTCTGCTTGTCTCTGACACTGGGTTTGGGCGATCAAAACTCTTTTGTTAGGATTTGGGTATCGGAAACGCTGCTTAAATCTTTGGCTGACATCAATCCGCCAGCCGCGAGCGTGATTGCGGAACGTGCTGCCAGCAGAACAGCCTGGGCCGAGCTGCCCCTGGTTATCGAGATTGCTTCAGTGGAGATGACCTCTGGCGATCTGCAAGGTTTAGAAGCTGGTGATATCATTATGCTGGATGCCGCATCTTTGAAACTGACTGACAAAGTTATTTCAGGGCAAGCGACTGCTAAAATAGGCTCGCCAGCGTCGGCCAGTTTGCAGGGGCAACTCGGTCTGTCTGAGTCAAATCAATACACCTTTTCTGTGTCCCAAATTGAAAACGCCAAGGAACTGTCATGACCGAAGATTTAAAGCAAAGTATTGCAATGCCACTTGTCGTTGAGTTGGCACGTCTGCCGCTCAATTTGCAGCAAATTGGTGCCCTTCAAACAGGGCAGGTGGTTGAGCTTAAAAAGACCTCGGGTGAGCCTGTGGAGCTGACCATTAGTGGCAAAAGCATCGGCCAAGGTGAGCTGGTGGAAGTCGAAGGAAAGCTTGGGGTTAAAGTCCTGTCCTTGATTGGGGCTTAAATCCAGTGGAACTTGTTTGGGCGCTTCTTCAAATTGCGACCATGCTCGCAGCAGTGGTCGCGTTAGCTTATTTCTTACTCAATAAAGTCATGGGCCGTTGGTTGGCAAAACATCAGCGCTCCGCCACCATGGTTTTAAAAGAACGTTTGGCGTTAGAGCCGCGACGAAGTATCTACATCGTGGAAATTCGAGGACGTGACTTTGTGTTGGCCGGGAGTGAAAACGGGGTTTCTCTCGTTTGTGAATTGAATGAAAAATCTTCTCTTTAAGCTGTTTTGTCTGCTGCTTTCCCAAAGTGTATTTGCGCAATCGGCAGATATGAGTGGCATTCAAGCTCTCGCCGGTGGTGGGGGCATTAGTTCGAAGCCTTTGATGCTCATGATCGGCATGGTGGCCATATCGTTGCTTCCTTTTGTTGGCATGATGGTCACGAGCTTCGTCAAGATCGCTGTGGTGCTTTCGATCACGCGTCAAGCCGTGGGCATGCAACAGGCGCCGCCAACGACGGTGATTACAGGTCTTGCGATTTTATTGACCGTTTATGTGATGCAGCCGGTTGGACTCCAGATTTACAAAAACTCACAAAAATTCATGCACCATCAAAATAGCGAGTTTTTTGACAAAGCCAACGTTGATTTGCTGTTTAAAGCGATGACTGCTGCTGAAGCGCCGATGAAAGAGTTTTTAAGAAACCAGGCCTCAGAAAAGAACGTTCAGCTGTTTTATCGCATCGCACAAAAAATTCGCAAAGCGGAAGACCGCGCTGCCTTGTCGATCGATGATTATATTATCTTGGTTCCTGCGTTTGTGATTTCGGAGCTTACCAAGGCGTTTCAAATCGGTTTCATGATTTTCTTGCCGTTCATGGTTATTGACATGGCGGTGTCGAATATTTTGATGGCTTTAGGCATGCAGATGCTTGCGCCCACCATGATCAGTTTGCCGTTTAAGCTGTTGCTCTTTGTGATGGTGGACGGTTGGTACCTCATCACCAAAGGTCTCGTGCTAGGATATCAGCTATGAACATTGGAGCCTATGTTGCACAGCTGACCAACGAGGCGATTTTGTTGACCATTCTGATTTCGGCACCTTCGATTGTGGCGAGTTTGGTGGTCGGACTGGCAGTCGCTCTGTTTTCTGCAACCACTCAGATTCAAGAGCAGACCTTGAGCTTTGCGCCTAAAATGGTGTTCGTGTACTTGGCTATTGCCATTTCGGGTGGTTGGGTTGGGGGTTTGATGCTCAAATTTGCCACCAGGTGCTTGGGTGAGTTTTACACCATCCCGCTAGGTTAATCATGCAGGCATTTTTAAACGCACTGATTGCTGCATTCACCAAGGATGTGTCTCAGGGTCATGCCTTGATCCTGTTTTCATTAATAGCCGCTCGAATGATATCGATGGTAACGCTGATCCCTTTTTTGGGGTCGAAAAACGCGCCTGGTCCGGTTCGAGTTGGTATTGCCATCATGCTTTCGGCTCTTGTTTGGCCGCTGGCGACCAGTAATCTTCACGGGACCGTCCCAGGCAGTTTGATGCCTTACTTGTTGATGATGATCAAAGAAGTTTTCGTAGGCTTCACGTTGGGTTTTGTCACCGCTCAAATATTTTACGCGGTGGAAATGGCTGGGCAAATAATCGATGTGGTGCGCGGGACGAACCAAGTGCAGCTAATGGTTCCTGAAACTTCTGAGAGAAGCTCGCCCTATGGGGACATGTATTATCAGTTGGCGCTGATTCTGTTTTTATCCACGGGGCTGCATGAAGTTTTTTTTGAAGGCGTTGTTCAGAGCTTTATCTCGGTACCGATTAACCAAATGCCGCCTTTCACGGGCGGCTCGGTGGCGTTTTATCAAGAGTTTATGTTCTTGCTCGCTGAGATTTTCAAAATCGCCCTGACACTGGCTTTGCCGATTGTGGCGGTTTGTTTGATTATTAATATTGCTTTCGGTTTAATCAACCGCATTGCGCCGCAGATTAATGCGTACTTTTTGTCGATGCCAGCGATTGCGGTTGGCGGCATGGCCATCTCGTTCGCAGCGCTTTCTATGACATTGTCTCAGTTCGAGTATTTTTCCAAAGGGCTAATGGAGCACTTTTTAAAAGTCGTTATGCTCTTAGGCTAATCTATTTGATGTATAGTTATTAAATGGACAGAACAAAATTCCGTTTACCTGCTTCTGATTCCGCATCAAGAGTTGAACTAGATCAATTGCCGTCAGGTCCAGGGTCGCGGGATCGGTTTTCACCTGCTAGTTCTCCGCTACGCCCAGAGACCGGAGTATCACAAACAACCAGCTCGCAAGGCGTGCCTATGGGTACGCCACGCGACCTACGAACACCGCCGGCGGCTGGAACGCCAGACGGGGCAAGCACACCAACGGGTGCAAGAACACCGCCACAAGAGAGACAGCCGCAAGTGTTGTCATTGAAAGAAAAATTAAGACGTGGCTTTCGAAATTTGGTCAAAATTACTAAAGGTGTTCGGGAGCTGGCGGATCAAGGTATTCCCGGTAAGATGTTGGATGAAAAATACTGGCGCGAAGTAGCAGATCCCAAACATCGTCTTGGAAAAGGTGAATTTGAAAAGCAGTGGAATCAGTGGCGAGACAGTGAAACCTCGGCATCTTTCCCCGAGTGGCATAAAGCAAACCATGGCGGCATGTCCCTTTTTCAGGAAGAACAATTTAGCGCTTTAGAAAAGCGTTTCCCCATAGCTGGGGCATCTCCGACCGCGCCGGTAGTTAGGGGTCGAGGGGCATATAAGGAGACATATGCGGACAGTCGCATTAAATATTTGACACCGTCGCAGCGGGCCGCTCATGAGGTGCATCTTTCCAAAGAGGACAATGAAGTATTTCTGACGCATCCAGACGGAAGGCTGCTTCAGACTGGGCTGGACTGGGGCAAGGAACATATCTTTGTACTGGGGCCCGACAAGAAGTTATATGTAGGTCTTGCTGAGGAAGGAAAGTTCCATCATTCCAGCTTTTTTGGTGGGGGCGCTATTATTTGGGGAGGGTCTATTGAGACAGATGAGCATGGTAGGCTCGTTGAGATTAGTAATGAAAGTGGCCATTATAAGCCAGGCCCACAAGAGGCGCTGCACGGTCTGCGCCTTCTGCAACGTCAGGGTATCAACTTGAATCGGGTGACTTACAAGGATTCGTCAGGGCATCGAATATCGGCGCAAGTCTATTTGGAGAGGCTAGAGGAACGTTCGAATTAAAAGGGTTTCGCTAGACCCATCCTCGCACCACATAATCAATCAGTTTGATGCCGACAAAAGGTGCGATTAGGCCACCCACGCCATACACAATCAAGTTATGTCGCAGCAATAAGTTGCTCGCGATTGGCCGGTAGGGCACGCCTCGCAAGGCCAATGGGATAAGTAGCATGATAATAATCGCATTATAAATCACCGAGCTCAAAATCGCGCTCTCGCTCGAACCAAGGTCCATAATATTGATATCGATGACAAACAGACTGCCAAACATGGCCGGCAAAATCGCGAAATATTTTGCCAAGTCATTGGCAACGCTAAAAGTGGTCAATGCCCCGCGGGTCATCAATAGCTGCTTACCAATGGTAACGACTTCCAGAATTTTAGTAGGATCGTTATCCAAATCCACCATATTGCCGGCTTCGCGAGCAGCTTGCGTGCCCGAGCCCATCACCAGGCCTACATCTGCCTGAGCAAGCGCAGGCGCATCGTTCGTGCCATCGCCGGTCATAGTGACCAACGATCCGCGTCTCTGCTCTTCCTTGATGCGCAAAAGCTTCATCTCTGGCGTTGCCTGTGCAATGAAATCGCCGATGCCTGCTTCAGCAGCGATCGCAGCAGCGGTCAAAGCATTATCGCCGGTCATCATAATGCTTTTAATGCCCATCTTATGAAGCTCTTGAAAGCGCTCTTTGATGCCGGTTTTAATAATATCTTTCAGATGTATGACACCTACCACTTCGTTGTCTTTCAGCACGGCTAACGGCGTTCCACCACTTTGGCAAATGGCTATAATGGCCGGTTCCAGGTCTGCGGGAAACTCGCCTTTTTGCATTTGAATTTCCATTTTGATGGCATCAATGGCACCTTTGCGAATTCGGCAGTTGGCTAGATCGATGCCACTGACGCGCGTGTTCGCTGAGAAGGCAATAAACTGAGCGGCAGAGGTATCGGTAGTGGTCCGATCAAAATCGAATTTCTCTTCGGCCAGCGCTAAAATTGAGCGCCCTTCGGCGGTTTCATCGGACAGGGAAGCCAAAGCCGCAGCATGGGCGACGTCCCGCGCTGTGTGTCCTAGGCTTGGTAGGAAATCTGATGCCATTCGATTTCCCAAGGTGATGGTGCCGGTTTTATCTAATAACAAGACATTGGTGTCGCCAGCTGCCTCGATGGCGCGTCCGCTTTTGGCGATGACATTCTTTTTGACCAGCCGGTCCATGCCCGCGATGCCGACTGCGCTGAGCAAACCCCCGATCGTCGTTGGGATTAAGCAGATCCATAAAGCAACCAACGCTGTGACCGAGATGCTGAGGCCGCTATAGCTTCCGAAGCACCATAAGCTAAGCGCTGAAAAAGACAGCATCACTGTCAGTCCAATCAGCAGCGTATTTAAAGCCAGTTCGTTGGGTGTCTTTTGACGCTTCGCGCCTTCGATCATATTGATCATGCGGTCTAGAAAAGATTGCCCGGCTTCTGAGCTAACTCTAATTACGAGCCTGTCGCTGATTACCCGGGTACCACCGGTAACACCGCTTCGATCGCCACCACTTTCTCTAATCACGGGTGCCGACTCCCCGGTAATGGCGGATTCATCCACACTGGCAATGCCTTCGATAACTTCGCCATCTGCAGGGATGGCATCGCCCGCTTCGCAAACGACCAAATCGCCCCGTTGCAGAGATGTGGCCGGAACGCTTTCTTCTTTGCTGCCATTGAACCTTCGGGCCATAAGCGAGACTTTGCCTTTTCGCAGTGATTTAGCTTGCGCCTTGCCTTCGCACTCCGCCAAACTTTCAGCAAAGTTGGCGAACAAAACGGTGAACCAAAGCCACAAAGCAATCTGAATTTCAAAACTTGAAGGGTGCCAATAAATAGATACGGTTGAAATCAGGGCACCGATCCAAGTCAGCAGCATGACCGGATTTCCAAGCAGATGAACTGGATTTAATTTGACCACGGCACCCAAGGAAGCATTTTTTAGCAATCGGACTTTCATTTTTGAGCTCCCATCAAAGTAACTTGTTCAAGCAGCGGTCCCAAAAACCAGCCAGGTAAAAATGTCAGCGCCCCGATCAAAAGGATAACGCTTGCCAGCAACACACCAAAAAGCAACGTGTCTGTCTCAAAGGTGCGAAGTTCGGGTTCCAGACATCTTTTGCGCGCCATGATGCCTGCGATCATCAAGACGGGAACAATGGTCCCAAACCGCCCGAGCAACATGGTGATGGAAAGTGCCAAATTGAAATACATCGTGTTAGCATCCAGACCACCCAGCGCGCTGCCGTTGTTATTGGTGGTCGATGTAAACGCATAAAGTATTTGCGAGAGACTGTGCCCTCCGGATAGCTTTAGGCACGTGATGCCAGCAGCCGTGAGTGTAACAATTCCTGGAAGCAAAATAGCCACCAAAATCAGCTGCATTTCAGGAGCTTCGATTTTCTTGCCTAAATACTCGGGCGTCCTGCCGATCATGAGGCCAGATAGAAAAACAGTCAGCAAAACAAAAAGTAGCATGCCGTAAAGCCCTGAACCAACGCCGCCGAAAATAATCTCGCCGAGCATGATTTGAAGCATCATCAAACCGTTGGTCAACGGTGACAGGCTTTCTAGCATCGCATTAACGGACCCATTAGAAGTTGCGGTACTCAAGGTGTTCATGAGTAGCGTGCCAATGGTTTTAAATCGAATTTCCTGACCTTCTAAACTGCCGAGTTTCGAATGGAAAAAGAGGCAGCAGATGTAAAACAATAAAAAGAGCCCCAGCATCACGCAAATAATAACCCTGGCCTGGCGTTTAGATGTCTGCAGCCCGTAAAAGTAAACCAGCGCAGCCGGCAGAATCAGAACCGCGCTCATCAAAACAAAATTACTGAGCTCGCTAGGATTCACAAAAGGGTGGGTCAAATTCTGCCCGAAAAAGCCCCCGCCGTTCCCGCCTAAAACTGCGATGGCCGTTTGAGATGCAGCAGGCCCCATCGGCAAAATCTGCTTAAAGCCTTCTACGCTGATCGCTTCGATGTACTCTGAAAAGTTTTGGATCGCGCCTTGGCTGACTAACGTAATGGCCAGAATGAACGCGCCTGGAAGCAAAACGCAAAAAATAATCCGAGTGATATCCACCCAGAAATTGCCCAATTCGGATGTTTCGCTTCGTTGTAAACCCCGAATAAAAGCGAGCAAAACCGCGAATCCAGTCGCGGCGCTTAAAAAGTTTTGAACCGTTAGTCCTAACGTTTGGGACAAGTAGCTGAGCGTGCTTTCGCCTGCATAAGCCTGCCAGTCAGTGTTGGTGACGAAACTGGTGCTGATATTAATAGCCAAATCGATGGGAATGCGCCCCCGAGCGTTGAACTGGAGGATGATCAGGAGGGTTAGCAGTCCAAGCCCCTGAAATATGAGCAGGGCGGACAAATATTGCTTCCAGTTCATGGGCGCGACCGAGACGCGGGTGGCTCGGTAAAATAGCCCTTCTATCGGGTGGATAGGGCGATTGAAAACATAGGAAAAGTAGGATCCCACAATCGGGCAAATGGTGACCAAGAGGGCAAAGAAAACGCCCAATAAGTAGAGCTCCGAAGCATGCATAAATCAAGAACAGGCCGTGCTCACGGAAAAATCCCAGGGGTCCATGCTAGCATTAATTATGCTCGCCAAATTGACCAATAATTTAGAAATAAATTTGCGATTTTTAGAAAAAAAAGACGATCAAAAAGTACAAAAATGGCTCCAAGATCCTTACGTGTTAAATTTAACTTTTGTGATCTCAGGCCCAGAGCGCCGTGCAATTTTGCCATTCGATCAAAAGATGATGGACCAATATATCCATGCCTTGTTGGTTGATAAAACACGTAAAACTTTCGCCATCGAAGTTGATAGAGAACATGTGGGCAATGTCGGCCTAAAAGAGATAAATCTGGAGACAAAAAGAGCTGAACTATTCATAGAAATTGGTGAAGAAAAGTACCGAGGCTTAGGCGTCGGAAAAGCCGCCATGGCGATTTTATTGGACCATGCGGCCTATGCATTAGGCCTGGTGGAAATCTGCCTGGAAGTATTGGAGTTCAACCATGTCGCGCTCAAGCTCTATCAGCAATTGGGCTTCGAAATCTCCCACCGCTCTGGCTGGCACTACGATGCTGAAGGCCGCTACTGGCAAGTCTGGTGGATGAAATTGCCCGCTGAAAGGTGGTCAAAAACCAGAGAAAACCTGCTGTTCCCCGACAATCTACAATTAAACCCGCTAATTTAGGCCTATTTACACGCTCTAGGCATTGATCCAGCATATTCGCATGACCACCGATTCGATTTCAGATATTGCGAAAACGCTTAAGACGCGCCTGGAAATTTATGAAGCTTCTGGCGGAACTTTAAAGGCCTCGCTATCGAAAAATTTAAAAGGCACTCCCGCCGAACAATTGGAAGCCCTGCGTACGGTCGAGCTCGGAGATTGTCGCCGTTGCAAGCTTTGGAGCTCCCGTAAAAACATCGTTTTTGGCGCTGGCAACCCCGAGGCAGATTTACTATTCGTAGGCGAGGCACCTGGCGCAGATGAAGATGAACAAGGTCTTCCTTTTGTGGGCCGTTCAGGACAGCTATTGACCAAAATGATCGAAGCGATGGGCCTTACCCGTTCCGATGTTTACATCTGCAATGTGATTAAATCCAGGCCGCCTGCGAATCGTAATCCGGAGCCTGATGAAATCGAAGCTTGCGAGCCTTTTTTGAAAATGCAGCTTTCAATCATTAAGCCCAAGGTAATCGTCGCTTTAGGACGTTATGCTTGCCAAAGTTTGCTTAAGTTTGAGGGCGCATTAAGCGATGTTCGGGGTAAGTGGACGAGCTATGAAGGCATCGACTTAATGCCCACTTTCCACCCGGCTTATTTGCTTCGCAATCAGACCAAGAAAAAAGAAGCTTGGGAAGATTTGCAAGCGGTTATGAAGAAGTTGAATCTTTAAGCCTGAAATAATTTTCTCGTTGGGAGCTTTGTGCTGCTTGAGGAGTTACAATGAAAAAATCAATTCTTGCTTTGGTGGTGGTCGGATTAATATCATCTGTCGCGTCTGCTCAGCCGACTTCGGGAGCGGATGGCACGCAGCGTTTGGTTCTAGCGCTTGCCGCTACGGGCATAGTTGCTACAGCGATTCAAAGATTATTGCCAGTCGGCCAGCTGAATAAACATGCAATATCTGCAAGCGTGGGCTTGGCAGGCATGGGGGCCGCGCTTCGCAATCCAACACTTGTTGTGGTTGGCATCAAGACTGCAGTCGCAACCAGCGCAACAGCAATTGCAAATCTGCCAGCTGTGGCCAATATTTTGCCTAACGTCCCTTTGGTTGGTGACGCCCTTGCGAAGGCTGGGAATGTCGGTGTCGCTTTGGTTACTTGCGCAATTTATGGATCATGTACTCACGCCTTTGCAGTTCAAATGGGCGAAATGGGTGCACGCGTCGCTGGGATTTAAGGTAGTTCAGCAATTGCTAATTCACGCGCAGGCTCAATGAGGTCTGCGTGTTTTACCAAATCGCAATGATGGAAAATCGGCAAACCCGACTGCCTGGTCCCCAAGAAATCACCCGGGCCTCTGATGGCCAGATCTTCGGCAGCGATTTCAAACCCGTTTTGGGTTTTTTCCATGATGGTTAGGCGTCGGTACGCTTCGCCACTTAAAAATAGTTTATCGCTGATAAGATAACAGGCGCTCTTTCGACTGCCACGGCCGACTCGACCGCGCAGCTGATGCAGTTGGGACAGACCGAAACGCTCGGGGTGGATGATCATCATGCAAGTAGCATTGGGAACGTCTACGCCCACTTCGATGACCGTAGTCGATACCAAAAAACGCGCATCGCCTCTCGAAAATCTTTGCATCGCAGCGTCTTTTTCGGCGGCATTCATGCGGCCGTGGATGAGTGCGACCTGGGTGCCTCCAAAATGGCCTTCGAGATGCCTGAAGCCGGCTTCTGCGTCTAATAGGTCGAGTTTCTCGGACTCTTCGACCAATGGATAGATAATATAAGCTTGTTCGTTATTGCGAACGCATTTCTCTGCCAACAGCAGGATGTTTTTGGTCGGTTCACCTTGCAAAATATGCGTAGAGATAGGCGTTCGCCCAGGTGGCAATTCATCGATGACCGACAGGGCAAAATCCCCGTAGGCAGTTAGTGCCAAGCTTCTGGGAATGGGTGTGGCGGTCATGGCCAAGACATGCGGCAGCCTGAGGCCTGATTTGCCTTTGTTGCGTAGTTGAGTCCGCTGATCTACGCCGAAGCGGTGCTGTTCATCGATGATGCATAGGCCGAGTTTATGAAATTCGACGTCATCTGAAATCAGCGCATGGGTGCCAATGATGATTTTTGCTTCGCCGGATTTTAGGCGCTCGATGGCTAAGCGGCGCTCTTTGCTTTTTAAGCTGCCTTGCAGGCGAGCAATTTTTTCGGGGCCGAATAATTTGATGAATAGCTGGTAATGCTGCTCAGCCAGAATTTCAGTGGGCGCCATAATGGCCGTTTGATAACCAGCTTTACTCATGTGACGCGCAGCTGAGGCGGCGACTGCGGTTTTTCCAGAGCCTACGTCGCCTTGAAGCAGGCGCAGCATGGGAATGGGTCTAGCCAGATCACCAACGATCTCATTAATCACACGAGCTTGAGCATTGGTCGGGGCAAAAGGCATGATTTCGGCGAAAAGTAATTTCGCATCTACGGCAGCTACCTGTGGTGCCGCGGCTTGCTGTTGTGCGTTACGATGCTTTTGCAGGCGCAGTTGCAGAGCGTACAGCTCTTCGAAAGCCATGCGTCTAAAAGCGGGATGATGCGCCGGGTCTAAAAGCGTGTGAAGCGCAGAAGCCTCTGGCTGGTGGATGGCTTGGTAACTTTCCAAAAGCGGCATGAGGTTTAGCTTTTTTAAAATATCGGGCGAAAAATTTTCTTGGGGAGGCTTTTCTTTGATCAGGTTGAAAGCTGATTCAATCAGGCGATTGAAATCAGAAGGCGCTAAGTTTTTGAGTTCTGGGTATATCGGCCAGACGCCTTGAAGCTCTTCAGATTTGTCGCCTAGAACCACTTTGGGGTGAGCCATTTGAAGCATGGCGTTAAAAGAGTTCACCTGGCCGATGGCGGTAAGTACCGTCATAGGCTCTATGTTTCTTAAGTAGGCGACAAATTTAGGCTGGAAGAACACCAGTTTGATATAGCCGGTGCCGTCTTTCAGCATGATTTCCAAGCGTTGTGCTTTGGGCGAGCCCATGAGTTTGAGTCTGAGCACTTGACCCACTACCATGGCCTGCATACCCGGCTTAAGCTCATCCATCGGCAATCTTTCTCTGAGCTGATAGCTGCGCGGCAGGATGCCCAAAAGATCGGCAAGGCGATGAACACCAAGCGCTTCTAATGCTTTGAGTTTGACAGGGCCAACGCCGGTTAAAGATTTAACTGGGGTATCATAGACCGAATGCTCAGAGGACACGCGCTCCTCTGGTCCATAATAGGTAGCTAATCGCGGCCATGCCAATGATAGTGATCACGCCCACAATGATAGGAATCCACTCATTTAAATGGTGTTTGGATGTGGCTGGAGCGTCAGGAGTCGGCAGCGTAGCAGCTTCGTCTTGGACTTTTTCGATTTTATACTCGGCAGTGATTTCGTCCATAACAAACACTATATCAAAATTTTGACGATTTCACATTCACGTTTGCCTTTAGGGGTGATGAGTTCCATCTGATCCCCTACGGCTTTACCAATCATAGCGCGGGCCAACGGGCTGCCGATGCTGATTTTTGATCTTTTGAGGTCCGCTTCATCTTCACCAACCAAAGTCCAGGTCTGTTCTTCGCCAGAAGTTGTATCTGCGATAATCACAGTCACGCCAAAGACGACTTTGGAGTTATTGATCTGATGTGGATGAATGACTTCTGCGTTGGCTATTTTGCTTTCGATGTCTCGAATTCTGCCTTCGACCATCGAATGTTTTTCTCGGGCTGCGTCATATTCAGCGTTTTCGGACAAATCGCCATGAGATCTCGCTTCGGCCACATCTTGAATGACCTTAGGTCGAATTTCTGTTCTGAGGCGTCTGAGTTCTTCGGAAAGAGAGTCATAGCCGGTCTGTGTCATCGGGTATTTCATAGGATTTGAGCTCTGATATAAGTTCCTACTTCTCTGGTGCCTTTTTGTCCACAGAGTTCGATTGCTGAAATGACTGCTTTTTTAATATTTTTAGCGAGATCATGGTGGCCTAAAAACTCCATCATAAGCCCGGCGCTTAAGAATGCTGCCATGGGATTGGCTAGATTTTTGCCTGCAATGTCAGGCGCTGATCCGTGGACAGGTTCAAAGAGGCTAATTTTGCCAGGGTGGATGTTCGCGCTGGCTGCATAACCAAGCCCGCCGGTAATGCCCGCACCCAGGTCGGTTAAAATATCGCCAAACAGATTGGAGGTTACGATAACTTCAAACTGCTCAGGTGCTCGGACAAATTCCATGGCCATGGTGTCAATATAAAGTTCTTTAGGCGCGATGTTTGGATATTCGCGCGCCAGAGCCTGGAAGGTCTTTTGCCAAAGCGCGCCACCAAATTTGATAGCATTCGATTTGTGACCAAGCGTTACGGAGCTTTTGCCATGCTTTATCGCATATTCGAATGCTTGCCTGATAATGCGCTCAACGCCTGTGAAAGTATGCAGGCTTTCATCGCAAGTTTGCTCTTGGTCAGTTCCTGTGTGTAGGCTGCGCCCCGCACCAGAGTAGCAATCTTGCGTGTTTTCTCTGAAGACCATGAAATCAATAGGCGCACTGCTTTTCAACACGGCTAAGCTGGGATGCAAAAGCTGAACTGGTCTCAGGTTGATATAGAGATCCAGCCCTAAACGCAGGCCCAGCAGAATTTCGCGCCCATGCGCCATGTCGGGGATGCGTTTATCTCCGAGTGCGCCGAAATAGATGGCGTCGAAATTCTCGGACAGCATTTTAAGCGCGTCTTTGGGCAAGCCAATGCCATCGCGAAGCCATTTGTCTGCGCCCCAGTCGAAAAACGTCAGCTCAAAACCAAGGGCTTCAAGCAACTCGGCACCTTCGGCAATGACCTCTGGGCCAATGCCATCTCCGGGAATGACAGCAATTTTACCTAACATCATTGATTCGTCGCATGCGAGCTTGATGCTGAGCATCCATCAGGCGTGACAGCTGCTCGAGCTCTTCGGGCGTCGTTTTCTTTTGAAAGCCAATGAGCGAATAGGCACGCTCAAAACTCCCCTCGAAGGTATCTATTGGGGAGAGGCTGCGGCTAACGAGCGACACAAATAGGTCTACGCCCGGTGTCATGGGAATGATTGGACTTTTGGGTGGAAGCGTTGAAATAGGTGGCATATATATCATTAGCAGCAGCCAAATGATTTTGGCTACGCTGCTTTAACGGCTAGCCGGATTCGATCCGAGTGTGCGCGATTAACCATTTTGTTAACCAAAAAGTTCAAAGCAGCCATCGAAATCTCATCGTTTTTAAACAGTGGTGTTTTGACTGCCACTGAGACAAATGGTTTTTCGTTCACTTGTTCAACATGGCAAGTTAGCTCAACCGGGGCATGGCCTAAGTCGAACAACTTTTTAACGGTTTGTTCGATCTGCGCGCACTTTTCTTCCGGTGTGCTGGTGAGGCTGTATTCGGCGCGGTCATCTTCATCGAATTCGAATAATCTTCGCAAGCGTTTATCATTTTGAGCTTGATTTGAAACAGGCCGGGGGGTAGGGGCCGCTTCTGCGCCGGTGACAACGGCCGGGTTGTTATCGGGGTTTAAGTGGCTGAGGCCTGCAACCACCAATGGGTTAACGCCGCCTGCAAGGTAACGCCCTAGGCGCTGAGGTGCCGCATGCTCACTTTTTTTCCGTGTGACACTGCTTAAATGATGCGTTGGCGCTGAATCAATCGAGTTGCCCACATTATCCGGCGCGTAGTGAATCTGCCCGCCATGTTCCAATTGATTGCCAATGCCATCGTAGGGAACTTTGAGGTCTTTAACAGAGCGGCGATTGCCACCGCCATCGCCAGGTTCGTTGCCGAAGAAATTTCTCACGCGCTCACCTCTGAACGTTGCTTGATGTACATTTGTTGAGCGATGGTCAAAAGATTGTTCACCAGCATGTAAATCGAAAGACCGGCTGGCATGCTGAGCATCACAAAGGTTAGGAAAACCGGCATAAACCACATGACATACTTCATCTGTGGTTGCGATTCATCAATGGCTGGCGGCATGATCCATTGGCTGATCAACATGCTGAGTCCCATGACGACTGGCATCACATAATAAGGATCCGGCTTGGTTAAATCGGTGATCCAGCCGTAAAATGGCTGTTCGTAAAGCTCTACTGAGTTGCCGAGCATCTGATACAAAGCAAACCAAACGGGCATCTGGATCAAGATGGGCAAGCAACCTGCCATCGGGTTAATGCCTTGCTCTTTATAAAACGCCATTTGCTGCTGGCCCAACATGGCTTTGTCATGAGCATATTTCTTTTGAATTTCTTTAAGCTGCGGGCTGATCTTTTTCATCTGCTGCTGCGCACCAAAAGATTTTTGAGTCAGCGGAAAAGTTAGCAGCTTAATCAAGACCGTGAGCAGAATAATGGCTAAGCCGAAGTTCAATACCCACTGATTAATATAAATCAGCAACCATAGCAGGGGCCTGCTCAGCACCCCAAACCAACCATAGTCGATGTTTTCTGAAAGCCCGTGGCCCGCTGCATCCAAAAGCTTCAACTCTTTCGGTCCAATGTAAGATGAGTAGCTAAAAAGCTGAGTCGCGCCTGGCGCCAGTGTGAAAGTTTTATGACGCAGGCTAATGCGCATACCTTCATGCTCGCCTACTTTTAAAATCTGTGTGGTGGCGCTTTCAGTCAGATTATTTTGCTCAGGGGCAACGCTGATAAAGAAGTAACGACGGTCAAAGCCAGCATAGGTGAGCGTGCCGCTTAGGGTTTCTGGCTGTTCTTTGATGTCTTTCAAAGGAAAGCGTTCGTGCGTCTTGCCAAAGCGAAATGCTGCAGCCAATTGTTCCACATCGGCCTTTTGAGCCTCGTGTGTGTCCATGACCAAGTTAATCGAGATGGGCTTTGATACGGCGCTTAAATTTTTAAATTCAAGCTCATGTTGCAAGACAAAAGGTGTTTCGGAGAAACGATACCGTCTAATAACTCGAATGTCTTCTGGCGTTGTTTTTTGAAAAGCGATGCTGGAAGCGTCTTGGTTAACCAATTGGTATCTGGAAGCTGATGAGAGCGTCAAATTACCATCGCGTGATTCAGCAACCAGATAGGGCGCCAAATGAACTGGGTTTTGATAGCCAGTTAACGAAAAATCGCTGACACGGGCGCCTTCGCTGCTAAATGTTGCTTGATAACCGCCCCTAATGCCGCCCCTGTCGGGAAGCGTTCGGGTTAGACTTTGAGTGACAATCGGCGTGTTGAGCGTTTCTACGCGAGGAGGCGCTAAAGGCATCGGCGCAGTTTTCACTCCCGCGGTATCTGTGCTTTGAACTGGCGCAGGCGCAGGCTGCAGTGCTTTGGTTTTAGGACCAAAAAAGGCGTTATAGCCCATGAGCAAAGCAGTCATTAAGAAAACCGCCATAAATAGGCGTTTAAAATCAGGAGTATCTTGCATGAAGCCTCTTAGTTGCCCCAATCAGGGCAATTTAGCAAGGGCGGCAAAGCGTTCATCGGGCTCAGCCACGATTTTTTTGCGCCCGCCTTCTGGGACCGGAAAATCAACACTGTATGCATGAAGCGCTAACGAATGGGGTGCGTAATCTCGTTTTGACCCATACAAAATATCGCCAATAATTGGAAAGCCTAAATGACTAAGATGCGCCCTTATTTGATGCATGCGACCCGTGACGGGCCTAGCTTCAATGAGCGTTAACCCGTCTGTCGTTGAAAGCACTTTCAAATGTGTCAGTGCGCGCTCACCATCTTCTGCAATGGTTTGGTGCGCTAGGCTCTTTTTATTGTTGGGCGTATCCACGCGTTTCAGACGTGCATCGACGCTTAATTTCTTGAAATCGGGCACGCCTTCAATAATCGCCAGATAGGTTTTGTTAACCAAGTGCTTGCGAAAGGCGTTACTCAAAGCTTGTTGCCCAAAAAGGTCTTTGGCCAAGATGCAGCAACCGGTAGTGCCGCGATCGAGGCGATGCACTGGGCGAATGCCTTTGCCAAACTCGGCAATAGCCACATCGAGCAACGTTGGTTTAGGCGCACCGCGCCCTGTGACCACCACCATGTTAGAAGGCTTAAAGACCACAAGGTGGTGTTTGCCTTGATCTAAAATTTGAAGGGGGGTCTTGACGCTTGCTTGGATAGAACTCATTTTGTTTAGGTGAATGGCACTTTCGGCAACCCCTACCTAATTGTCAATCCCCAATCGAATCGGGGCTTGGCGAAGGCTAGTTTAGATCTCATTTTGCCCGAAATGTTGGCAACTTGGCCTAGCCTTAAGGTCCTTGAGACTGACCGCGGCGGCCATGCCACCGACTTGGCGCTTTTGGCCATTGCTGAAAATGCGACGGTGATTTTGGTGCTCGGTGGGGATGGCACTTTAAACGAAGTGGTGAACGCCATGGGTGATCAATGCCAAATTCCTTTGGGCGTTTTGCCTTGCGGCTCAGGCAACGACACCGCAAAAAGCTTGGGCATTCCAAGTGAGACCAAAAACTTGGTCCGGCATTTACTGAATGCTCGCGTTAAAATGATCGACTTAGGTTTGGTAACTTCTAAAACTCACACTCGATATTTTTTGAACGTTGCCAGCTGCGGCATTTCAGCGGTGATCGCCCAAAACGTGCGTGCACGAGAGAGCAATTTGAGCGGCTGGGCTTATTATTTCGAAACGTTCAAAGCCATTTTTTCTTTTAAACCTAAGCAATTAAGCGTTGATATTGATGGTAAAAATATTCGGCATCCCAGATGCTCGTTGCTGGCTTTTGCGAACGGTCGATATTTTGGCGGCGGTATGCAAATTGCGCCAGGCGCTAGTTTAGATGACGGTCGCTTTGACGAAATCGCGGTATCCAATATGGGCCTGGGATTTTTTCTGAGACATGGGGCCAAGGTATACCGAGGTTTGCATCTTGAGCTTCCTCAGGTATATAAGATGCGGGGTCGAGTCGCAAAAGTAGATTGCATCTCTAAAGAACCCTTCTATATTGAAACGGATGGTGAGGATGCGGGTACGCTTCCTGCAAGATTTGAAATTTTACCCAGGTGTTTGCCTGTGTTGGTTTAAAAAGGAGAGAAAGATGTTCTTGAAATTTGTAATGGTTTCCGCTTTGTTCATGATGTCCGCGTGCCATCAATCCACTTCAGGTACCTGCAAAAAAGACACCGACTGCAAAGAAGGCGTTTGCGTATTTGGAAAATGCCAGGAATGTGCGGTAGATGCTGACTGCAAAGACGGCAAAACTTGTCAAAACGCCCAGTGCCTAAACCCTGATCAGCAACCTAAAACCTGCACTGATTCAGGCGATTGCGGCACCGGCATGGTTTGCGCCGCTGGTATTTGCGCTCCGAGCACAGGTCCTACCCAATCTTTAAGCTGTGCGATCACAGGCGTGGTCCATTTTGATTTCAATGGCTACGACGTTAAGTCAGACACTCGTGATCAGTTAAATGAAATTGCCTCCTGTATGCGCTCGAATCCGGGTCAAAAATTTGTTCTTTCCGGTAACACCGATGAAAGAGGCACGGTAGAATACAACTTGGCTTTAGGTGAAAAACGCGCTCAAACCGTAGCTCAATACTTGCAAAACTCTGGAATTGATGGTTCTAGAATGACTATTATCTCTTATGGAAAGGAAAAACCCGTTGATACAGAACACAACGAAGAAGCTTGGTCTAAAAACCGGCGCACAGACATTACTTTGGACTAGTTGCCTTTTACTGCCTGCGTGCTTCGTGCCGCGGGCAGAAGGCGACCTCATGCGCGCTGACATCGCCAAATTAAGAGGCGAATTGGCCGTAACCCAGCGTGATCAAGGCGACGCACTTAAACTGATCGATTCCAGATTGAAGCATGTCGAAGACGGCACGTTTAAGCAAAATGCTGAACGTTCTCTTGAAAAAGACAAGCTTTTAACGGAAGTCGAACAGCTTAAGGCACAGCTTGAAGATTTGCAGAGTACCAAATCGAGCGCGCCAGCTGAAGTTTCCACCGAAAGCAAAGCCGATTTGGTTGCTCAAATCAAAACTTCCTTCGAAGACAAAAGCTTTGAAAAAGCGATTGCGGGTTGCGATGCATTTTTAACGAAGTATGCAGGTGACAAGCAATTTTCGCCGCAGGTTTTGTATTGGCGCGGAGACTCGTACTATGAGCTAGGTGAGTACAAAAAGGCCGTTTTGTCTTTTCAAGAATTGCTGACCAAATATCAAAATTTCAGTAAAATCCCCGAAGCTTTATACAAAGTAGGCTTGTCTTTAGAAGCGCTGAAATTTAAAGATGACGCGGCGGTATTTTATAACGAAATCATAGAAAAACATGCCAAAAGCCCGTTTGCGGCCAAAGCCAAAGACCAGCTCAAAAAGAGGAAGAAGTAGCTGACGCCTTCGCAAACCAAACTGTTAAGGGCGCTGATCCACGGATTTTGCAGCCCAGAAGAACTTCTGGCCAAGCCAGGTCTTTCTGCCAAACTGGCTGAAATCCTATTGCCATTGGTTGGGCAATCAGAAGAAAGCTCGGATTTTAGAGCGCAGCACGATGCGTTGATCGCCAAGCCTGCTTTTGATCAGTTGGTTATTTCGGGCAGGGTAGACTTAAGCGAGCTCGAGCTATCGTATCTGTTCAAGTTGGCTAGTCTAGGCGTCAAACTGAAGTTCGAACTACCGGTAGATGAATCGGGGCAAGGCTTTAGCTTGCCCACCACTGCGCTTGCTGCTCGCATTGAAAAGCATCATAATTTAGAAAATATCGAAATCGTCTTTAAGCCGTTTTCGAAGCCCCCTCGTTGGATGCGTTACGAAGCACCTGATTTGGTTCAAGAAGCACGTCTCGTTGCGCAAGTGGCCTCAGGCTACGGCGCTGATAAACGCATTGCTGTGTCTATGCGGATGCTCGATAGGCGGGCGTTGATTTTCCAGGACGCCCTAAAAGATCAGGGACTTGATTTGACCGTGATGGCGCTTCCTGACCTTTTGGGTAAAGAGTTCGACCTGGTAATTATCGCCGACGCAGCTCATGGCAGATTGACGCTTTCTAGAGAGCCCGATTGGCCACTATCCGATGCCGATTGCTTTCTGGTTAATCGCCTGATGGGCAGGCAAGTTTTAAGGCGCTTCGAAGAAGACCCGCTCGAGCCGAGCTTGTTTCCAGCGAGGCAAGCGCTGGAGCCTATGTGGTTTCTGGGCGCCTGCGATGCGGCGACAGAGACGCTGCTGGTGACTAGCTCTTTAGTAGATGAAGTGTATCAAGCTCAGGCTGCCAGCGAGCTTACTAAGCTTAGCTGGCTGGGTGAGCCGAGTTCTCTGGATCTGGTGAATAAGCCTTTAGGCAAGCTAGAGCGCCTGATCGAAACCGCTAGCCATGCTAAATCTTCCGCAAAGCAGGGCGCTTTTCAAATGGACACGGCTCGCTTCAGAGAAAAATTCGGTGACAAGTTGGGCTTGTCTAGGGAGCGCGCTTTCAGTGCGACGCGCATTGAAGCCTTCGCAAAATGCCCTTTTCGAGCATTTATTGAACGCCTATTAGAAGTAGATCTAAACAAGCCTTCCGGCAGTGATATCGACCCACGCATTTTGGGTCAACTCGCTCATAAGATTTTAGAAGGTGGTGATTTAGCGCTTTTTAAAGCTGAGGCCGACTTGGTGTTGGCTGAGCATCCTGAAATTCACAAAGGTGTTTGGGATGCCATGATGCTCTGGCTTCATGAAGCACTGGTTCGCTTAGAGTCCAACCTGCGCAAAAACCCGCCTATCCCCGGTGCGTACCAGGTTGCGTCTGAAAAAAAACTGGGACCGATGGTATTTCCCATTGCCGGAACTGAAATATTTCTGGGCGGCGTCGCGGATCGAATTGATAAAAGCCCGAGCGCTGATATCGTTGTGGATTATAAACTGTCATCACTCAGCAGCCTACGCATGCGCTTTGCTCAGTCGGAAGTGTTAAAGACGCATTTTCAGATACCGATTTATCTAAAGCTGCTTGGATCACAGCGATCGCTTATAGGCTACCCAATATCCATCAAAGACGGCGCCCCTGGCCCCATGATAGATATGACCGAGCGCCTAGATGAACTTGACCAAGCGCTCATGGAAGTCTTAACCCCGGTACTTCAAGGCTACGTTCCTCCGGGCGGCCCAGAAAGTTGCGGGGATTGCCGCCTAAAAGCCCTATGCCGCCAATAACCCGTCATTAACTCGTTACAAAACATGGGCAAATCGTCTGTTTCACAACGCCACGTTGGTCCGGTGCCAACGAATCAAGCTTTGTTGAGCCTGGAGCCTGGGAACCGACTCAGTTCAATTCACTCGAATAATTTTTCCATTCCAAAATCAACTCCGGTTCCAATGCTTGCAGGGCCTGGTGTGCGCTAGGCCATACAGCGTCGATAGAAGATTGGCGGTCATAGCTTTGGTTACAAAAAAGTTCGCGAACGGAATCATTCACATTTCTCAATAAAAATCGAGTACCGTCATCATTTGATAAAGCAAAAACTGACGCTCGATCATAGGCAGAAATCTTCGCCCCTCGAGTGAAATCCTTTAAAGATAGCTGCCAAATTCGAGAGAATGTGGATTTAGCGATATTACGTTGCTGCTTAACTTTAAAATTAATCTCATAAATATGAAAACATAACGAAGTTATTTTTTCGACACTTTTTTTGTTAATGGAGGCTAGTTTATCTAGGTTAAACTCAGCTTGCCACGAATCTCGCACCGCAGTATTCTCGACTTCATGAATTACGTCACAAAGATGCAAAAATAACCCTCGACGTACTTCGGGAAGAAAGCCATCGAATGATTCCTTGGCGATAGCTGACTCTAAAGGAAGAATACTGCAAACGACTGTTAGCATTAAGACTCTAAAGCAGATCCCATTTTTAAGCATCATGACACATCCTCTTGTATTGAGTTCCTAAATCTTTGGTAAGCGCAATATGCATCCCTCAGATGACCGATATACTGATAATATCTGACGCTTGCTGTAAAGTGCTGCTTTTTTGGGGTTAACATGGACGGGGTATGATCTCTTTCCGATTTACGATTGCATTCGCATTATCGATCCTTTAAAACATTTTCTAATATTTTGGAGTTTCTATATGTATGGTCGGTATTATTTCGCTGGATTATTTGTGTTAGCTTCTCTGAGCGCTCAGGGGCAGGTGCTGCGCAGCAAGCGCTGCAATCGATTGCAAAAAGTGTCGCTTCCGCCACGGCGATCAAGACAATTGTTGAAAAAAGAGAAGCTGGATTTTTGATCCAGCCTAAGCAAAAAGCTTTGGGCTCAGCGGTTCGAGAGCATCGAGAACAGACCGAAGCCTTAAATCAATTCGGTGGTATCCGGAACAGCTAATTATAGACCAATAAACCACCCGTCTCGTGAGCGAACCAACCGAACGCGACTACGGATGAGCAGGCGACTGCTGTACACATGTTCACCGCTGAAGTGGACGAACCAATGAGCTCTGGGACGGCTAACGACCGCTGTATCTGACCAAAACCATTCGGTATCCAAATCACTGCCTAAAACATTCTGCTGTTGATACAAAGCTTCTAATTCCCAAATCGTTGGCAAACGCCAGTCAGCATGTGCACGCGATGCTGCATAGGCTTGCGCGTCTTCAAAGGTCATTTTAGTAGTGCCCATTCGCCCGAGCTCCCACTCTAGAGCAGGAACAGTTTTTGATTCTCTAGGACCTTGGTACCAATCTCCCACACGCGCCAAAGGCGACACTGTCATCGGCTGAGTGCGAACCGTAGGCTCAGCGGCAACAGCAAGAGTTGGGGTGGGGTTAACTATCGCTGATAGAGGTGCAGGTGCCTGCGGAGCAGGCCCAAGTTGCGGCGATGGACCGCCTGCGCCAGCAGCTGCAGTACCGGCCGTGGGTGCTGTCCAAGCAACTGGGCCTTGAATACTCTGAGCTTGAGCCGATACATCACAAAAAGTTCCTGGCACATCTTGCTGGCCGAACAGAGATGACTCTTCGCCTTGTTCGTCTGCTGGCTTCTTGTTCAATAAATCGTATAGTTCGCTCCGTACCACATTGGCCGACCGAGGATCGTTGACGCGTACATCTCGCAACGCTTCACTCAGCTCCGAGCGCAATGTTTTAATTTGTTGTCGGTGTTTTCTGACGTTTGAGCCTAAAGATCTCTCTTTGCCGAGAACAGACATGCCGCTCTCTCGTTCGGCAGCATTGCGCTTAATCGTCTCTGCTGAAGCAACGCTTTTTGTAATTTGGCTGAGCGCTTGTTGTGCTGGGCGAAGGCCAGGTGTCCATATTTCTGGCGCTCGCATCTTTAGTATCTGAGCTTGAGCCGTTATAGAAGCAAATAGAAATATTCCGGCAAGATAGTGTCGATAATGCATATATGAGCTCCAATTGCCCGAAGTATTTTAAGGGATTAATTGTCAGAATGCAATTGCAAACTAACACGGGGATTTTTACAAATCCGTGTCAAACTTTCTTGATCAAAAAAACCGGTGGCTCTAGTACGAATTGACCAACGAATCAACCTACGTTGAGAATGGAGCCTTAAGTTTTGACATTTAGTCGGTGGGCATTTCGTAGGGTGTTTTCCTATTGCAAATCGGGAATGGGTTGTTTCGCTGGTTTGGCGATCTCTAATGTCATTCACCAAATTAGGCCCGAAGCGTATAGCAGGTAATATGACCATCGCATTGAACGAACGAATCATCAGAAACTCCGACCTGATCAGCGCTTCGTTTGATGAAGACTTGGTGATGCTCAGTATACAAACAGGCAGATATTATGGCGTTAATTCCGTTGGAAGGCGTATTTGGGAGTTGCTTGAAGAATCCCGGACCGTGGCATCACTATGTGACCGCCTGGTCCAGGAATTCGAGGTAACACCACTTAAGTGCCAAGAAGAAGTTTTGATTTTTTTAAACGCGTTAAACGAGCAGGGCTTGTTGTTGAAGCAGTCTGCTGTCTGATTTTAGCGAGATTGATTTTATTGCGAATGCCCTTCCAGTCCATTGCTAACAAGTTGCGTGGTAAAGCCAAAATCGAAAACCCTGCCGTTAATCAATGGATTCGCAGCTGGGTGCAGCGAGTTTCTCTACAAGTGCCTTGGCAGGCAAAGTGTCTCGAGCAAACCTTGGCAACCAAGTTGATGCTGCGGCGGCGGCGACTCGCTAATAAACTTTATTTAGGCGTTAAACGCGAGCATCAGGTCTTTACCGCTCATGCGTGGCTGGAACATGAAGATGCGGTCGGCTACGTGGCGCTTGAATGCTTCGAGGATGTATGTCCGTAAAAGCGCTTTTCGCTTTAAATCAGGTTTCAGAACTGGTGCGTTTGGTGCGGCTATTTGAAGCTAAATCGATACCGTTGGTTTCTATTAAAGGTCCGCTGTTGGCATTGGAGCTTTATGGTGATTTAGGGGCACGGAGTTCTAACGACCTTGATTTTGTCATTCGGCCACAAGATATATTCTTGGCAGATGATATTTTGTGCACGGAAGGTTATGAACGGTTTTTGTTTAGTCCTGCGCAACGGAAATCTCATTTGAAGCACAGCAAAGACTTTGTTTATTGGCACCCTAGAAAGCAGATTTGCTTAGAACTGCACTGGCGCTTATTTCAAGATATAGGGTGTTTTTCGGTGTTTGATGTCCCGCTTCAGGAAATCCGAGTGGGAGACCAAAATATCAAGCAGCTTTCGCCTGAATATAACCTGTTATATTTGTGCGCCCATGGCAGTGAGTCTTTGTGGCAGAGGGGGCAATGGGGCTTAGATATCAAGTTTCTATTGGAGCGGTATGGCAATTTGGACTGGCATCTGCTTTGGAAAGTCGCTGAGAATTATGATTTAACGCGCTTTTTAAAAGAAGGTCTAACTCGTCATTGCGAGGCGCGAAGCGACGCGGCAATCCAGGATCCTGGATTGCTTCGCTTGGCTCGCAATGACAATTACGTTTGGCAGCTCAACGCTTGGGTGCATCGGCTGAACTTACGAGCGAAACTAAAAAATAAAGCCAAGTTCTGTTTAAGTTTGTTCATCCCAAGGGTGAACGACTTTCAGGACTTGGCTTTGCCAGATTATCTGTTTTTCGCTTACTATCTGGCGAGACCGATCTTAGCGCTGCGACGGAATTTGGTTCGGATCCGTGCTGCAGCTAGATTTCGAGCAGCATTTGCAGTCACTTCGACCGCAACTGCAGCTACCGGACTTCATGCAGCAATTGCACATGCCACCAAAAGCTTTTTGAAGACCGATCAAGATTAGCAAGATTGGCCAGGCCAAATTGGCGGTATGAAGGGTGATGGTTCCCAATTCAAATAGCAACCAGGTTAACCCAATCAGGGCCACAAAAATGAAAGATATTGAATGGTGGGGACATTTGCATTTCGAGTTGTACATCGCTTAACGCTCCTTTGATTTGGAGTATACACGAATCCAAATAAAACGTGAAAATCCAGCCAGAATATAAATACTGAGGAGGGTCACGATGCCTAAACTTGTGGGATAATGCAGCCTAAACCACCAGCCCATCAAAACGAAAACCAGCCCGAGCATCACGGTTTGGCGGTTAAATTTGTAGTTTTTGAAAGTCCAGTAAGGAACCGTGCTAACCATCAACACGCCTAAGATAATTACCAGCCACAAAATCCATAATGGATGCTTAACGGCATCGCCTTCAAATAATTTGAGATGTGCGATCAGTGAAGCGATCATGACGGATGCGGCCAAAGGAATGGGCAGGCCGATAAAATAGCTTGAAGCGCCATTGTCCCGGGCAGCCATCACGTTGAATCTGGCGAGCCTGATGGCGCCGCAGGCAGCGTAAAAAAATACGCCGATAAACCCAACAGCTTCGAGTGGTTCTAGGGCCCATTTGTACACTAGCAGTGCAGGGGCAATGCCAAAGCTGATCACATCAGCGAGTGAATCGAGCTGGACGCCGAATTCGCTTTGCGTTTTGGTCATGCGAGCAACGCGACCATCAAATAGATCGAAGAATCCGGCAAAAAATACTGCAATGGCGGATTCATAAAGGGTTTCAGGTGTGTTGCCGGTTAGGCCATGCCAGATGGCGTACATACCGCAGAATATGGATGATACGGTAAAAGCATTAGGCAAAATAAACAGGGCATTTCTTAATTTAAAGCGGCTCATTTTCGGGTAAATCCACATTTCTCAAATTGATTCGATAAAATAGCTTCGCAGGTACAATCTGGGCTATCTAATATTTCTTGGCATCTATTTTCATCGACGGCTTGCCCAAAGTATTTATGCTGCTTGGCGAAGTCTAAATTCTTCTTACACGCTGTTGCATCGCTCTGGCTGGTCCTGCAATCACAAATTTTTTCGGCCAAATTTCTGCAGGGGCTGCAAGCCAGTCCTGCTAACATTAACACTATTACCAACCATCTCATAGATACATTTGTTACAGAAATTGCTTGAGGGTGCAAAGTGGGTTATAAATCTCGACCATGAATCAGCGCCTAACACTCTTTCTGGAAATGCTTCAATCCCACCGGTTAGACGGCGCCTTGGTTCGCTCGACCGACTCATATTTGAACGAGTACGTGCCCTCCGAACAAAGTCGCAGGGTCTATTTGACGGGCTTTGCTGGATCTGTGGGCGATGTCTTGGTGGTGCGTCAAAAAGGTATTTTGTTTGTTGATGGCCGTTATGCCATTCAGGCCAAAAATGAGGCCACTGATTTCGATGTTCGCGTGCTGCCTTTGGGTCAATCTATTGAAGCGGCATGGCTGAGCGAGCTTGCTAACTTTCCGAATACGCGTCTTGGCATTGAGTCAGACCGTATGTCGGTCAATCTTTACAATCGGCTTAAGGCAGAGGCAGAAAAGCACGGCATTAGTTTGATTGAGCTTCCTGCATTTGGGCCAGAAATTGCTCAGAGCACCGCAAAACGTTGGCAGGCGCCGCTTGCTTGTACGGGTGAGACCACGGCTGATCGGTTAAAACGTGCTGCGCCATTTTTCGCGGCGAATAAGCTGGATGCATTTTTGGTGGTTCCGCTGGATGAGATTGCTTGGTTGAGCAACGAGCGTAGCAGTGAGTTTCCCTATCAGATGGTCTTTTCGGCGCGTGCGTTGGCCTATGCAGATCATTTGGAAATTTTGCAGGGACCGATTTTCCTTAAAAAGAAAGCTCGTATTGGCCTGGATCCAGCGCTGACACCCGAAGCGGTGCGCCGAGAACTGGAGCAGGCTGGTGCCGAGATCGTTTTTGTGCAAAGCCCGTTTCAAGCGATGAAATCCATCAAAAATAGCGCAGAGCTCGCTCATATGCGCAGCGCCATTGCACGCGCAGATCGCGTGGTCGATAAAGTGCAGCAATGGGTGTGCGGACAGATGGCTTCAGGCACTTTCTTAACCGAGGCAATGGTGGATGCGCAGACTCGCGTAGAGTTTGAAAAATCTGGGGTTACGGGCCTGTCGTTTAAACCTATTTGTGGTGGTGGCAAGAATGGCGCACAGATTCATCATGGAACGCCCGAGGATAAAGAGCCGTTGCGATTGGGCGATTTATTTTTGCTGGATGTCGGTGCTTATTATGAGGGCGGGTACGCTACTGATTTGACCCGTACTTTTTTGTTGGGCGGCCCCGATCAAAAAGCCAGCGAATTACAAAAGAAGATCTATACAGCGGTTTTAAAAGGCTCTATTGCTGGCATGTCAGCTAGATTTCCCAAGGGCACGGCTGGAGCGAGTTTAGATGGCATTGTCCGCGATCCGATTTGGAGGCAGGGCTACCAATATAACCACGGAACAGGGCATGGTGTTGGCATCAATGTGCATGAGAATCCTCCTAGGATTTCCACGGTTGGTACCGCACCCATTGAAATCGGACAGGTTTTTTCGATTGAGCCGGGTATCTATATCGAAGACTTCGGTGGTGTTCGCATTGAAAATCTTTGTACCGTGAACGAAGATCCTGAACTTTCAGACTTTTTGAAGGTTGAGCCGCTCTCTTTTTGCCCTTTGGATAAGCGACTGATTGATGAAAGTGTTTTAAGTGCGGCAGAGAAGCAGTTTTTACAATATTATGACGGCAGGTATGAATAATGGCAGAATTTGAAACGATCGAGGCTCTGGTCTCGCTGATGATGGTGGCCACCATTGTAGGAATCGTGGCCTCTCGAGTTAAAGTTCCTTATACCGTTTCCTTGGTATTGGTTGGGCTTGGCATTAATGCGTTAAACATTGTTCCCAACTTAAAATTAACGCCTGAATTAATGATGACAGTATTTCTGCCAGCATTATTATTTGAAGCAGCCATCCATTTTCCAGCTCGGGAACTTAGGCAATTCTCGCCGACCATTGCCACATTTGCATTGCCTGGCGTCCTTTTGGCTGCGGTTTTAACGGCTTTGGCTTTATGGCTCGGCTTTTCGATCTTTGGCTTGTCTCACGCCTATGGTTTTTTACACTTTCTGTTGTTCGGCACGATTATTGCAGCGACCGATCCAGTTTCTGTGATCAGCCTGCTGCGTCAGCTGGGGGTTGATAGGCGTTTGGCGCTTTTGATTGAAGGCGAAAGCTTATTTAACGATGGAACGGCGATTATTTTCTACCATGCAGTCTTGACGGCGTTGAGCCTGGGACACTTCGAGTGGTCTGAGAGCATGCTTCAGCTGATTAGTTATTCGATGGGTGGGCTGCTGATTGGATCGATGTTTGGTCTTTTTGCCAGCTTCATCATCACTTTAGCAGAGGATCATTTGATTTCCATCGCGATCACCACCGTGACGGCGTATGGGTCGTATTTGGTGGCCGAAAAGATTCACATGTCGGGCATTTTGGCGACTGTGATGGCTGGTCTTTTTGTGGGTAACTTTGGTTATCAAAAGGGTTTTAACCCCAACACCCGTGTAGCCGTGACCAGCTTTTGGGAATACGTGGCGTTCTTTGTCAGCAGCATTGTTTTCTTAATGATGGGGCTTGAAGTCAATGTGCCTTTGCTCATGAGCAATATACCTGTGATTATCATGGCCTATTTTGCTGTCTTGGCTGCTAGAGCCGCTTCTGTTTATTTGCCACTGCCGATTTTGCGCCGGATGGGCCAGCCGCTCGATGGCAAAAGCGCGACAGTGATTTGGTGGGCAGGCCTGCGGGGGGCATTGTCTATGGTTTTGGCATTGTCGCTGCCTGATAGCATTGAGTTTAAGCAAACTTTAATCGCCATGACTTTCGGGGTGGTGGTGATGTCGGTTGTTTTCCAGGGCTCAACCCTGGGCATGTTGCTGCGTTGGCTAAAAATGATGCCTATTAGGACCGAAGCGGTTTCTTTCTTAAGCAAAAGCTTGGCACGTCTCAAAGCAATCAAAGCCCAGCTGGAAGCTATTTCTAAGTTGTCATCTCAAGATTTGCCAGCTGCTAAAGCCCTGATCGCAACGCTTCAAGCGGAGCGCGTGGAAATTTTGAAAGGCATGGAAGCGAGGCAAGCAGAAGCTTCATTTCAGCAAGCCGCTGGCCTTCGTTTGACTGCGATCGAAAAGCAACTCAAGCAAATTGCTCGAATTTCTTACCGAGATTCTCTGGAGTCTAATTTGCTGACCGACAAGGAAGCTGAAGATTTGATGCTTAATCTCGAGACGCCGTGACAAATGGATGGCCTAGGTTGACATGGTTTTCTATCAGTTGGTGTGCTTGGTCACAGTTCATATAGTTGCCTTCGCAAATGACGCCCAAGATGCTTGCCTGCGTTAAGTAAAATAGCGGATCTGCTTGCGATCGCCTAACAATATGGCGCATCAAATGCTCAAGCTTACGACTTGAATAATTTTGGATTGCTTTATCCATATCAGCCGCGATTTTTCGGCCTTGTATGTACGGAACATCAAAATGAGTTTTCATGTCAGAGACATAATTTTTAAGGCTGACATTCTCGAACCTATTGCTGAAGTTTGCTGTGTGCCCTGAGATGGAAAAGGCAAAATAGTCCGTGAACCCTTCCACGAACCAGCGGACTTCATGCTGTGTGCTCACTGGTACGTTGATTTTAATGCCGTTCCATTGATGGAAATATTCATGCGCAATCAGATGATCTAACTCTTTAGAAGCGTCAGAAGGCGTAAAATCAGCAAGCGCTAATTGAAAAGACTGAAATTGCGCGGTACCACCGTGCTCGTTGCCATTCGCTGGATGAATCAAAACAAAATAATATTCTTTGGCATCGTCAAGCTCGCCCCAGAAATCTTTAACTTTCACCATGTTCTTTTTAACTGTCGCAATTAATTTCTTATTAACCTTTTCGGAAGCGTTATTAGAAATGGCCACGGTAGCTAAAGGGGTTTCGTAGAAGCGCAGGTTGGTTCCGCCAGCATATAGAGCGTTTTGAAGTTGATAACAGCTCGCTTTAAACGATTGCTGCGTAGCTCCGGCTGAAAAGGAATTGGCAAACCGCCAGGGTTTTGGAGCTTGCCAGGTGATGCGAACTGATTTGGCTTCATCCCATTTCCGGCCCAAGCAGGCGATTAAGCCATATCCTGAGGTTTTGAAAAAACCTTCAGATAGATCTATTTGGGTATCCGAAGGGCCATGTGCCTGTCTGCGAGCGGGCTTGATAAAATAGCGGACGGTATGGTCATTTCCGCTGGATTGCAGAGAAAAAGTCGAATAGTAAGCTGGCGAAGTCATGGTCGGGGCAACGGACGCGTCGTGCGTGATCTCCACCAAAAATCCATTTGCCTGGGGCGTGATCTTGTAATGAATTTCAGATGGCTCTGAATTAAACTGAGGCGCGCACGCGCTCAGAAAAATCAAAACTATGTAAAATATTCGACTCATTATTGAGTGGCAAATATTAGTATATTAAAACAATGTGTCAAGTCCAAAATGCGCCCGTCCGGAATAAAGAATCTTACACAAGGAGTTCTTGTGGGCAGGTGCAACCACAGTGGAGGCGCCTGATGAGATCTAAACAAAAAAGAGGTATACATTATGGGCGGATTAACACCAGCAAGCAAAAGCCAAACACAAACCCAAGCTCAACAACAGGTACCAGTACCTGCAGCTAAGGGTCAAACACAATCACAGTGCCAAACAGCTCCTGCTAAAGGCGCGATCCCAATCGACGTATTGGCTGCTCCTAAATCAGCTAGCAAAATGACTGAAGTTCCATGTGCAAAAGGCCAAACACAGTCACAAGCTCAAACTGTGCCAGCTGCTAAAGGTCAAACACAAACACAATCACAAACAGTAGCTGCTAAGTCTTGCGGTACTGCAGCTCCAGCTGCTAAGAGCGAAGCTAAAGGCCAAAGCCAAAGCCAAGCTCAATCCGTTGTGCAACAAGCTGCCCAACAAGTTCCTACTTTTGTAGCTAAGAAGTAGTTACTAGTTAGATCCTTCCTCTTTGAATCCAAAGAGGAAGGATCACTTCGAAATAGATGCCGCACCAACAATGTTGTTCTTTTCGTGACCAACGAGGTCACCCGAAATAGGAGATAAAGAACATGGGCGGAAAAGATATGGTAATCCCTGCAAAATCCCAAACTGTAGTTGCACAGGAAGCTGCAAAAGGCGCAAGCCAAGTTGCGACACAAGCTGCCCCTGCGAAAGCAGAAGCCAAACTCGAAAGCAAAGTTGCGGCTAAAGATCATTTTGAACCTAAATCACCGATGCAAGCGATGAAATCGCCTGTGGCTCCTATGGCCGCTGGTTCAGCTCAAATGCAAGGAACTGTAGAAGTGAAGGTGTCTCATCCTCATCTACATGCTATTCAAGCTGCGTTTCAAGATCTAGGCAGCAAAATTGAAGCTCTGTTTCATCACGAATCGAAAGCTCAGCAAGTTTCATCACAATCCCAAGTGGCTTCCAAAGGTGAAGTTGCTGCTAAAGGCGCGATTGTGTCTAAAGACTCAGCAATCGCTCCAATGCCAGCTGGCGGCGTATCCTTGACGCCAGGACCTGTAGCACCCGCTGCTCCAGTAGGCCCAGGCGCTGCACCGAGCCCAACACCTGCAACACCCGCTGAACCCGCAGCTCCTGCAAATCCTGTAACACCAGGTGGTGGCGCTCCAGTGGCTGTTCCTGTGAATGTTGTGGTAGAAGGTGGCGTTAGTGCACCAGCTGCATCAAGCAACAGCTAAGAGGGGACCTCACCCTAAATCCCTCTCCAGGATCTGGAGGGGGACTTTGGAAACCTAGCTTTTATAGGTTTGCAGCGTTTTCTTTCAGATAGGATGCTACGCCGGCTGTATTAGCCTTCATCGCGGTATCACCTTTTCTCCAGCCTGCTGGACATACTTCGCCATATTTTTCAGTGTGTTGCAAAGCATCGATCATGCGAAGGGTTTCATCAACATTTCGGCCCAGTGGCAGATCGTTCAAAGTTGCGTGACGGACAACGCCAGCCATATCGATTAAGAATGTTCCGCGCAAAGCGACTGCATCTTCAACTAGTACGCCATAATCACGAGCAATTTCCTTGGTGATGTCGGAAATTAACGGGAATTCAATCGCACCAATTCCGCCGTTGTCCACGGGCGTTTGTCTCCAGGCGTAATGGCTAAATTTGGAATCAACCGATACACCTAAAATTTGGGTTTGGCGCGCTTCAAAATCTTTTGCGCGGTGAGAAAATGAAATGATCTCAGATGGGCATACGAAAGTGAAATCTAGTGGGTAGAAAAATAAGCAGACATATTTTTTGTCTTTAAAGCTAGAAAGCGAAATTTTTGAAAATTCACCGTTAGCCATCACAGCTTCGGCATTAAAATCAGGGGCTGGTTTTTGAATCAGGCTGTACATGTATTCTCCGTGGTTAAATCTGGTCGTCCAAAATTTGCTGTCGATAACGAGCCATCATCTTTACCATGATATGCACATTGTGAATACTGGCTAGGGTCATGACGGTCGGTTCGTGGGCTTTGAACAAATGATGAATATAGGCCGCTGAATAATTCTGACAGGTGTAACACTCGCAATCAGCCACCATCGGCCCAAGATTATCCGCATGCTTGCCCCGGGTGATATTAAAATGGGTGCTGTCCATGGTCATCAACGTCCCATGCCGGGCGGCTTTGGTCGGGAACGAGCTATCAAAAGTATCCACACCCAGTGGCACACAGTCTCTTATCGATGGCAAATCCCCGATCCCTAAAAGGTGATTCGGTCGCTCCGGCGGGACAAAAGGCATGACCTCGGTCAACATATTGATCATTTCAGGGCGATTTTTGCCTAAGCTGCCACCAATGCCAAAGCCATCAAAGGGCAGATTACCCAGATAAGCACAGCTTTTCTTGCGAAGTTCAACATCAACCCCACCGTGGATCACCGCATACAGTGCCTGATGCCGCGGGTCTTTCAAATGCTCATCCAGCGACCGCTTTTCCCAACGATGGGTGCGCTCCATGGAGTCGATCAACGCGGTCTGATCCATATGATAAGGTGGCAGTTCATCAAAGCTGATCATGATGTCCGCGCCCAAATCTTTTTGCGCCTGAATGGAAGTCTCAGCCGTCAAAAAGACTTTATCGCCATTGCGATAGGACCTAAACAAAACGCCTTCTTCGTTGATCTTCAGAACGCTGCCGTCTATTTGCTTGGTCCCTTGGCTTTTGAGCTCACTGGCAACCGAACCATAAGCCAAGCTAAATACCTGAAACCCACCCGAATCCGTAATGATCGGCATCGAGCGATTCATAAACTTGTGCAAGCCCCCGGCTTCAGCAACCCGTTTAGATCCGGGCTGAAGCATCAGATGGTAAGTATTGCAAAACATCAGCTGAATGCCCAAAGCTTCAACAGTCTTGCTGTCCAAAGCCTTCAAAGAACCGTTGGTGCCAACTGCTACAAAGTTAGGCGTATCGATCACACCATGTGCGGTATGGATGCGCCCAACGCGAGCACGAGATTTTTTAGATTGGTGTAATATTTCGAATTTCATAATTTATGTCGGGGGAGCAGGTAAGGCGTGATGCCCATGATGGCAATCACGATGACTTTCATCAAGTAACTAAATATAAAAATCTGCGGCAGCGAATCAACCAGCCCCCACAGGCCCAAAGTGCTAAATAGAAATGTGTCGAGCAGTTGAGAAAGTAGCAGCGAAATCGTACTGCGCACTCCGAATCGCCAAGTTGGCAGTTTTCGCTTTAAAAATCCATAAAATCGAACATCGAACTGCTGCACCAAGAAAAAGCTGGTCAGCGAAGCCCAAAATAATCTAGGCGCGGGATTTAAAAGCTCTGCATAATGCGGGTGCATCGTATCCGTAGGACTTGGCGTATATAAGAGATGTATCTGCGTACAAAGTGCAAAGAAAAGCATGCTGCCAAAACATAGCCAAGTGGCCAGTTTAGACTCTTTTGCCCCAAATTTTTCTTGGAGCAGATTGAGACTCAAGATGCTTCCGACCGCAAATGCATCGGAGCAAGTTACATGTAGCCCAAACAAATAGGTCTGTTTTAAAACCAGCAAGTTCGCGATAATCGCTTGCAAGCTGATGATAATAAATAGGGCTTCTTTGCCAAGCTTGGCGGCAAAAAGGCAGGCTGCGACCACCGTGCCGATTTGACCCAAAAGAATGATTTCGTTCATGAGTAATTTTAAGGCAATCTAAAACAATTGTTTCGGAAATATTTAAGTTCTTCGATACTTTGTTGAATGTCATCAAGTGCGGTGTGGGTGCTTTCTTTCTTAGGCGCCTGCGTTTTTAACCATTCTTGGCAGAGTATCTTAATCGAAGACACGTCCACTTGGCGGTAATGCAGGTAGCCTTCCAAAGCAGGCATATATTTACGCAAAAAGAGCCGATCCATGTAGATCGAGTTGCCCGCCAAAAAGCCTCGTTGGTACACCACATGTTGGGTCAAAACTTCCATTAGCTTGCGTTCTGCATCCTGAAGTGAGACCTCAGAAGCGCGAACTTTCTTTAGCAAACCGTTGTGGGTGTGCATGTTCTTAACAAAAGGAACCATGCCAGCCAGAACGGAATCAGGCTGCCAAATGGTCATATCAATGCTGGCAATTTCATTGAGCTGCAAGTCAGTAATCACCATGGCGGCTTGAACAATGGCGCAAGTATTCTCATCCAAACCGGTCATTTCCAGATCGATCCAAACGAGGCGTTGAGGATTTAGATTTCGTGTTTTGCTATTCATGTCTGATGGTCTCATTCCCACTCAATGGTTGCTGGTGGCTTGGAGCTGATATCATAAACAACCCGGGTAATGCCATCAACTTCGTTAATGATCCGGTTGGATATGCGGCTCAAAATTTCTCGTGGCAAATAAGCCCAGTCAGCGCTCATGCCGTCTTCGCTTTCGATGCACCTGACGCAAATGGTTTCGCCATAGCGCCGGCCATCACCCATGACGCCAACGCTTTTGACGGGGAGTAAGATCGCAAAGAACTGCCAATAGCCACCACCGATTTCGGTGCGTACGATGGCATCTGCTTGAGCAAGAATTTCGCAGCGCTGCTCAGTCACTTCGCCTAGGATGCGAATCGCAAACCCTGGCCCAGGAAAAGGTTGGCGTGCTAGGGATTTCTCAGGCAG
The DNA here is from genome assembly GCA_040387835.1 of Myxococcota bacterium. NCBI lineage: Bacteria > Pseudomonadati > Myxococcota > Myxococcota bacterium. Next base: position 588,156 of record JAZKCZ010000002.1, on the reverse strand, counting down.
GCCGAGCAATTTGCCCAAATCGCGCACTTCGTCTTTAAATAGAGTTCGCAGCGGTTCAACCAACTTCAAGTTCATGATTTCAGGCAGGCCACCCACATTGTGGTGTGTTTTAATGCCGTCGCTCGGGCCACCGTCTCTGCTTGGGGATTCGATTACATCGGGGTAAATCGTGCCTTGCCCTAAAAATTGTACATTGGGGAATTTCTTCGATTCTTCATCGAAAATCTCTACAAACAAACGGCCGATAACTTTGCGCTTTTCTTCCGGGTCAGTAACGCCTTTCAGCCCTTCAAAAAAGCGTGCTCTGGCATCGACGATTTGTGGTTTAACGGCTTCAATTTCCGCAATTTCGCCAAGGCGATGCAAACCATGGTTCACATAAATCGGGATAAGCTGGTCGCCAATGGCATTTTGAACCAGTTTTGCCGCGACCATTGAGTCAACCCCACCTGAAAGCGCCATAATCACCTGGGCGTCTCCCACTTGTTCTTTAATGCGGGCTGTTTCTTCACTTAGGAAATCAGAAAGCTCGTAAGTAGGCTTCACTTTGGCGATTTCAAACAAGAAGTTCGTCAGAATCTGGCGACCATGAACGGTGTGCGTCACTTCAGGGTGGAACTGAACGCCATAGATTTTGCGCTCTTCACAAGCAATGCCTGCATGAGGGCAAGTTGGCGTTGATGCCAAAGTGACAAAACCTTCTGGTAGGCGAGCAATCTGATCACCGTGGCTCATCCAGACTTCTTGATGATCAAGCCCTTTAAATAGCAATGAAGTTCGCTGCAAACTAATAAACGATCGCCCATACTCGTGATGCTCCGATGGGGATACGAGACCGCCCAATGTCTGGGTCAAAATCTGAGCGCCATAACAGATACCTAAAATTGGCAAGCCTAATTCAAGCAATCCTTCTGGCAGCGGAAACGCGTCTTTAGAATGGGCCGAATTAGGCCCGCCCGACAAAATAATCGCCTTAGGCGCATGAGCCTTCAGCGTTTCAATGTCGATATGGTAAGGGAAAATTTCAGAGAATACTTTAAACTCTCGAAGCCGACGGCCAATTAGTTGAGTCGTCTGAGAACCATAGTCCAAAATAGCAACAAAATTTGAATGCATAGCCGCCCACCTTAGCTGATTAAGCCATTATGCCTAGTGGGTGGCTACCTGTCTTGAAAGCTGCTGCTTAAGGGCTGTAGTTCTTTCTGGATCTTGGCTAGCTGAAAGGAAAGATGGGTTTTGTATGCTTCTAAGGAGGGCAGCATTAAAAGCCTTCCTATTAAGGTTGAAGCGCGGAAATAGTAATCTTTACTAATCATTGGCTGACCTTCTTCGAAAGCTTGAAGTGCGAGTGCCATAAGCATCTCGATGGCCTGATCAAAACTAAGAAATGCTGCTTGGGTGTCAGGTGTCCGTAGGTATGAATTACCCGCATTAAGGAACGCTTTCACCGCAGCCTCCAGCTCATCCCTCGCCCGGTATTGTCTGGCAGCTTCGAGAAATGATGCTGAGGCTAGATTATGACGACCCTCTTTGGCCAAATCCAAAGCTAGTCCATTCGTACTGTTATCATCTCGATCTCTTACATAAGGAGCTGGTATGCCTGAACTTTTACTTTTTAACGGCAACCTGCGTGCTTTTTCACCTTCAGCCCTCATGGCGTCTTCTCGCCGGCGCGCCATTCTGTCGGCATCTGCATATTGTCCCGCATTTTTATAGAAGGTTTCTGCGTGCGTAAAATGGGCAGCGGCAGACTCGAAATCGGAGCTGGCATAATCAGCTTCTGCTGTTTCTTCAAAATTCTCCCCTTCCGGAGCAGCGACTGCGGCTCCGTCACCGTGGCATGAATTATTGTGTTTTTGATCCGGACCACTTGGTTTTAAAGGGCCTCGCTGGGGAGGATGTCCGTGATTACCTGCTATAGCGATGCTTGTTAGACTGACAGCTAGCCAAAATGTTGTGTTTAAAAACGGGTTTGATGACATGTGAATATGATATCAATTAATGTTACCTGGTCAAGATGCGCGCTTTCAGCGCTAACTTTACGAATGTCTATAAAGGTGCAAGTACAAAGGCATGTCGCGAATTTACATGCTGTCGTTCATTTGTTGTTTGACGTCGATAAATAGTTCTAATGCCATGAAGAAACATGTCGTCCTGCCCCCTTTGGTTATTTTTCCCCACCCAAACCAATGGTTTGTGCAAAATAACGTCACAGGTATATTTGCTATTGAAAATTTGATAAACCAACCCGGATTCATCAATTACATGTTGGCTGAAATAGAAGCTAACCCTGATTTGGAGGAAGTTTTCGTTTGGCATCACAAACAGCTTCCCGCGATTTATGCCTTGGTTAAAGCGCCCACCAACTCTCCTTCTGAAACCAGGTAACCTGCTGCTTGGCGTATTGTCTATGGCGGATGAACGTCCTTTCGAACATTTCCTGTTCGGTTAGTAGTCCATCCACGAGTGCCAAGCTCTCTGCATAACCAGGGGTGCCCAACAGACCTTTTGGGGATGCTGCAGGGCCTAGGTAGTCTCTTAAAGCGACAGCTTCTGCGACTAAGCCGGCTTCGAACATTTGATCGACGCGTTGTTTGAGCCTTTGATCCAGTTCTTCTTTCGATGGCTTAAGCAAAAGCCAGCGGGCATTGACGCGCGGCTCGCGAGCCCAGTCGGTGTGTCTGAGTTGGCTGGCGGGCTGGCCGCTGATTTCAAGGATTTCCAGGGCGCGCAGGATGCGTACGGGGTCTGTGGCTTTGATTTTAGCTGCGCTTGCGGGGTCCACTTCCTGGAGTTTTAGATACAAATCGCTTAAATCTTGTTGTTCCAGTCTTGCTCGCACCTGAGGGTCGGAGGGCAGCACGTCAGCTAGGCCGAAGCGCCAGGCTCGTAGATATAAGCCTGTGCCTCCGACAATCAGGGGCACTTTGCCGCGGGATTGGATTTCTTGCACAAAGGCGTCTGTATCGGTCACAAATCGGCCTGCGCTATAGACTTCTTTAGGGTCTAGGTGCTCGAAGCCGTGGTGTTTGACCAAGATATATTCTTCTTGGCTCGGAGCGGCAGTGCCGATGCTCATGCGCTCGTAAATTTGCCGGCTGTCGGCGCAGACAATTTCGCCGCCCAGCTCTTTGGCCATTTTCATCGCCAGGGCACTTTTGCCAGAGCCGGTGGGGCCGGCGATTACAATTGGGGTTAAGTCCTGTGAAACCATTGAGCGATCTCGGTGAAAGGTATCGCTCGTACTACCGGGCGTCCGTGTGGGCAGTGCGCGGCGTAGTCGATAACGTCAAGTTGTTCTAATAGGGCTAGGATTTCTGAATTATCTAGGCGCTGTCCGGCTCTGATGGAAGTGTGACAAGCGATTTGTGCGCAGATGTGATCGGAGAACTCTTGCAACGCATCTGGGCGGTCGGCGTTTCGTAAATCGGACAGGGTGTCCTTAATGATCGTCTCGGCATACTCCGACTTAAGGCCTGCGGGAGTGGTTTTGACGATCGCTTGGTGATCGCCAAAGGGCTCGATTTCGAAGCCGTAGGGCAAAAAGACATCTTTCTTTTCGATCAGCGTCTGCATATCCCCGGGAGAAAGCGTGATGGAGACAGGAAATAGTAAAGCTTGAGAGGAAACACCGTTTTGTTTGGTTTGTGCGCAGACGCGTTCGAATACGACCCGTTCATGCGCTGCATGCTGATCCAAAACGATCATAGAACGCGCGCCTTCTAGAAGAAGATAGGTAGAATCAATCTGCCCCACCACTCGAAGGTCTGTGTAGCGCTCCGCGCCACCCAGCCCATGCTGAACGTAATACCCTCTCCCACTTGTGGGAGAGGGAGATTTTGGCTCGCCAAAATCGGGAGAGGGTAGCCTCACCCTAAATCCCTCTCCACCAAGTGGAGAGGGACTTAAAGCCCAGCTTCTCCCCTCTCCAGATTCTGGAGAGGGGCTGGGGGTGAGGTCCCGGTAGGAATTTAACCAAGGTGTGGTTGATAGAAAATCGCTTAGAAGGCGGATTAGGTGGCTTTGTACTCTCGATGGTTCTGAGAATCTCACTTCCAGCTTTTGCGGGTGCACGTTGACGTCTACCACCTCAGGGTCGACTTCAATGTTGATTGCACCAATGGGGTGGCGGCCGATTTCCAAGATGGTTCTATACGCAACACGAATGGCTTGAACCAGCTGTTTGTCTTTCACAAAACGGCCATTCACATAGACGTATAGCCCTAGGCTATCTTTGCGTGTTGCCAATGGGGCGGCCACATAGCCAGATAGTCTTAGAAAGTCGGTTTTTAAATCGATGGGGTATAAATATCCACGTGTATCTTCGCCTAAGCAGTAGATTGCGCGCTCGAATTGGCGAGCTTCGCTTGGCGCTTGCCGAACATCCAGCTTAGTGGTGGCGTCGATTTGCAGTCTAAAGCCCACTGCCGGCTTGGAAAGCGCAGCTTGGCGCATAATGGTTTCGATGGCGCTGGCTTCTGAACGTGGGCTTTTCAAAAATTTCAAGCGCGCCGGGGTGTTGTAAAAGAGCGATTCGACTTCAATGCGTGTGCCTACAGGTGCGCCGGCTTCGGTTACTTCTAAGATACGACCGCCTTCAACGACCACTTTAGTCGCGAGCACTGTATCCGCTTGTCTGGTGGTGAGACTCATGCGGCTGACGGATGCGATGGAGGCTAGGGCTTCGCCTCTGAAGCCGAATGAATTCAGGGTGGCGAAATCGCTCATGGATCGAAGTTTGCTGGTGGCGTATCTGGAAAAGCACAAAACGGCATCATCTGGCGCCATGCCGCAGCCGTTGTCGGTGATAACCAGCTTGGCGATGCCACCTTCGATGATGTGCAGATCAATTTGGGTTGCACCTGCGTCTAAAGCGTTTTCGATTAATTCTTTCACGATGGACGCTGGCCGCTCGACCACTTCGCCCGCTGCAATTTGATTGGCAATAATTTCGTTTAATATTTGTATTTGGCCCATTTAAGGCTTGTATAAATAGCCTTTAGTACTCAAGCGCACAACCGCCTTTCTTACAAACTGCCTTTTTGGCTTTGCAGGTAGAATGGGTGCTGACGGACTGAATGCATAGGCGATTTTCGCAATTAGGCTTGGGCGTGCTTTTATGGACGGCCGCGACTCGTCCGCCTTTGGTGCAGCCGCAACAGTTGGCCGACCTGAGCACGCAGTCGGTATCTTGTAAGCAGGTAAATTGTAGAGAAAATAAAAGCAATAAACCGAGCATATGAACCCTAAGGTAAAGCTTATTCTGGCTGATTAGCAATTCAAAACAATGACCTTGATTTTTAACCTAAAAAAACTTAAGCCCTCACTCGATGTCCAAGCCAAATCCTCAGGAAATACGGGTCCGTATAGGACCTTCGCCCACTGGTGACCCTCATGTGGGCACGGGATATATTGCCCTTTTTAACTATGCTTTTGCTAAACAGCATGGCGGCAAGTTTATCCTGCGCATTGAAGATACTGACCAAAAACGCTCGACGCTGGAAAGCGAGCAGGCCATTTTGTCATCGCTCAAATGGCTTGGCATTCAGTGGGATGAAGGTCCTGATATTGGCGGGCCATGTGGACCCTATCGCCAGAGTGAGCGCCTCGAGATTTATAAAGAGCATGTGGACATGTTGCTTGCCAGCGGTCATGCCTATTGGTGTAGCTGTACGCCTGAGCGTTTGGCGGAAGTGCGAAAGCGCCAGCTGGCGCTGAAACAGCCGACTGGCTATGACGGCCATTGCCGTGAACTACATCATACTTCAGGCGTCGTACGTCTGAAGACACCCAAAGAAGGTGAAACCATCGTGGGCGATTTGCTGCGTGGTGATATTAAAATCAACAACTCAGAGGTTGATGATCAAGTATTGTTTAAAAGCGATGGCTTTCCTACTTACCACTTGGCCAATGTGGTTGATGACCATTTGATGAAGATTACCCATGTGATTCGCGGTGAAGAGTGGATTAGCTCTACGCCTAAGCACGTGTTGCTTTACCGCTTTTTTGGTTGGGAAGCGCCTAAATTTGCCCATTTGCCGCTGCTTCGCAATGCGGATAAAAGCAAGGTTTCTAAACGTAAGAATCCGGTTTCGTTGAGTTATTTCCAAGAAGCAGGTTACTTGCCGGACGCACTGCTCAACTTCTTGGGCATGATGGCTTTTTCGTTTGAGGATGCGCGCGAGATTTTTTCGCTCGCTGATTTTGTCGATAATTTTAAACTGGAACGCGTGTCGCTTGGTGGACCAGTTTTTGATTTGAAAAAGCTCTTATGGCTGAACGGTCGTTATCTGCGGGAAAAACGTAATGATGCGGACATGGTTGAATATTTGCAAAATCAACTGTTCTCTGCTGAATACTTGAGCAAAATCGTGCCTTTGGTGAAAGAACGTGTAGAGAAGTCTGAAGACTTTATTTCTTACGCCGACTTCTTCTTCGCAGGCAGTGTGCTGGTGGATCCAGCGAATTATTTGTTGCCAAGCATTGAAGACAAGAAAAAGCTTATAGAAACCTATGAACTATTGATTGAAAAGCTCGAGAACTTAAGGCCTTTCGATGCCAAAACCATCGAAACGGCGTTTCGTGCTTTCTGCGAAGAACAAGGCATCAAATCCAAAGAATTATTTATGGCCACACGCTTGATGACCACAGGCAAAAAAGCGACGCCGCCTTTATTTGAGACCATGGCGGTGCTGGGCCGGGAACGCTGTAGAACTCGATTACGAGCTGCTTTAGGAGAAATAAAAAAATGAAACAAAGAACCTTTTCGATTATTAAGCCAGATGGCGTGAGACGTAACTTGATCGGTAAAATCATCGGTCGGTTTGAAGAAGAAGGCTTGCGCGTTGCCGCCGCTCAAATGAAGCAATTGAGCCTTCAAGAAGCACAAGGCTTTTACGCTGTACACAAAGAACGCCCTTTTTATGGTGAATTGGTTGAATCCATGACCTCTGGCCCAGTATTGTTGATGGTTTTGGAAGGCGAAAACGCGATTTTGAAAAACCGCGAAATCATGGGTGCCACCAATCCTGCGCAAGCTGCTGATAACACCATTCGTAAGCTTCACGCCCTGTCGATCGGTGAAAACACCGTGCATGGCTCAGACGCTCCAGAGACCGCTGCAACCGAGATCAGCTGGTTTTTTGCTCAAAGCCAAGTAAACTGATACACTGTTATGAGTGCTAAAGAGAATACTGCTATATACAGTTTTATCTGTTAGTTTGTTGGGCTTGGTGGACGCATCCAGGGGGGATGTAGACACACAAGCTCAGATTCTTGAGCACAGTCGAAAACTTTCCAAATCATCTAAATATCTAGCTGCCCTGGAAGTCTTGGATGCCGGCATGGAGCTGTATCCTAAAGATGAGCAGATTTCGGAAGAGTTTAAGAAAAACACCCAGCTCTATGTCGTACACCAAATCGCTGTATATTATGCACGTTTGGAAAAAGACCCACATGACATTGAAGCTTATGTCTCGTTGGCAAATCTATTCTTATTGATGAACGATCGTTTTGAAGCGCTGAGAGTGTTAACCGAAGGGACCTTCGTTAACCAGACTTCTGGCGCTTTGTGGCAAGAGATTGCCAAAGTAGAAATCATATCAGGCCGTTCCCTGGAAGCTCAATCTGCTCTAAGAGAAGCCCAACGTTATGGAACTTCTAAGCAATCCTTGGTTACACTTGGTACTCGATAGACCCCGCATTATTGCTAACATTGCCTCGATTGTTCGCCTTTGTGCTGGCACAGAAGTGGCTTTGCATGTTTGCGGGCCGCTGGTGTTTGAACAAAATGATAAAACCAAATGGCGTGCGGGGCTAGATTACTTCGAAGGCGCCAGGGTGCACTTTCACGGGGATTTGCCAAGATGTTTGAAGCTCTTGGGCAAGGAGCCTTGGTTGGTTGAAGTCGGTGGTAGTAAGACACCTTGGGAAGCAGATATACGTGCAGGCGATGTGATGGTGCTGGGGCCCGAAACCGATAGCGTTTTGTTGGAAGTTCGGGAAGCTTATCCTGAGCGGATTTTAACCTTGCCGCAGCCAGGGCCGGTGAGATCGCTTAACGTAGCGCAATGTGCTGCAGTAGCTGTTTACGAAGCCATGCGACAATCATGGCCGGGATGACAAGGAATCTGCGAATTGTTTTGCTAGCGATACGAAGATTTCCGGCTGAACCAAGCCCCATTCGTGGAAGCCACCACTAACAGGTGCGATTTTAGCACCTGGAATCAGTGCCGCCATTTCTTCTGCATAAACAAACGGCAACATCTTATCGCAATCGCCCCATGCAAGCAGCACGGGTACTTTGATTAAAGGCAACAGCCTCCGCAAATCATGCCTAACCGGCACTTTCACCGAACGAATCAAGCCTTTCAAATTTTTTGCCGAGTTCATGGCAAAGGCAATCAGGATGCGCCGATCAAAGCCTTGTGCCCAAAGTTCATGCACACGGTCTCTGATCGATGGCTGCCCATTGCGCATGGGTATGCCCGCGCTGTTCATGACCACAACACTTTTAATTCGCTCAGGAAAAAGAGCTGCAGTGGCCAAAGAGATGCCACCGCCCATGGATTGGCCCATCATATGCGCTGAAGGAATCTTCAAGGCGTCCATAAAATCAACGACAAACTGCGCATAAGCTTCGAACCCCCAAAAATGAGAGCCATGAGAATCACCAAACCCAGGCAGGTCGATGGCAATCACCGGATAATCTTGGGCTAATCCGTGAATCAGATGTTTGAATGATTTGCCTGAAAGCCCCCAGCCGTGCAGAAATAGCCTCATTTCGGACGGATCTTTGTCGCGTCCTTCATAGTAGTATGAAACTTTGAAACCGTTAACTTTCAGCTGATGCTTCAACAAAAATAGCTCCGTCTTCTAAGCGATAGGCACTCAAGGACTGCCCCCAAACGCAGCCAGAGTCAAGGGCCACGCAGTTGGCAAATGCTCTTAAACCCAGAGCGGACCAGTGTCCAAAAAGAATTTGATGATCGATGCTTTCGCGCCCAGGAATCATAAACCATGGCAATGAACCCGCCGGCGCGTCTTTGGGCTCCCCGCTGAAGCCAAATAATAGCCGCTGTTTGTCTATGCACAGGCGCATATGCACAAAGGCATGCAAAGCCAGCGCTTGCCTTTCAAAATCTTGCAAGCCCTCATGCCAACTCGAATCTTGATGCGCATAAGCATAGGCAAGAAACTCAGGCAGATGCTCGCTCTGCAGAATGCTTTCAATGGCTGAGGCTTCTCGCCGGGCTTGTTGCACCGACCAACAAGGAATCAGCCCTGCATGCACTAAAACATGTAGTCCCTGAACGCGCATCAATGGCCATGTTCGGACCCATTCGACCAACTCGTGAGCATCCGGCGCGTTCAAAATCTCATGCATGGTGTGCGGCTTTTCGCTAGCCATTACGCCATAGTGAAGCGCCATCAAGTAAATCTCGTGGTTACCCAAAACCGGCACGGCGCTGTCGCCTAAGTCTTTTACAAATCGTAAAATATCGAGCGATTTAGGACCACGATTAATTAAATCGCCAGCGAGCCATAGCTTGTCGCTCGAGGCATCGAAGTTAATGCGCTTTAATAAACGGCTAAAGGTTTTATAGCATCCCTGAATATCGCCAATTGCATAAGTCACCATTAGCGGTAACTTCCCGAGGTATGTGGTCTATGTGGATGTGTAAGCATGTAAAATAATTGCTGGGTTCGGTTGGTGAAGCTGTCCTCATGGTCGGAGCTAGTATCGCTATCGCCATCCGAGTTAACGACTTGAACCCCTGGGACATGTACCACCTGGCGGCTGAGGGATCTTACATAAGCTTGAATCACCGCTCGCTGCGTCTCATTGTAATAGGGAATGGCCAAGATGCTTTGACTGACCAGAGCGAGTGTTAAAAACCAGCGCATGGGAGGGCTCATGGCACATTTGTTCTGGCAGGTGAAGAACTCTTTGAAGCTAACAACTTGTTATATGTGACACCTTTGTGTAAAAGGCCGTATTCCATGTCTAATTTAATTTTTTTTGGTACGCCTGATTTCGCAGTACCGAGTTTGCAGGCGCTGTATGAGTTTTGCCAAAAAAAAGGCGACCGCTTGCTCGGCGTTGTTTGCCAGCCAGATAAAGCGGCCGATAGAGGCCAAAAATTGCACGCGCCGGCCATTAAAACGTTGGCTGAGCAGCTTGGTTTGACGGTTTGGCAGCCTGAAAAAATGACGCCCGAATTTATTGACTGGTTTTTAAGCCAGAACGTCGATTTGGCGGTGGTCGTGGCTTATGGAAAGATTTTACCGAAGCGACTTTTGGATGCCTCGCGTCTTGGTTTCGTGAACGTGCATGGCTCGCTTTTGCCTAGATGGCGCGGTGCGGCACCGATTCAACGGGCGGTTGAAGCTGGCGATGGGGAGACTGGCGTTTGTATTATGAATTTAGTGCCTGAGATGGATGCGGGCGAGGTTTATCTAACGGCGAAGACGCCGATTGGTGTGCAAGAGACTTCGGGCGAGTTGTTTGAACGGTTGGCGCCATTTGGCGCGGATGCTTTGATTCAGGCATTGCCTGGGATTTTAAATGGGACGCTGGGTAAAATCCCGCAGCCTGAGGCAGGGGTTACGCATGCGCCTAAGGTGCGTAAGGACGAAGCGCTGATTGATTGGACGCTTTCGGCTGCGAAATTAGTGAATCATTGTCGGGCGATGGATCCTTGGCCCGGGAGTTATTCTCATTACCAAGGCAAGAAATTACGATTATTTGGGGGCGAAAGTCTGGATCCCGGCTCGGTGGCCGGGATGACAGCGGGAGCAGCCGGGCAAATTTTAATGCTGGGCGACAGATTAGTGATTGCGGTGAGAGATGGCGCGGTGGCTTTTTCTGAGGCGCAGCTGGAAGGACGGCGCAGAATGCCGATTAGAGATTTGATGAATGGATTTGAGATGCAAGTGAGTGAATACCTATGCTAACACCTTTGAGTATGAATCAGTGGGCAAAAGGGGAAGTTGAGCCTGTAGACTTGGGCAAAGAGTACGAGCCGATTGCGCGGCCTCTTTCTGTGCTTTCTCCCCCCGAAGCTGAAAACCTAATTTACCCGCTGCCTGACCAGCTTTATATGGGTGACAGCGTCGATATCATGCGTTCTTGGCCAAGCGCCCATTTTGACGCTTGCATCACCGACCCGCCGTATAATATCGCCAGAGACCGAAAAGGCCTTTCTTGGGCTTTTTCGTCCCATGTCACTTTGCAAGATGATTGGGACCGTTTCTCTAGCAGCGAATACGAGACTTTTACCGCTAATTGGCTTGCTGAAATTTGCCGCGTGACCAAACCCAATGGCAACATTTTCGTCTTCGGCAGCTATCATAATATTTATACGATGGGCGCCATCGCAGCTCGCATGGACTTGCGTGTTGTAAACAGCATTATTTGGGCTAAGCCAAACGCGCAGCCCAATATTACTTGCCGAATGTTCACTGAAAGCACCGAGCAAATTTTATGGCTTTGCAACAACACCAGCAAAAAAGCCAAAAAGTGGACTTATAATTATCAGCACATGAAAGAGCTCAATGGCGGGAAGCAAATGCGCAACTATTGGGAAATTCCGCTCACGCCTCAAAGAGAGCGCGTCCATGGCAAGCATCCTTCACAAAAACCTTTGCGCCTGATGGAAAGGCTCGTGCTCGCTGGCACGAATCCGGGCGATGCCGTTTTGGATTGTTTTGCAGGTTCGGGCTCCACTTTGCTGGCCTGCGACCGATTGGAAAGAAAATGGGTTGGCATTGAGCGAGACCCTGTTTACTGCGATATTGCCCACAAGCGATTGGATGAGGAACGAAGGCAACGTCGTTTATTTCCCGTGAGCCCGTAATATGGACAAAACCTCGCTGCCTGAACGACCAGATGCTGACGCATTGCTGGCAGCGATTAATACTCAACGCCGCCGACGAAAAGGGGGCAAGCTTCACCTCTACCTAGGCATGGCGCCTGGTGTTGGCAAAACCTTTGCCATGTTGATGGCCGCCAGAGATGCCTTAGCGGAAGGTCAAAATGTTGCCGTAGGCCTGGTGGAAACCCACGGCCGCGTGGAAACGCAGAAGCTGTTAGAAGGCCTAGAAATCATCCCGCGCCAAAAAATCCAATACCGCGGGATTGAGCTCGAAGAAATGGATTTGGATGCCATTTTACTGCGCAAACCTAAGATTGTGTTGGTAGATGAGTTAGCCCACACCAACATCCCCGGCAGCAGGCATCAAAAGCGGTGGCAAGACGTCTTTGAGCTGCTCGATGCTGGCATTGATGTTTACTCCACTTTAAATGTTCAGCATTTGGAATCCCGCAAAGAATCGGTCGAGCAAATTGCGCAAATTACCGTTCGTGAGACGGTTCCGGATTCCGTGCTGGATAGAGCGTTTCAAATTCGCTTAATCGATTTATCTCCTACCGACCTATTGAAGCGCCTCAAAGAAGGCAAGGTCTACCTGGGAGACAAGGCCGAGCATGCCTCAAAAAACTTTTTTCAAGAAGAAAAACTGACTGCCCTGCGTGAAATCGCGCTGAGATTAGCAGCAGAAAAAGTTGACACCGACCTGCAAACCTTTACCGCCACCCGGGAAGGTAAAACACCTTGGCAGGCCGTTGAGCGCCTGATGGTTGCAGTTGATTACCGGAGAGAGGCTGGCGATTTAATTCGCTCCACGCGGCGATTGGCGTTTAACTTAGAAGGCCCTTGGATTGCAGTGCATGTGGATACTGGCCGCCTGGTTTCCAAACAGCGTCAGACGATGCTTGCAGCCAACCTGGAACTTGCCAGAAGCTTGGGTGGTGAAGTCATTACCGTGTCTGACACGCATGTAGCGGATGCGCTGATTCGCTTAGCTCGCCAGCGCAATGTTAGTCAAATCGTTGTCGGCAAATCCAAACGTCATTGGCTGCGCAATACTTTGCGTGAACTGGTGTACGAGCAAGATGATATCAATATTTTGGTTCTGGGAAGTTTGGTCAAATCGGACAAAGAATCCTATTGGCGCGGTCTGTTTCAAAAAAGGGCAGCGGTTTCAGAATATGTCCGTAATTTTTGGTTCATTTTGCTGCTTACGCTGCCGGTAGCGTTTTTTCATTCGGAGCTGATGTACTTGGTGGCCATTGCCCTTTTGTGCCTATCAAGCTCACTCGGACCGCTTATTTTAGCCGCCAGCATTGCCAGTGTGATGACCTACTATTTGCAGTTCGGTCAGTTTCTATTCGCATCAATCAGCTATTTTGCATTGGCTGCTGTGGGCGGAAGTTTAAGCACTCGGCTGAGATTAAGCAGAGAGCTTTTGAACGAGCGTGAAGAGCGCTCCAGCATGCTTTACGAGCTGATTCGAGATATTTCGTCGATTCCCAATCGAGAAGAAATGCTGGCAGCCGTTGAAGCCCGAGTGGGAACTTTCTTAAAAGGCCAATGCGGTGTTTGCCTGAGACGGAGAGATGACTCTTTAAGGCCTCTTCTGCCGGATGCCGAATTAGGCGTGGCCAAATGGGTTTTAGAAAATCAAAAGCCTGCTGGTTGGTCGACCGACACCCTCTCCGGCGCTAAGGCGTTGTATATGCCTTTGACTGGGCACACGGAAACTTTGGGTGTGTTGATTTTTAAGCCCAAAGAGACAGGTTTATTATTAGAAGCGGACCGAAATCTATTGCAGACAGTTTGCAAACAGCTTGCCTTATCTTTAGAAAAAGAGCTGTTTAGAGAGCGTTCTCAGGAAACCGAGCGGCTGCAAGAAGTAAACCAGCTGCACAAATCGATTTTAAGCTTCATGTCGGACGAGCTTCGAAGCCCGCTGTCGGTGATTGTGCAAGCAGTAGCGATTATGTCCGATAGAGACAGCTCGATATTAGAAAACCGTCGCATTGAGATGGGCCTTCATTTGCTCAATGCCACAGAAAAACTGGGCCTTGTGATCGATAATCTGCTGACGATTTCCAGGTTGTCCGTTGGGATTTTCCCACTGAGACGCGTTCTTTGTGATCCGGCGCGTTTGATTCAGCTTGCCAGAGAGCATTTGAAGCGGACTTTAGAGAATTATCAAATCAAGTTGACCATCGAGCCTGATTTGCCGCACATCTATGTAGACGTGGCGCTATGTGAGCAAGCCGTGACGAATATTCTCCTCAACGCTTGCCAATATACCCCAGAGGGCGGACTTATTCGCATTGATATCCGCACGATTGAATCAGACGTGCAAATCGCTGTGCTGGATCAAGGCCCGGGCGTGCCAACAGAATACTTGGGCAGAGTGTTCGATAAATTCTACCGCTATCCAGGCTCCAAAGGCCAAGGCGCCGGTATTGGGCTAGCAATCGCCAAAGGTGTCGTGCGGGCGCATGAAGGTAAAATCATGGTTGCCAACGTTAAAAACGCTGGCGCTTGCTTTACGATTATATTGCCGGCGGCGAAATAATGGCGTTGTGCATGGCCCAGCTCAAGGCTGGGATGAGACAAAGTGACACCTATGTGTCATCCCGGGCTTGACCCGGGATCCAGATCTACTTTAAAAATTAAAAATCTTTAGCGAAGTAAAACGCGAGATAAAATCAAAATCTCGATCTCGGTGCCAGACTGGGATTTTCGCTCCGATTGCTAAAGCGGCGATTAAACAGTCAGTAGATGAGCGTATTGTGTAACCCTTTTCGCGTCCTAGTCGGTAGATCTCAGAGGCAAATAGGTAGTCTTCGAGTTTGATCGAATTTGCAATCAAAGGAAACGCCAGCAGGGCTTCTCTAATAGACATATGCGCGCGGTCTTCTCTGATGCCTTGCAAAATTTCTTGGACTACGGGCGGGCACAACATAATCTGTGAAAGGAGTTCCTGGGAAATATGATAAGAATTATTTTTTGAAAATAAATGAATCCAAATCGAAGTATCAACCAAAATCATGGTTGAACAACCTTGTCTTCTCTCATTTCTTCGAGCTTTCCTGACCATACGTCTGTTCCAAAGTGGCTGGTAATACTTCGGATTTTAAAGGTTTTTACTGCCTCAGCTAAGGCTTTATTTACTACGTCTGAATAAGTCTTTAAACCAAACAGAATCGTGGCATCGTGGAGCAATTTTTCGTCAAGCACAAGATTTGTACGTTTCATGTGTATATTGTGCCTGATTTGTTAAAAATAGGCAAATTGCTGAAGCAGAATGGGAACTGGACCCCGGCGGGGTGCGGGGGTGACAAAGCGAGACCTATATGTCATCCCGGGCTTGACCCGGGATCCAGGCTTAAAATCTCCCGTGCCACGGCATCAGCAAAACGAGCGCCCAACTGGGTCATGTGAACACACTGTCCTCTTTGCTTCAACCAACCTTGGTCGATTAATTTAATCACCAGCGGTTCAAACCCCAGAGGTAGCTTCGTTTGATGCTTCTGGGACAAACCATCTGGCCAAATCCCCGCCTGCATATCTCGAATCCCGAACGCGAGTGCCTCCAGCAGCGCTTCGTTTTGACTCAGCCTCTCTTCTTTAAAAGATGCTTCGCCTGCTTTTTTTTGCCAGTCTTGCAAAAGCGCATGCGTATGCCGCCTAGTGATGGTTCCATCCGCATGCATGAGCATCGAATGCGCGCCTGGCCCTAAGCCTAGGTAGCTGCCCTTAGACCAGTAGATGCGATTGTGTTGACTTTCATGCCCCGGCATCGCGTAACTCGAAACTTCGTATTGCTCGTACCCGAGCGTAGGTAGCCGCGCTTGCATCTCTATATACGCGTCTACCTGCGCATCTTCGCAGGGTGCTTGCAAACGACCTTTTTTTATCAGGCGATCCAGGGGCGTCAGGTTTTCAACCGTGAGTAAATAGACGCTCAAGTGGCCTATCTTTTGCTCTGCGAGCCAGCTGGTGGCACTTTGTGTGCTTTCACTGGCCACGCCTACAATCAAATCCACCGATATACGCTCAAAACCAGCTGCTTTCGCATCCAAAATCGCTTGTTTCGCTTGCTCGGACCGATGCTTGCGCCCCAGATATTTCAATATGGGGTCTTCAAAGCTTTGAACACCTAGGCTTAGGCGGTTAACACCGGCCCGTCTAATTTCTGCCAGATATTGCGGCGATAGATCTTCTGGGTTTGCTTCCAAGGTAATTTCGCCCGCTTTGGGGCCCAGGGCGGTAATTAGCGCCCCAATTTGCGCCGGTGATAGCAAACTTGGCGTTCCACCGCCAAAATAAATGGTCTGCGGCTCACCAGGCGCCTCATGTTTTCTGGCTTCCCATTCCAATAAAACGTTTTCATGAAATTGCTGTGTATTTTTACCTATTTCGAAATAAAAATCGCAGTAAATACAACGTCTTCTGCAAAAAGGCACATGAATATAGATGCCAAATTTCTCTAAATTATTGTATACTGAAAACACTAAAGGGATGTTTTCATGTTGATACGAAAAAGCAAGCCAGGACCGCAGGCGCAAGACGAGGAAATCCAGCCTGAAAAGGATCTCGCGGATGCGGCGTTGCTTTTAAGCCTGATTGACGCGGGAACATTGCGAACAGACAAGCCGCTTTTCACCAAAACTGCCAGCTCTCAGCGCCTGGGCATTGAAGACGAGTATGAATTGGCCCGACGTATCCAAATATGGGGTGATGTGGATGCCCGTAATGCTTTGGTCATGGCTAATGTGGGCTTGGTGCATATGATTGTGGGTCAAATGCTGCGGCCAGGCTATAAATATGAAGACCTCTTGCAAGAGGGTACCTTGGGGCTTATCCGCGCGACTGAAACTTTTCAGGCTGACAGAAATATTCGATTCTCCACTTACGGCGTATTTTGGATTCGGGCAAAGATCCAGCGATTCATTCAAACGCATGAAAAAGACGATAAACCTGCCATGGGCCCGCCCAAAGAAGATGCCGCGGGCAACAAGCAGACCATTCGGGCGCGAACCATTAGCATCGACAAAATGGCTTCGGCGGAAGAGGGCTATTCCGTTGGCGATACCTTAAGTTCGGATTTGGAGAATCCCGAAGAGGTTGCGCTGCGGCTTGAAAAAGCATCAACGATTAAAAATATTTTGGCCGGCATTGTGAGAGAGTTGAACAACCCTCATATGAAGGTCATTTTGGAAAAGCGTATCTTAGCCGAGGATCCCGAAACCTTGGAAGAGTTGGGCGCAAGCCTGCATATCTCTCGAGAAAGCTGCCGCCTGTTAGAAAGTAAGATGCTTAAATTAGCCAAAGAGCAGCTTGTTAATTGGCGCGCTTAAGATTAGAAATTACGTCATGACTCCTGCCGATGCCTTAATCTCCCGTCAGCGAAAACATCTATTTTACCCCTGGAGCGTTCAATCGACCGCCAAGCCGATTAGCTTAGACGGAGCAAAAGGCGTCTATCTAAAGAGCCTAGATGGCCAGCCGGTGCTGGATTTCAACAGCGCCATTTTCAATGCCAACTTAGGTCACGCCCATTCTGGCATTCAAAAAGCCATGATGGCTGCATGCGCTGACCCTAAGGTTGGACATCCTGCACTATTAGACGAGCAGAAAGCCCGCTTGGGTGAAAATCTAGCGCGCATTGCCCCAGGCGATTTAAATAAAACCTTTCTCACCATGGGCGGCGCTGAAGCCAATGAGAATGCCATCAAAATAGCCCGCCTGGTCACTGGCCGGCACAAGGTTATGACTCGATATCGATCTTATCATGGCGCGACTTTGGCCACGATTGGATACAGCGGTGACTATAGACGCATTCCTTTTGACAACACGGTCACAGGTGTGGTCCGTTTTCCTGATCCCTATCCCAGAGGCTCAGGGCAGGTGATAGACACCGTTCGCCTATTAGAAGAGATGATCGAAATCGAAGGCCCTGAAACCATCGCCTGTATACTATTAGAGGGTGTTACTGGCGCCAACGGTGTTTTTATACCCCCGCGCGATTATTGGAAACGCATTCGAGAGCTCTGTGACCGCTTCGGCATTTTGCTCATCGCCGATGAAGTTATGAGCGGCTTTGGCCGAACTGGCAAATGGTTTGCCGTAGACCACTTTGGCGTTGTCCCAGACATGATTACTATCGGCAAAGGCTTAACCGGTGGTTACGCCCCTTTGGCGGGCGTGATCGTAAGCGATGCCATCGCCAATAAATTCGAACACGAAATGCTTTGGTGCGGCCTAACCCACTACGCCCACCCCTTTTGCTGCGCGGTCGCCAATGCAGCGATCGAAGCCTATGAATCCGAAGGTTTATTGGAAAATGCCCACCAAAGAGGCCTAGAGCTCAAATCACTATTGGAAAAGATGCAAAAAGCGAATCCCAATATCGCAGAAGTTCGCTCCATCGGTCTGTTAGCTGCCATCGATTTGAAAGACTTCGTCAGCTACAGAGCAACCGGCGCGGAGCTTGCCAAAGCGTCCAAACTACAAACCCTGCTATGGGATGCCGGCGTATACTGCACCGTCCGTTTTGGCATGCTGGTGTTAGCGCCCCCATTATGTATAACCCAGCATGAGTTGGAAGAGGGCCTAAAACGCATCTCTCTTGTGCTTAGAGATTTGGCGGATATCGAATAAGACCGCGAATCATCAACCGAACCAGAAACGGTCAACATTTAATAACTTTTCATTTTTCGATATGCCATAACTGCCCATAGTTATTGACAGATGAAAACCTTGTTGTGTAGTTAATGCTCTAACTTTTGGAAAAATCTATTATGAACAAAAATATTCGCACCATGCTTTTGACGTCCGGCATCTTAATCTGCATCGGTTGCGGTAAAGGCGCAGTGACTCCAGATTCACTTCCGGCTACATCGGAGTCAAGCGGCGAACCTTTTGGGGTGCCAACTGAGCCAACCATGCCAACTGAGGCGGTCGAACGAACTGACATTAATGCCGATGAAGAACAACTTAGGCAATATCGACAGGCTGCGATCACGCAGATGCCTTTAAGAAAGCTGGGTTACAGCCTTTTAGATTTGTCGATGCTTTACAGAGACGCTTTAAGGACGGCTGAAAAAGTTAACTCTAGCAGCGAAAGGGGTATGGTTTCTAAGGCAAAGAAAGAAGTGCCTGCGAGAATGCAAATTGAGATATGCCAAGCACGTAAAGAAATTAAAAAACGTAATTTCAAAGCTGCCATAGAGGCGATAGATGCTGCTACGGAAATATTCTTGCACTCCATCGGAGATGATGAAGAATATCTTAAGATTTGGGCTCGCGGAAAACTTGTAGTGGCGGATGACTATTACTCACGGCTTGAGGAGATAGTGGAAAAAATTAGGGCTAGTAAAGAAGGGGGTATATCTTCTAGGGCAAAGGAAGAAGCATTTGCGAGAATGCACATTGCGATAGGTAAAGCACGTGAAGCGTTTAACAAGGGTGACTTCGAAGCTACTATATTGTCGGCAGACGCTGTTAGAAATATATTCTACGAGGCCAGCTACCACCCGGCCGGTCTAGTTGAAGAATCTAATATGCTGGAAGGGCACGATGTTGTCTGCGAAGTATTCCCTGTGCTGTGCAAGCCCATGCCCAATATTGCTAACCTAACCAAAATCTGTGAAATCCCTTGATAAAATAAACAATAAACTACACTTAGCCGCCAGGGTCTAAGTTTCGATTGTGATAAATTAAAAGAAATTTTATGCATTTAGTTTGCATGAAATCATAAATTGCTATTTTAACTATGTCAGTTTATTTCCAGAGCCAAGCTTTTATGATGAAATGAGCATGTTTAAGCTTGTTCTCCTACTAAGTCTTATTTCTTCGATGGCAATGTCTCAAAATCGCACAGCGGCAGCCGGTGACGAGGGCTTGCCAAAGCATCCAAACTACAAACCCTGCTATGGGATGCCGGCGTATATTGCACCGTCCGCTTCGGCATGCTGGTGTTAGCGCCCCCATTATGTATAACCCAGGATGAGTTGGAAGAAGGTCCTAAACGTATAGCTCTTGTGCTTCAGGATTTACCCAGCTAATAAGGCAACATATGAAACTATTATTTTGCCTCACAAGCCTATTAATGCTGACCGCTTGCGGAGAAATGGCGCCAATTGACCAAATCGCTCATCAGCACGCTCACGGCGACCATACTGGCTGTAAGCATAACGACGAAGAACATAGCGAAGAGCATGGTCACGACCACCACCACCCTCACGCTCACGGCCATAATTAGTCTATGAAAGTGCTTCTATTTATGACTTTAATCCTGGGAAACCAGGTTTTGGCTCAAAATCGGACTGATGAGTTGCCCGACGGGCTGGCTGATCTGAGAGGACCAGGCGGTTCCTTGGTGGCCGTCGACCCACACGAAGGTGGGGAGCCCGCAACGCAAGTGGTCATAGCGCCAGGCACGCAGCCACACCTACAAAGTCCAACATTGGCGCCCACGATACTAATCACTCAATATGGCTCGCTAGGATTCGGTTCATCGGGTAGCACGGCTAATTAGGTATTTGATCGCTAACGATTGATTTATACACTATGCGCATTAGTGTTTGACAGCCGATTAAATCTTGATATAGAGCAGGTCTCAAAATAGTTTTAAGGAACAACATATGAAGAAGAATAAGTTTTCTATTTTATTGGCAATCTCTTTTTTGGCTTGCGTCGGATGTGGCGGCAAACAGTCGCCAGAGTTGCTAACTATTGCCGCAGCGCAGTCTGATGCTCAGTCTGAAGGCCAATTGGGTCTTCCTGTAAACGATGGCAAAGTTGAGATGCCTTCTGATGCACCTGTTATTGCTGAACAAATTTTGACCATTAAAGAGTTAAACAAGCAATTGGAACTTCTTGACGCTGAGGGCTACCGGCTCGAATCATTGCCAGCCGGAATTCAGTCGAGTGTTGCATTCCATGTAGCTAATGGCGCTCAGTTGGCTGAGATGTTGACGAATGACGAGCGGTTCGACTCTACCCAGGGGAAACTAGTAATTTTGGATGCAGAGTTCGCCCGTATAGCTCGAAATTCTCCAAAATCAGCCGGTCTCTTGCGATGGATTGAATAGGTTATTCTTAAGCTGTTTTTGGTGGAGATTTTAAATGCGTATTTTATTGAATATTATTTTTGTATTAGTTTTTTTGGTTTCTTTTGGTTCGCCGGTTTTTGCTTTCAATCTTGATGCTTTGCGAGAGCATATTGTTGACGAAGCAACGGCGTCACAGGATGCTCTTGAAGCGACACCTGCTGAAGATGTGCAACCTGGCAACTCGATTGGTTCGGTGACATATATTGTTGCTGGCGGGGGGCTGGCAATTGCTGTGGTGCTGCAGCAGCTTTATTCGCGTGGACTTAAGGCGGCTGCTTTGGATGCAACAGTCCGTTAATTGGTTGAATTGGGAAGGGTTGGGAGTATTTATGAACAAATTTAATTTAGTTGTATTGTGTGTTCTTTTTTCGGTTTCGAGCTTAGCTGGTTTTAAAGCACCGTCTTTGTTTAATACGATTTCTTTGGGGATCGGTTCGTTACTGAGCCGAAACGGTGGTGGACAGCCTCCTAAAAAGCCGGTGAATCCTCGATTCACCGATGAGGCGGCCCGCGCTGGTAAGAAGAAGAGTGTAAGAAAACTTTCAGGTCAAAATGCAGTTCAGTTGTTGCAAACGATGCAGACAAATTTGGCAAGTTTACAGGCTGCAACCAGCTTGGAAGTCGCTCAGCCTTTCTATGATCATTTGGTTGATGCCTATGAAGAGTATGTAGAAATGATCGCTCGCAGTGGTCTTCGTTCTGGCAACGGCCTAACTCAAGCCCAAGAGTTCATGCTTGCAGCCGATGCAGCATATTCTGGTGTCATGAGGGACGTAGATTTTTCTCCGCAAAATCGTGCGACGGCTCGCAATGCGGAGAGAATTCTTGCTACGTTTCGTGACAGTGCTGATTTTGCCCAACCTAATTTTTTCGCCGAAGATGACGTAGCACCAGCAAGGCCTTCCTTGGGCAGTCGTGTCGTGGTGGCAGTCCATGAGGCAATCCATGATGTGAGAATACAAATGGCGGATTTGACTGACCAAGTTCGTGGATTGAGCAGACGACAGGCATCTGCGGCGCAAGGCCCTGCTCCCGCTGGTCATCCTGACAATGTGTTTGACGAAGCTCCTGCCCCCATTGTTGATGGCGATGAAGCGCTTCTATCAAGTGATGATGACAATGATGACGCGGATGCAAACCCAGGTGATAACCAAGAGCTATAACTCTTACTAACGAAGTGGCCCGTTCGGGCCTCTTTTAATATTTAAGATAAATAAATTATATGAATAAAATTGTTTTTGCGTTTTTGGTTTTGATAGCGTCTCTAAATTCCTTCGCTGTTACAGCAGAAGAAGTTAACCAGCGGTATAGCTTGCTGAAGAATCTATATCCTAACGGCAACTGTCCTGCAAATGAATTGGAAGCCCTCTATTCCCTTTACAGAGACTATTTGTTTTCCCTAAAGCCAATTAAGATGCCTCATATCCTGCAGATGGGTCAACGGTTGAGCAGGTTAGCGCAAGGAAATCCTTCGCGCGCGGATGAGTTCGTCAGTCGATTTACTCGTGAGCATGAAGCCAGGTCCTTAGCTGCTAGAGCCCGGTCTGTTAGATTCGTTGAATCTTCGATGGCGGCTACTGCTAATAGACCTTTGATGCAGAGTATGGCTCCAGGGTTTTTCTTGAGTTTCGATTCTCAGACCTCCCCCGATCAGAGATGGAATGTGCTTTTAAATGCCCATAAGTCTATCTCAAAATCAAAAGCTGCGAAAAACGTTCTTCGGCGGCGCGTATTGGCAAAAGTGCTTCATACTATTGCTGATAGCGAGTTTCGGACTCAACAGGCTTTGGAGTTGGATCCTAGTAACGGTTCCGCGTCCGAAATCGCTGAACACTTGATCAATTGGCTGGGGGAAATTTTTGCGGAACTTCGCTCTCAGAAAAAATACACTGAAGATACTGAAAATATCGACGCGCTGAAAACAGCCTATCAATTATGGAGTACCATATCTCATTACGCAGCGGTTACTGGTAATCAGGGGTTGCTTGAGGGTTTGAAATTGATTCGCCTTACGTTTGAGGAAAGCGCCGGGGCGCAACAACGCATTGGACGCGCCCAAAGTCATTGCATGGCGAGAGCCGGCTCAGTCGTTGGAAGCAGACAGGGTTCCACCGTACCTGGAATGACGCCAATGCAAATCGTTGCGAGAGGTGCTTATGTGTTGGATCAATCAAATCAGCCTAGTGGTTCTCGCGCTCGCGGCCAAGAACGTACGGAAGTAGAGGATGAGGTTATAGATAGCGCTAGGGAGTCTATCAGTGCCATCCGTACTGCTCAGATCGGGGGCGAGATATTCGACGTTGTATCCAATTGGGTCGCGGACGATGGTGACTGTGCCTACCATTCTCTGAACATATCTCGCGCCGATTTTCTGCGGCAAGTTATGAACATTATGGACTTTCAAACTCCATCTTCTCAAACACTGGCTCGAGTTTTTACGGGTAATGGGGTTAACTATAACAATTGGGTTCATTCAATGGCAAATGGCCCAAATTTATATGCTTCAGAATTGGAACTTACTCTTTGGGCTCATCTTAACCAGACGCAGGTACACGTGCTAACGATTCAAGGTGGCATCTTCGTAGGAAATACCGAAAATGTTTTCGGACCAGCGAATGCTGCAAATCATGTTTATTTGGGGTATGTTAATACTCGGATCAGTGATGTTGCTAACCATTATATCCGATTACATTTAACTCGACGTCGAAATGTCTTAAATGTACCTGCCCAAGAATCTTCTAATCCTAATCATCCACGTCCACGGAGAGACGATGATGATGAAAATGACCGTGGTGGTGCTGGTACTTCAGGTCGGACACGTCCTCCTTTGGGCAGGCGGGTTAATGATGCCAAGCCGGCAAGTGGTGGTGAGGAGAGAGACCCCAAAGAGCATCGTACTGAAGGGCAACGCCGTGCAACAGGCGCTAATGATTATGCCAGTGCCTTGAAGGAAATAGCTATTCCCGCATCTGTGAAAACACTTGTAGGGCGCACTCGACTGCTGAATCGGTTTACCGCTCCAGCTAGCTTCTAGTTAGTTTTACAGCTGGATCTTATAGGGCTCCTCTTGTTTAGAGGGGCTTTTTTTGTGTGCTATTGCTTGCTTTTTAACTTTACTATGTTACTATCCCGGCATTGAACCAGTATTAAGTGTATGTTTATTCGGATTCTGAAGAAGCATTAAGCTGGGATTCAGAATCAGAGGTTTCATTGTGAATTTTGTAAAATATATAATTTTTGTTGCTATTTCCTCTTTCTCTTGGGCTGATGAATTTGACCTCGAAAAGGCTAATTGTGCCATTGAAGTAATTACTACAACTGAGTCTATTTCTAGCGATGCTACTTTAAGACTTGTTCAAGATGGATTGAGTTATCTGAGTGCGAATTTAAGGTTTTTAAACAGTGCAGATTTGGGGAACGCGGAAACTGCGATTGCACGTGCTCAGTTGTTAATTAATGACTATCATTCGACAGGTTCTGCGATAGTCGGCCCGCGGAGGTCGGGTCAATCGATTACTGAAGCTCAAGCTGTGATGGTTAAAAGGGCTCGAGACATTTTAGCTTTTATTAAGAGTCGTACGGATAAGAAAACTAACGAGACGCTCATTATATTACATTATGTTCAATTTTTGGATTTGCTTAAAGCCTTAAAGTTAGATTCATTTGACGAAGACGTGATTAACGGTTTAAGGAATGAAAGTACCCAAATTGTTCCATTGCAAAAATTATTGAGTCGCGGTCCGCGTGTTAGGATATCCCCTAGAAGTGCGCCTAGGCCAAATGTTGGTCGAAGAGCATCTATGCCCTCAAACTCTTTGATTGGGCCTTCGGATATGATCCCTCGGGGGCTAGCTGCGCCCAAGCCGAGCGGTCAAAGTAATATAATGCTCCCAGACTCTGGGGCGACATTGATTAACGGTCGGCGTAGGTCAGCCCCCAGAAGTGCGCCTGGTTTACATGTTAATAATCAAATTTCCAACTTGATATCTTTAGGAGCCAATCCAGAG
Organism: Myxococcota bacterium; assembly: GCA_040387835.1. Lineage (NCBI taxonomy): Bacteria > Pseudomonadati > Myxococcota > Myxococcota bacterium. Next base: position 563,169 of record JAZKCZ010000002.1, on the reverse strand, counting down.
TCTGACGTTGCAAGAGACGACCTGCAGCAGATAGCGAGCCAACATGGAGTGGTCATAGTTGTGCTAGTATGGCGAGATGGCGGTTGGGTGGAGCTATATCGGGTAGGTGAAGAAGGAGAAGAACTTTTTGTTTACCTAACTAGAGTAAATGACACTGACTGCTACCCTTCTTTTTACCGGGGCCCTCATAACCCGCCCCCTCCTCCTGGAGGAGCAGGCGCTGCTGGTGGTGGGGCAGGTAATGCCAGCGGTTCAAGCGATGGCTACGATCCGAATGGGGCGGCGGCTCCAGATGAACCGGCACCACGTGCAGCAAAGCAGCATCGTCCAGAAGGTGGCGGTAAACGACATAATGCAAATTTACTACCAACGGCCGTGAAAGCATTGCTGAATCGGTTTACCGTTCCAACTAGCTTCTAGTTAGTTTTACAGCTGGATCTTATAGGGCTCCTCTTATAGAGGGGCTTTTTTTATGCAAAAATTATTGTTCGTAATTAGTATAATTTGCCTGAGCTTTACTTGCTACGGAGGCACTCCGATTACAGCGCATCGGGATAAACATTTGCAAGTTGGGAGAGGGTACCTAGAGGGGACAAGGGGCCGGGTGGAGGTAAACCGCCGGGGAAAGGTGGAGGCTCTCCTACTCATAGTTGTACTTGCACTGAAGAGCTAAATAGCTTGCTTGCTCGTCTTTTACTTTACTTGGATCAATTGGGATGTGCCGATCTGAATTATGATGAGGCAACTTCGATTTATCATGCGATCTGTGCCCTGGGTCAGACAGATGCAATGTTTACTTGTTATGATTTACCGTTCCTTGCAAGAAATCCGCACGGCATAGATGTAGGTTCATTGCTTCAACGGATTAGAGAGTTAGTAATTTCGGGTGCTCAGATTTTTAAATCACTTCATACATAGTTGGGTCAACGCGCTTTTATGTTGAAATCCAAATGGGCTCCTCACACGGTCCCGTGCTGGGTCTTGAAATCTAAATAGCGCTGGTAGACTTTTGGGTCTGCGTATTCTCGAATAGCGCAGCCAGGGTCAGTTAAATGTTTGCAGTTTCTAAACCTGCAAGGTCTGTCCATTAAATTTTCGAAACCGGGGAAATACCTGGCTAGCTCTTCGGCATTTAAATCGACTGGCGTGAAGTCTCTGACGCCTGGGCTGTCGATGAGCTCGCCGCCGCCTGGGAGGTCTAAGAGTAAGGAACCGGAGGTTGTGTGGCGGCCCTGTTCGCTGTGTTCGCTTAAGGAGCCGACTTTTTGAGCGGCGTCGGGGATTAGGTGATTGATGAGCGTGCTTTTGCCGGCGCCGGAGACGCCGACGAAGATGTAACGAGCGGGTTTGAGGAAAGTTTTAAGCTCGGTGACGCCTGCCAAAACGGGCACGCTGTTTTGGTAGATAGATTTAATATTGCCGAAAAAATCGCCGGATTCTGATTTGTCGAGTTTGGTGACCAAAATAAACGGCTCTATGCCTACCGATCTGCACGAAACAATAATTTGATCGATGAAGTAATTCGGTGTTTTCGGAGTGTAGGAAATTACAATACCGACGTAGTTTAGGTTAGCGGCAATAACTTGATTGCCGAAGGGTGTTTTTCGGATCAGTTCGTTTTCTCGGTCTAAGCGCGTTAGGCGGCCGTCTGTCACCTGCACTTTGTCGCCGACGACATGCCCTGAATTTCGTGAAATTTTGATGCGTGATAGCTCTCCAGACGGCGCCTGAACCAGCACTTCTACACCAAAATGCGCTTTAATTTTGCTTAAAATCATGTTTTTTGTTGACCTTTGATCTCATATCAGACAACAAATAGGCTAGCAAAAGCCAAATTGGGCTTTTTAAAAAAATGAAAAGGATGAACCATGACAAAGACTGAACTTGTCGATTTCGTATGTAAAAACCAAAGCGGCCTAACCAAAAAAGCTGGCTCTGAAATTATTGATTCCGTGTTCGAAGCTATGCAACACAGCATCAAGAAAGATCAAAAGTTTGCTTACCCAGGTTTCGGTACATTTGTTTTGCGCTCTCGCAAAGCAAGAACTGGCCGTGACCCACGTACAGGCGCAGAGATCAAAATCAAAGCTTCCCGTACTGTTGGTTTCAAACCAGCTCGTGCATTCAAAGATCAGCTGTAATAAAAACCAAAAAGCCTTTCGATTTATTTCTCGAAAGGCTTTTTTTATTGGTGGTCCCGACTGGACTCGAACCAGTGACCTCCACCTTGTAAGGGTGGCACTCTACCAACTGAGTTACAAGACCACACTGCTAACCCACTTGTCCTCTATGCTATAAAAGAACAGTTTGCGCAATATGGACGTTCAAAAAGCTTCTGAAGTTTTGCGAAAATCGATAAAAACGCCGAAAAATCCGATGACTATCGCGGATGCTGCGAGCGATACCGGCCTTTCTTTTGCCGAAGTTGACCGCGGATTGATGTCTTTGGTGAGCGAATTTCGTGGCGAATTAATCCCAACCGAAAAAGGTGAGCTGCTTTTTAGATTTCCTTTTGGCTTTAGTAAGCCTTGGGAAAGAAAGGAGGCTTTTGACGTTGCTTGGTCCCGGATAAAACGTAGCGTTTTGGGGGTTGCCAAGTTTGTTGTTAGGGCGTGGATTACCATTGTGATGGTCGCTTATGTTGCGATCTTTGCGGCAATTCTCATAGCGCTTGCGTTTGCGCAAAAATCCGATCGGGACGATCGCGGGTCTTCTTTTGGCAACTCGTTGATGCTGCATTCGTTGCTGCGGGTGATTTCTGATTCATTGTTTTGGACATTTCATCCATTTTCGCCCTATCGCATTCAAAAAGCGCAGCGTGGGTACGGGCAGAGAGGCCCGGCGTTTTACGAAAAAGTTAATCGCTTCTTTTTTGGGCCACAGGAAATTCCTACAGATCCATTGGAAGCTAAGAAGTTGGTATTGGAAGAAATTCGTGCACAGAAAGGCCGTATTGGGATGCTCGATGTGCTTAAAGTTACCGGCATGACCAGGGAACAAGCGGATCCATTTTTAGCTTCGCTCATGCTTGAGTATAACGGTGATGTGCATGTGTCTGACTTCGGGGGCATCACTTATTCTTTTCCTGAGCTGCGCAAAACTACCAGTGATGCTTTTCGAAGTAATGCCAAAGCGCCCTCTTGGCTGCGTTCTAAAACATTGGCGCCACTTACTGGCAACGAAACGAGCTCGAATGTTTTGATTGCTGGTTTGAACGGCTTTAATTTATTTATGAGTTTGGTGGCTATTGAAAATAATTGGACGCTTGAGCATTTGCGATATCTATTGTCGGGGATTCCGCCGCATCTGATTCCAGATACCGGGGCGCCTTTAATTTTGGGCTGGATTCCGTTTTGGTTTTCGGTGGTGCTCTTTGCGCTGCCAGTGATGAGGCTTTTCACAAGACCCGCAAAACAAAAAGAATTGGATCGCGACAACGGTAGACGCGGCATGTTGTGGGCGATTCTGAGCAATCTAACGCCTCGAGGAATTTCGGAGCGCATTTTAAAATCGGGTTGGCAGGGCCTTGCGCAGAAAGAGCCGTCTTCGCAAGAGTTGACACGCGAAGTGGTAAAACTCGGTGGTGATTTGGACCTCGATACCCAAACGGCAGAAATGACCTATCGATTCAAAAGTCTTGAGCTTGAAGTTTCGGCGCTGGAAAAAGAACGAGCGAGGGCAGGGGCCTTTGAGCGTGATGTTGGCGCTCAGATTCAATTCTAACCGTCCAAAATAGCGGGCTGGCGCGTAGATTCTGTATGCCCATCACGCCAGCGCTGCAAATCTCAACGCCTCCCCATACGCCGCATCTACCTTACGGGGAAAGCTCGCCCGTGACCTTTCGCACACCGGCGCACTCACCAGTCGAGGAGCAGATTATCCATTCTTTGGAAAATTCGGTCGAGATAGCACGGGATACGCTGCACATAGGCCAAAGGACCTCGGCCGAACTCGATATTCAGCAGGAGCAAATCGAGCGCATGGTGGGCAAGGTGAGCGCGATTGATAAGCAAATGGAGAAATCGGAAACCACGGTCGAGAAGATGGCATCATTGACCGGCCATGGATTATGGTATCGATTTAAAAAGGCCCTTTGCTGTTGCACCGCCGATACGGTGGATAAAGGCATCCGAAAGCACCGCGAACAGCTGCATAAAGAAGAAGAGATATTAAGGCAGGATGCGGTGAAGAGCCCGCCACCCGTTTTGGTAGTTACCGTGCCGGAAAGCGATGAAGATCGGCTGATGAGGCAACTGTCTAGTCAGCTGACTGAACTCAAAGAAAATGCGCTGCACATGAATCACCAGTTAGTGCATCACAACACCTTGCTCGATGTGGTCAACGAGGGTGTCGTGAAGTCCAAGCAACACGCTCGAGTAGTCACTCGAAAAGAAGAGAAGGTGACCTGATGCCGGTTAAGCGTGGATCAGTCGATATCTTCTAGATAGGTGTAGCCAGCAAGGCCTTCTTCGTAACGTTTCATGAGTTTGGCGGACTCTTCGAAAGTGATATCGCCTTCTCGAACAGCAGATTCAGCCATGTTGCGGATGCGTTTTAGCAGATCCAGGCGATCATACTCCACATAGCTTAGCACTTCACTAACTGTGTCGCCTTGGACCACGTGATCCAGGCGGTATTTACCGTCGGCTCGTAAGGAAACATGGACGGCATTGGTGTCGCCGAACAGATTGTGCAAATCGCCCAAAATTTCTTGGTAGGCGCCGACTAGAAATGCGCCAAGGTAATAGGGCTTGCCGTTGGATTGATGCAGTCTAAGTGTTGCTTTAACGTCCTGAAGGTCGATAAATTGATCGAGCTTGCCATCGGAATCGCAGGTCAAATCAGCTAAGATGGCTTCGCGAGTGGGCTCTTCATCTAAACGATGGATGGGCGCGATCGGAAAGAGATGCCCCACGGCCCAGGAATCGGGGAGGGACTGAAAGATAGAAAAATTGCAGTAGTAAGTGTCGCTGAGTTTTTTCTCCAGACCTTTGAGATCTTCGGGAATAAAGCTTTTTTCTTGCAGCATCCCTTGTTGGATACGCTCGCAGGTTGCCCAGTAGAGATCGTCGATCTTGGCTTTGGTTTCTAGGTCAATGACGCCATGGCTAAACAGTGTGACACTTTCTTCTTTGGCTGCTTGGATGTCGTTGTAAGCCTCTTGAAACCTTTTGCTGGCCACAGACTGGTAAGCTTCCCACATGGAGTGCAAAACACCGTGCTCTTCTTCTGAAGGGCTTTCGAAGTCCTTGCGGATATGGCCGGTCATTTCATTGACACCCAGCACGTTGAAAACCAACATCGCGTGATGCGCGACCAGCGCTCTGCCTGATTCCGACACGATGGTCGGGTGAGGCATATCATTTTCGTCGCAGATTTCTTGCACGGTGGCGATAATGTCGTTGGCGTACTCTTGGGTAGAGTAATTCATCGATGAGTGAAAGTCGCTGCGGCTACCGTCATAATCGACTGCTAAGCCGCCACCGATATCAATGTGAGACAGCATGTTGCAGCCCATGCGGCGCAAGTTGCAATACAGATGCGCTGCTTCACGCGTGGCGTTCTTGATGGACCTGATGGAGGTGATTTGCGAGCCAATGTGGAAGTGGACCAGCTCTAAGCAATCCAGCATATTTTCTTTTTTAAGCAGTTGAACGGCTTCGACCATTTCCCTGGCAGTTAAGCCAAACTTGCTGCGATCTCCTGAACTGTCCTCCCAGCGGCCTTTGCCTTTGGTGGATAGCTTCGCACGCATGCCAATGTGCGGGATGACTTCCCGTTGTTTCGAGATGGCAATGATTTGCGGCAACTCGGCAAAACGGTCTAAAATTAAGAAAGGTCTAAGGCCTAGTCTCTGGGCGTCTAAAGCAATTTCGATGTACTCGCTATCTTTGTAGCCGTTGCAAAGCAGCAAGGAATCGGCGTCATCGAGTAAGGCCATGGCGACCAGCAGCTCAGGCTTGGACCCTGATTCAAGGCCTAGCCCGTAAGGCTTGCCGTGGCGCACCAGTTCTTCGACCACGTGACGTTGCTGGTTGACTTTAATCGGTAAAACACCGCGATATTGAGCTTGATAGCCGTACTCTTCGATGCTTTTTCTAAAGGCGTCCGAGATGACTTGAACGCGACTGCCTAAAATATCGTTGAAGCGCACAAGTAGAGGCGGTTGAATGCCGCGGCGGCATAAGTCATCGACTAATTCTTTCAAGTCGATAGGAAACTCACCTTTGCCGGTTGGATCGCAGGTTAAATGTCCCTTATTGTTGCTTGAAAAGTAGGGCGCACCCCAACGGGAAATCAGGTATTGTTCCAAGCTATTCTGTATGGTCCATTTGCTTTCCAACTCGCACCTCGTATATATTTAATACATGTTTAACCAAAAGACTGCTTACTTGATTGGGTTGCTGTCGTTAGTTGGACATGGCTTGTGGGCTGTTCAAAACGCTCAGTTCTTCCCGTTTCAAGACCTTCGTCCAGGAATGAGGGGCATAGGGTACACAGTTTTCTCAAGTTTAAAAGGGATTGAGACCTTCGATGTCGAGATCCTGGGTAGGATGGAAAACTACGTCGGTCCCGCTCAGGATTTGATTATCGCCCGCGTCGTCGGTGGCCCTTTTGAGAAATCCAGTGTTGTGGCGGGCATGAGTGGAAGCCCAGTGTATGTAGATGGCAAATTAATCGGTGCTTTATCTTATGCTTTTGGCAACTTTACCAAAGATGCCATCGCGGGCATCACGCCCATTGCCAATATGGTGAATAAAACAGGTGGCATGCAACCCATCGATACGGGTAACCAGATGAGGCCAATTGCGTTGCCTTTGGTTGCGAGCGGCCTTTCGCCTCTGGTAGCAAAAAGCTACGCGAGCGAGCTTAGCCGGCGCGGATTTGGAAAGCCCATTGCGGGTGCCGGTGGTTTTGGTTCAAGTTCCCAAAATACAGAAAAGTTAGTAGCCGGCGGGCCATTTGCGGCGATCTTAGTTAGCGGGGACATGAATCTGTCTGCCCTGGGGACAGTCACTTGGACCAATGGCAATGAATTCGTCGCTTTAGGCCATCCATTTTTGCAAAACGGGGTAAGCGAACTCCCGGTGGCCGGCGCATATGTGGTCACCACAGTTTTTGGTCAGCAGGAGCCCTATAAGATGGGCCAGCCAACGGGAATCGTGGGTGTGCTGGAAAGCGATCGCAGCTCCGGCGTGCATGGCTTTACCGGTTTAAAACCCAGGATGATGCCTTTGGAAGTTAAGATTAACGGCAAGACCTGGAAGTATCAAATCGCGCGAACGGTGCGAGATACGCCTTTTTTGGCATCTCTGGCCATTAGCAATAGCTTGGCCATGGCGATGGAGCACGAGTTGGGCGGCACCTATGAGCTGGATGTTTCAGCCCGCTTGAGTTCAGGGGACGATGTTCGCTACCGCCGCATGTTATCGGCTTCAGGTCAGCCGATTGAAGTGGGTGCAGTGGCGACTTTTTTAGAGCCGTTATTTATGCTGCAAGATCAAGATTTTAAAAAGATCGAGTTCAACGCCATTACAGCCAATATTAAGCATACAGATGATGTAAAAAATATTCGTCTCATCGGACTGAGTTTGGGCGAAGAGCCTCAAGGTGGCCAGGATTTGGAAGTGGTATTGTATGCACAACCTTGGAAACAAAGCGCCAAAAAATACAGGGGTGTTATGAAATGGCCGGCGCTTAATTGGACAGGCAATTACCAAGTTTTGGCGCTCGATCGCTTAGGGGCGATGGCCTTAGAAAGGGAAGTGGGCATTTCGGCGGAAGTGACCAGTTATGCAGACATTTTGGACCAAATCAGAACGATGCCCACTGACACCCAAGTATGCCTTTATGCGAAACAACAAACTTCCGTGAATCATGTATTAGGCTACAACTTGACGGATTTGCCTATTAGCTTTAAAGAAACTCTGACAGATATGGCCGCAGGGACCGAAGTCTTGTTTAACTCACGCGCAGTGCGCTTGGGCTGCATGGATCTGGGTGCTGTGGTTACGGGGAAGGTTTTAAAAAGTTATGGCGAAAAAAGGCAATCGTGAGCTAATCAAGCTCGAATCAACTGCTGGCACTGGATTTTTCTACGTTAGCCAGAAAAATAAGAACAATACAAAAGAAAAACTTCTTTTGAAAAAGTACGATCCAAAAGTACAACGGCACGTTGATTTTAAAGAAGTTAAGCTGAAATAAGCATGACATACACATACGACTTGGTGGTCCTGGGCTCAGGTCCAGGAGGTTATGTGGCGGCTGCCCGGGCATCGTCCTTGGGTTTGAAAGTCGCAATTGTTGAAAAAGATCCGGCTTTAGGTGGCACTTGCTTGCACCGCGGCTGTATCCCTACCAAAGCATTGCTGCATGCAGCGGATGTCTACTCGGAGCTCAAGGAAGCGCCTCAAATCGGTATTTCCGTGGAAGGCGTACGCGTAGAGTGGGACAAAGTCCAAAAATATAAATCCCGAATCGTAAACACCAACGCTGGCGGCGTGGCTCATTTAATGAAGTCCCGCAAGGTAGAAGTGGTTCAAGGATTCGGCAAGCTTACCGGCCCGAACGAAGTTCAGGTGGGCGATAAAAAGCTTTCCACCAAAAACATTTTAATCGCAGTAGGCTCAACCCCTAGAGCTTTGCCTTTTGCGCCGTTTTCTCAGCGTGTTTTAAGCTCCGACACGGTGCTTGATTTGGCTGAGATTCCCGGATCGCTAGTGATCATTGGTGGCGGCGTTATTGGTTTAGAGTTCGCGTCAGTCTTTAGCCGAATGGGCTCGCAAGTGACCATTTTGGAAGCGTTGCCGAGAGTGCTTGCGCCCGCTGATCCGGACTGTTCCAAAGAGTTAACCACTCAGCTTGAAGCAGCTGGCGTGAAAATCCATACCAATGTCCAAGTGAAAGCCATTGCTACCAAAGGTAAAAGCGCGAAGACCACCTATCAAACCGCCAGCGGTGAACAGGTGGAGGTAAGCGCGGACTACGTTTTGGTGAGTGTGGGTAGGGCGCCGCTCACCAGCGAAATTGGTATCGACAAAACGAAAGCTCAGCTTGAAAAGGGCTTTGTGAAAGTTAATGGCTTCATGCAGTCGGATGAACCAAGCGTTTACGCCATTGGCGATTGCGTCAATACGCCTTGGCTGGCGCACATCGCATCCGCCGAAGGCATCTTGGCCGCGGGTCATATGGCAGGCCAAAAGGTAACTGCGATCAACTACGATCACACGCCTTCCTGCGTGTATGTAGATCCGCCGGTCGCGTGGTCGGGTCTGACCGAAGAAGAAGCCAAAAAGCGTGGCTACGAAGTAAAAATCGGCCGTTTTGATTTCGCCAGAAGCGGCAAAGCGTCTATTTTGGGCAAGAAACGCGGCTTTATTAAGTTCGTCACAGATGCCAAATACGGCGAAATCTTAGGCGTCCATATTATCGGCCCCGATGCCACGGAACTATTAGCAGAGCCATCCTTCGCCATGCAAATGGAAGCAACGATCGATGATATCGCCAGCACCATTCACGCCCACCCGACGCTATATGAGGCCATCTACGAAGCGGCCGCCGCCACAGTAGGTAAAGCAATCCACGGTTAAGCCATATCCCGTCATCCCGGGCTCGACCCGGGATCCAGCTCAAACTTATCGACTATAGACCTTTAACCTGCTCTTCCAATTGCTCCAAAACAGTCGCATTACTCACAATGTGATTCACCAATTCTACAATTTTATGTGAAGGTCTGAATTGCTTGTTGAAATGCGGCTTAATATTTTTCGGCCAAATAGATAACTGAATCATCTTGCAATGAATAAGCTGAGTCAGATTACCAATAAAATCCGCAGACAAAGCTTCAGCCTCCGAAGGCTCAAAGACTTGAATGCCTAACTTGTTGGTATTGCCATCTGTACCTCTCACTTCATTTGCGCCCTTCATCGTTTCTGGGCGCCCTTGTGTGATCCGACCGTCATTTTCGACATAGTAATGTCCACCCGGTCCGCACCATTTGCGTTCTAACACTTCATGCTGTGCGACCTCGTTGAAATCTGTCAGTTCTGTGTAACCCGGGACCCGGATGACCATGCGGTTGAGATAAGCGTTCTGTTCCGGCTTACAAGGATCCGCTGGATCCGTTTTCACCCGAGTCATACTTGGATAAACTTCCATATTTTCGCAGGGATCATATGCAAAGGACATTGAGGTAAAAAATACTGCTAATAGTGAGATGTTTTTTCGCATTTGGGTATCATATAAAATTGAACAGATTTTACAACTGTCGCAATGACGATTTAGGCTCAGTTTACCTCAAACCAATCTGATTGAGCCTCTGTTTTCGCGGTTTTTTGTTCTAGCACCTGCACACGATATAAGCCTTGCGGCAATTTATCGCTGGGGTAGCTAACGCTCAAACTTTTAGCGTAGGGTTGCATGATGACTCGATCGCCACCCAGTGATTCGAGTTCGAATTGATAAGCTCGGGTGGGGTTAAGCTCGCTGTTTGAGAGTTCGGCTCGCGCGATAATTATACCCGCTTCACGCTGGTTGATATAAACCGTTTGCAGACGTGGTTCGGATTCGCGTTGGGTATAGCCAAAGTAGATTCGGTCGACTGGTTTGCCTGGGGCAATTTGAACCTCGGCTTGAGCGAATAGGCCTTCTTTCTTCTTGTTGCTTTCGTGATTCCACCAGCTTGGGTCTCTGACTGGTGTATTGCCAAGCCAAATGGTGCCTAAGTTTGCGCCGATTCGGATGGGTTTTGAAAACTGAACGACGGGAGATAAATAGCGACCCGATTTTGCTTTCTCTGCCAGGTGGAGTGTGAAAACTGCCCCATTTTGTGCGGTGGCAATGGTTAATTCTTTGCCGAAGGGGTCGATCGCCATGATTCGGTGTTGTTTTTCCAGGCTGAATAGAATGTCAGCATTGCCATCACATTTTGGCTTCATCGCGAATAGATGACCATCGGGTCCCGATCCCCAGAATAGTTGGCTTTGATAGTAAGCTAAGGCATAGATTATCTCGGATGAAGACTGCCAGATGAGGCAGCTCGTGCCTTTTTCCTCAAGTTTCCATATTTGCGAACTTGATTTTGTTGTATTGATCGCAGCGAACACATTTCCTGAAGAATCTCCCGTTAAAGCCACGACTTCACCGGGGACTTTTAATGCCGGCGTTTGATCTCTGTATACCGTTCCGGAGTTTGCCGAGCCGAGATAGTTTTTGTAAATGCTGCGTAGTTGGTTTTCGGCAGGAAGAAGAGGCGTTTTTTCTAGCTTTAGACCCGTGGCTCTGAAAATAAATGGGCTATCGCCTACCAAAGAGATGGTGCTGGCTTCGATGCTTGCGCCAAATAGGGTTCCCGGGACTGCGACGGAGCGAAATTTCTTCCAAGCCCCGGGGCGAACGTAGGTAATGCCACCTTTTGGTCCGGAAATGATGGCTAAGTCGCCATTTGGCATGCGAAATAGATTGGTAATCAAGGGCTGCTTCAACTCGAAAACAAGCTTTGGCTTTCGGGAGGGCTCGACCTGCCATACTTGGCCGGGACCAGAAGTTGCCACATAGGCCACCTGGTTGTCCCAGCGAACCAGCGCGGTGACGGCGCCTTGCAGTTCTTTTGTCCAAGGCTTCAGGGGGTAGCCTGCCTCGAGTTCTCCCGAGGAAGTCAGCGTGGTGTTTTCGAAGTTACCTGCAGCGAACTGTTTAAAAGTGCCCCAAATTTGTGTTTGGTAGGTATTCGCCCAGGCGAAAGGCGTCAAAAAAAGGATGATGAGCTTCAAAAACATGTTCTACTCCATCAAGTTCAAAATGAATGCGTTGAGCATGTAGAGCTTGACGTGGTAGTGGCAGTAAAGTCAAATTCGCTTCACTTCGCGTGTAGGCATCGAAGAATTCTTCGCCCATGCCGTAGAGCTTATCGCCGGCAATTGGGTAGCCTTCTAAGGCTAAATGCGCTCGAAGTTGATGCTGCCGCCCAGTTTTAGGCTCGCATTGAACCAAAGTCCAGTTATAAACAGGGTCGTAGCGAAGCGGTGTGATTTCCGTTTTGCAGGGCAGGCCACCAATGGTATCTTCAATCATCTTAATAGCGACCAGGCCTCGGTCACCTTGTAGCGCTAGGGGCCTAGTGGAAGTGACTGGCTGCGCCATACGCCCTTCAACCAACGCCAAATAGACTTTACGGATTTCCCCGTTTTGAAAAGCACGTTTAATTTGTGACTGCGCCTCACGGGTCTTCGCGCAGATTAAAATGCCACTCGTTTCTCGATCTAAGCGATGGCATGGATGCACAGACTGGCCAGGGTAATGCACTTTAAGCCAGTGCGTGAGGGTCTGGTACAAGTAACGGGCGCTCGGATGAATGGCTAAGTTGCCCGGCTTATTAATCACCAGGATATGATCATCTTCGTAAACGACGGGAATTTGGATAGCGTCGATTTTAGGTGAGTCCGGTGGAACACGCCACAGTTCAACCAAATCGCCTGGGTGTAGGCGCTTGGATGGCTTCAGAGGCGATTTTTCCAGCCGGAAATCCCCTGATTCGATAATTTGGCGGGCTTTGGTGCGAGAGATGCGCCCAATATGATGCACCAAATAATGATCAGCGCGAATGCCGCCTAAATCTACCGGGATTTTCCAACGTTGAACAACTTTCTTAGAGGATACAAGCATTGTGAATAGATTTAATCTCACCAGTCTGATCGATGGACCAGATGTCGTTGTTGTTTTTAGCGATAATAACGAAATGTTTCGAGTCGTGACTTTGAGTCTCGTAGATGTAATGGATCTCGCGGGATTTAACCAAGCCTTCTTTGAGTAACATCTCTATAGAAGCATACTCCTGATGGTGGGCAAAATAATACTTCTCAGCCTCATATAAATGCTTAAGCCAAGCTTTGGCCTCACTTTGCCTGGATCGACACTGGAATAATTCGTACTTGGGCCAAGCTATGTAGGCCAGTACTGCCAATCCCACCAAGATTAGGGCAAGTTTCCAAAAATGTCTTTTCATAGTATGTTGGCTAGCATGCGGCACTATTTTTGGCTAATCCTGCTGGCTTTTCAGCTACAGGCGTCTGAGTTTTTTGTAATGATTGATGCAGGTAGTACCGGCTCTCGTGTATATCTCTATGAACACGACGCTAAGACGATTAAATTGTTGGATAAAATGCGGGTCGAGCCAGGCCTTTCTAGTTTTCACAATAACGTAAATGGTATCCAAAAATATTTGGAGCCATTGATCGCGTTCTCTAAGAAGCTGCTTCCTGAAGGTGTGGAACCTAAAAACGTGTCTATTACCTTGCAAGCTACAGGGGGGTTGCGTGCGCTTTCCAATAAGAATCAAAAGGCTGTGATTGCCAAAGCTCAAAAAGTATTGGCTGCCTCAGAGTTTAAAGAGGCTCAAGCAGAAGTCATTTCAGGTGCTACGGAAGGCGTTTATCAATGGACCGCTATCAATTATTTGCTCGGTAACTTCGACAATCCCAAGAAACACACCTTTGGGCTAGTGGAGATGGGCGGTGCTTCCCTTCAGGTGACTTTTTTAAATCATGAACCTTTGCTGCCCGGCAGATACGAGCCGCAGCTCTATTCTAAGTCTTATGACGGTTTTGGAGAAACTTGGGCTTGGAATAAGTATGGCTCTAAAGCTTGCAAAAATATCCCTCTCGATTATAAAGCCTGTCGCCGTTTTGTGGCAAAGCATATCACTGTCTTGCACAAACCAAAGCTGCAAGGCGATTTTTATTTAGTAGATAATTTTGAGCAGTTGGCGACTCTGCTGAATTTAAAAAAAGTCTCTTCCAATATCTTGGATGAGCTCGGGCCTGCGAACTGCTTAAAGAGTTTGGAGAGGTTGAAACTAGATTTGCCATTTGCTTCTGAGCATTATTTATCTAAAATCTGCTTTGATACAGCCTATATGTCGGTGGTGCTGGAAAAGTTAGGCTTTGCGCGGGAGAGGGAACTGATTGCGACGCGCGAAATTGCCAATACCGCTCTGTCTTGGACGCTGGGGTCACTTCTAAATAGGTTGTCTTCCCTAAAACCGCCAAGCGTGCCATAAGAAGGACAATATGGCCACTTCAAAAGCACCTCCATTTACTTTGTATGAATATCGCGTTTCCCCATTTTGTGTCGCAATCAGAATTGCGCTTCACGAATGCGAAGTGGGTTTCACACCTAGGGAAGTCGATCCTGAAAAAGATCGCACCGCTGCTTTTTTAAGAAGAAGTCCATTTGGACGATTGCCAGCGTTGGTTGAACATAGACCGAGCGGTGAATTATCCATTTTTGAATCGCCCGCTATTTTGTTGTTTTTGGCAGAGCGTTTCGAAAAATCTTCGCTCAGCTTCAGCGATTTGAGCTCGAAAGCTCAAGCCTTGTCGTGGCTTAGCTTTTTGGCCTCTGGCTTTGGTGATTTGCTCTGGCGTGTGCTCACTGAGTCACATGTATACGAAGGACCGGACGGACGTCCAAAGATTCTGGCTGGCTTTCATGAAGAACTGGAAAAGCAATTAGATGTGCTGGACAAGCATTTGGCCAGACGCGCGTTTTTGGCGGGTGATTACTCAATCGCCGACACTTTGGCGACACCGTTGTTAGATTTGCTTGAAAAAGTGAAAGATTTGGACCTGGACCGCTACCCCCATGTGATCTCATGGCGTGAGCGCCTCAGGGCTAGACCAAGCTATAAAGCTGCTTGGCCGCTAGAAAAAGAAGAAAAGTGATCAAATCCGTCTTCGTTCAGGACAGTAAAACCCTCAGCATTTTTCAAAAGAAGCTGGGGGTTTTTAGTTATCTCGCCAATTTCGATGCCGAATGTTGACTCAGACGCTGTGAATAGCAAAGCGTAGTCCTCGCCTCCGTAAAGCGCCTGTTCTAAGCTTGCTCCAGAGCATATCGGAATATGGTCTAACTTGGCACCGACTCCAGAGGCTTTGCATAAACGATACAAATCTTTAGCTAGACCGTCCGAAGTATCCATCCCAGCCGTAGCAAGCCCCACTAGCATCTGGCCTAACAACAGCTCAGGCACTGGCTCCAAATGCCGCGTAACATTGTCGTCGTGGCCTTGACCGGGCTGATAGTTGGTTACCAAAGCTTTTAATCCTGCCGCGCTGCCGCCTAATGGCCGGCTCACGTAAATTTTATCCCCAGGCTGCGCCCCTCGACGGCTTAGAGGCTTGCCGTCAACATCCCCAAAAATGGTGATAGCGCAGCTGAAATTTGCTTGTGCACCGCTTAAATCGCCACCATAGAGTTGAAGATTATATTGCTGGCAAGCAGTCACCGCACCTTGGCAAAACTCTCTTAAGAACTGCGCATCGTTGGCAAGCCATAACTCCGGCAGTTCCAGTGACCAAAGAAAACCAACCGGCTTTGCCCCCAACGCAGCTAAATCCGAAAGATTTTGTACAATGGCTCGATATCCAGCAGATTGAAGCGGCCCAAGCCCGATTTTGAAATCATTATGTTCTTGAAAGGCGTCCAAGCTCACAACGCGTGTATGCGTGGCAGCACAGGGAGGCAGTGCGGCACCGTCATCGAGTAAATCATTCGCACCCGGCGCTAGAACTGGGTTAATAATTTCTCGAATAATCTCGAGAATTTTCGTCTCAGTTAAACTCAAACACCAGTCCGAAGTTAAGCATCAAAGGAAAATCTTCCGTTGGCCAAGCTGGGGAAAAGTTGAGGCCTTTGCTGTAGAAGTTGTTAATCGGCATGTAGGCCGCTTCGGCTTTAAGATAGACATGGCGATAAACACCATTGGCGCGTGCAGCCTTTGCAACTGATGGCTCCATGAAGGCCATGGAAAGCATCAGTCCGGCCGCAGCTTGCCAACCAAATACAACGCCGAGCGGTTTAAAACCATTTTCTTTATCTAGGCCGTCTTGGTAACGCATCATATATCCAACTGCGACCAGTCCAACCCGCACGTAAGGCACCAGTGGGAAATCATCGACCCAAGTATCCATCACGTAAGTAAGCTGAGGGCGCAAATGCAGAGTATGCATCGCAACCGAATCAATTGCCTGCGAACTGCAGTCAGGCTTGCCATTTACTTCTTTAAGAGCTTTACCGCCAAAATAAGCGTAGTCAGCACCCATACCCAATTGTAGGCTGCCGAAGTCGTCGTTGAGATGGACGTCTACTTCAATACCCATCAGCGGCGACAGCTTATTATCATACATGCATTTATAAAACGGCGAGATTTTGCTGCCATCACCCTTGGTACTGCCATCAAGATTGGGACGATATGGTGTACCAATAATCCCAAAGTTAATCTGACCTGCGTCTGCCAGAGCAAGGGTCGAAAATAAAAATCCGAGCACCAACAAAACGGCTTTCCGCGAGCGAAAAAATCGTAATGCTCCAAGTAGACTTAATAACAATACCCAGGTGGCTGGCGCGTTAGAGGTTTGTGCACAGCTGAAGGACACGGGGTTGCCTTCACCATCATAGACCCCACCAATGCCGTAGGATTTTACGGGAACTACGGGCCCAACAGGATCTGTCCACTGAGAACTGGGAGTATTTACTTTGGCTTTAAAAAAGTAGGGCTTATCATTCGTTAAGCCTGAGATGGAAATATCTTTGGTTTTCTTGAAGTCATTCTTAGAAAAGCCCGAACAATCTTGCGATGCTTTTAGCCCATCTCCAGTGTCCGCTTGGGTGTAGCAAACTTGGTAGCCAGGGTCGTCTTGCAGATTTTTGTCGTCCTTGATCGTAAACCGTACTCGCTCATTACCGGCGGCAATGTTTTCTAAAGAAATAACGTTCGGTGTCGTATCATAACGATAAATTGCTCTCACTACGATTGCATTATTTTGATACAAACAAAGTGTGGCGTAACCACTGGCTTTGCCTTGGGACCCGCAAAATGGAGTCAGTAGCGCATTTGCCGCGATGCTTCCGCTTTTATTGACATCGGCCCCAGTGACCGTGACAGGTGTATATTGAGCTTGTCCAGTGGGCACTTGTCCAGGACAATCAACCGGTGCGCTGCTCGGCAGGGGAAAAATATAGCCACTAAGAGGTACGCTGGCCATGAAAGCGCCTTGTTGGAGTGCAATAGGCGTTGCATCATTGCAATCAGTTACAGTGCCTTGGAGAGCGATGATAGGCTGCGTGGTTTGCTGTGCGATCGCAAAGGAACCTATCAGAAACAATATTATCTTCACGCCAAATACTCCTTAGCAAGAATTTCTGCGATTTTAACCGCATTCAGCGCAGCGCCAGTACGCAGATTATCGCTGGAGTACCAGGCGGCTAAGCCGTTTGGTACGGACTCGTCGATGCGGACACGTCCGATCAATGTCATATCTCCTCCAGAGGCGACCATGGGCGTGGGGTACGCGTTTAGATTCAAATCGTCAATGATGCGTAGGCCTTTGCTTTGGCCTAATAACTCGCGGGCGGCGTCTACTGAAATTGGTTTTTCGAATTCCATGTGAACCGCAGCGCTATGGCCGTTGAATACCGGCACGCGGACGCAAGTTGCAGCTATTTTAAGCTCTGGCAGGTTCAAAATGCGGCGAGTTTCAGCCACCATTTTTTCTTCTTCGCCGGCAATATAAGGGATTAGGTTAAAGGCGATGCGGTGAGCAAATAGCTCCGGCTCGGTCTCGCGCATGTTGAATAAATCGCGGGTTTGCTTTTCGAGCTCTTCCATGCCGGCTTTCCCAGCGCCTGAAACAGCTTGGTAGGAAGCAACGACGACGCGTTTTAGTCCAAATTGATGATGCAAGGGCGCCAACATTTGAACCAACGGTGTTGAAGTGCAGTTGGGGCAGGCGATGATATTTTTGAGCGTGTATTTTTTGATGTCAGCAGGGTTGACTTCGGGCACCACCAAAGGCACGTCTTTATCTGCCCTAAACGCGCTAGACTTATCGATGAAAACTGTTTTGGTTTTGGCGATCCATCCAGCGATTTGATGAGCTAAAGCATTGTCCACAGCGCCGAAAGCAATGTCGATGTCCTTAAAAGAATCGGCTGTGAGAGCATCGACCGTGAGCGATTGCTCGCCAAACTCCATTTCTTCACCTGCTGATTTAGCAGATGCCAATAAGCGAAGTTCTGCCAGTGGAAAACGACGCTCATGTAATATTGAAATAAGTTCCTGACCAACCACACCAGTGGCACCAACAATCGCCACTTTCAATTTTCGATTCATATGGAGGATGCTTAGCTCAGGCCTTGTGCTAAATCAATCCAATATAAATATCTACCGTTGCCTTTTGTCAGAACGCTAAGCGTTCTTCAAAAAATAACCTACAACTAGCCCAGCAATAACCGACTCTAACCAGGTGCAAATGAACCATCCAAATGCAAGATGAAGTGGGATAGGCATAAACAGATACATGCCGCCCATCGCGAACCCGCAGATTACCCCATACCAGCATCCGAACTTGAGACCTTGTGCCAAATTTTTCGGCCTTACCATTGTCTGGTAGAACAGAACGAATAAAAGCGCGTAGATGGCCATAAATACAGTGCCCTGAACATGGTCCATTTCGGCCAGTGGGCGCCAAAGGTGCGCTGTCTGTTCGTAAAGTCCTGCCAGAATGATGCCGTGAAACACCGAGTCAAGGCCGAACCACAAGACCATAATGCAGATCACAGAAAGAATGACTTTTCCTAAATTCATGATTAACTCCTGCGCAACAAGATAGCAAAATCCGGGTTACCAATGCAAATTTTGACTTACGAAATTCGTGATGTATGTTTTTCAAATGAGCATGTACTTAAAAAAAATATTTTTCAGTCTTTCGATGATTTTCACTATGCAAGCTGGAGCTGAGTCTCTGCAACAGCAAATTGGTATCAAAGCGATGAAGAGCGCTGCTAAAGGTGGAATTTGTGCGCTTAATACTACTTGGAACGCAATCGAAGCAGGTGCGAACAGCCTATTGAAAGATCATATCGTGCACGATGGCACGCGCGGACAGGTTGCGAAGGCTGCTGCAGCATCCACTGCGGTGGTGATCCCGTTAAGTATGTGTGCATTTGTGAGCCACCCCTATTGGGCAGGCCTAACAGCGACAGGCGCCGTTTTAGGAGGATATTATTACGAAAATCCCGAGAGTATTGGAAGTAATAGTCTAATGCATCACCTGCCTGCAGCAGCCGGCGCAGTCGTAACGGGAGCCACCGTCACCATGGGCAGCAAAGCATTGGGAATGGGCACTCAGGTATTTAGAGCGGGGCTAGTCGCTGCCTTTTCCGTGGCGGGGTATTTTGCTTTTAATAGGATGGTACATTAATATTTCAGCCGAGCCTTCGGCTCTCAGGGGGTGGTGGCATACACCATACCCAGGGTTCCGCTGCGCTTCACCCGCGGCTGTATTCATCAGACCGCTTCGCGGTGCAAACGTAAATCGTAAAATCTAGCGTTCCGCTCCTGGTCCGCGATGCGGACACCGAATACAGCCCCGGGTGAAGCGCAGCGGAACCCGGGGTCAATGTCGGATAATACGTGAGAGAGCCGAAGGCTCGACTGACGACTTGGGTTGATAATAGCAATTGGGCATGGAATCCCCAGGCAACTGGTTGTACGGCTGGAGTTAGGGCTAATGAAATATCGGTTTTTTTGTTTGTATCTTGTGGTCATGACAACGGCAGACGCACATGGAAAGAGCTACCGCGAGCATATTGAAGGTAGGCTATCTCGATGCACTCACAGTCAGCACTTGCGAACGTGTTATACCAACCATATTTCGGAGCCTATGGATCGGACCCAAATGTTTCGCAATTTGCGCCATATTGAAGGAGCTTGTTTCTACTCGCTTAGCGAATCCGCTCAAAATATTTATCAATCCGATAGAAAATGTTTGCGCAGTCTTTGGGACTCTGTGAACACGGTGTTTTACTACCGAACGGTTAATACCATTACTGACGAAATGGGCACCACACATCAGGAACTTGTTCGTAGATTTTGTGGAGAACTAACTGAAGCGCAAAAAGTCTCTTTACATGCCCATCCCAGTACACCGATTACTCTCGATAGGTATTCTACACGACGATATTAACAATCCTGTCAGGTACGGCCACAATCTTCTTAGGCTGCGCGCCATTTAGGAAAAGTTGAACCTGTTCGGATGCTAAAGCTAGTTTTTCTAAAGTTTCTTTGTCTTATGTTCTTCGACTAACTTGACTGTTTTGTGATACATGCGCCAAAAACTTGGGTTGCTTGCGCCTGGCTCGTCTAAGCGGTCGGTGTTGCTGCTTATGTCATAGGAAGCTAGGCATTCGTTTTATGGGACCTTGAATGCTGACATTTGCAAACCAAATCAATGCTCTGATATCATTTATATTAGAGGAGCTTAATTTATGGATAAAATGCGCCCTGGTTCATCTGGATCTGAATCAAATGATAACTTAAATTTCAAAAGCGAAGGAAGAAGTGGGTCTGATACTTCTCAGTCTCGTTTAGAGGATAGTTTAGACAGTTCGGTAAGCAGACCGGTAAGCAGATCGGTAAGCAGATTGGACATTAGCCCTCCTCGAGAACCGGAACTTCCCCAGAACCCACAACAACCTAGAACTGCGAATCCGGCGCCCCGCCTCGGGAGGAGGCTTGGAGAAGCATTAGAGGCAGGTAAAGCTAATGAATATTTGCAAAAGCAGGCTGAAGAGCGTGAAGAGACTTTAAATAATCCTGGTAGCGAAAAATTTTGGCGAGACACTAATGGGGACAACGGTCTGACCCGCCTTATTCGAGCTTCCTCTGATCAGCCGGAACGGGTTGGCCAGACTTTGGATATGATCCGAAGAGCGACTCCCACACAGCTGAGGCAGCCGGTCGGTTTAACGACCCCTGAACATCTTCAGGAACACAAAAAAGCGATTCAGAGAATGCATGATGCTAACAAGGAGTATCGAACTGCGACCAGTGCTCTAGACGCTGGTGATGAAAGCAGCCCTCAATATTCTCAGTTGAGGGACGCAGTCAACCAGGCCGAAGACCGTTACCATGCTGCTTTAGTCGAAAGCTCGGCAAATCCCCCCCCCAATGTAACTGCTTTGCAAATTGCTTTAGCGACTGGGAATCCAGTGATAACATCGGCAATTATTGCTAAACTTCGAGAAGCTCCCGTCAAGTCAGGTGTTCCGAGTTCTGCGTTCAGCACAGAAGAGCTGGTTTCTGCGTTGGCGTACAATCGGTCGAAGGAAGTGGGCGATATATTGAGAACAATGCCAGAAGGAACGATGGATTCGCTGACTGGGCTCCCGCCTCTTTCCCTGGATACCATTAAAACTATTTTGGAAAGCGAACATGCCATGTCGGAAGATACCGTCGCAGAGGTGGTGAAGAGCTATTCCAGACGAGCGACTGAATTCGCTCAATATCGAGAACTTACCGGCATCGTGCAGCCAAATTACCATATATCCCAAGGACGTGGCGATTTAGCTGTTAAACAGTTAATTGAAGGTGTTAAAACAGTTCGAGCGTTCGGGGGTATAAGAAACCGCAAAGAGACTACTGAGGCGACCCATGCTCGCATAGAGGCATATCTGGGCTATCTTGATGCCGTTCGAGATTCGATTGAAAGAGCTGCAAAGCTTAAGCCAGTACCTTCCCGACTACAGGAGTTGCGAAAATTGGTTGAAAGCCCATTGTGAGGAGAGAGGTTGACCTTAATCGGTAGACGCCTTCAACGCCGGTTGTTTGCCAGGGCTTAACTTAGCAAAACAATGCCTAAGGAAGCAAGTTTACGCATTGTTTAGAAAGTGACATCGATGCAAGGATGTTTTTAAGAAAATTAACTTTTTGTTTGATGATAATTTGGACCTTCCAGGTAAAAGCACAGCCAGTTCGGCAGGACGATTTACTCGCGGCTCGGGTGGTCAAAAATTTGATTCAGCGCCTCGTATATCGGGCTTGGAATGCTGTTGCTGGCGTAGGGAGCCCTGAATCTTTTCATGAGGATCTGATAGACGATAACTTTTCATGTTTTTCATGTATATTGATGAAATCTTAAATAGGAGTTAGTGCATGTGTATTTTGAAGAGAGTTATAGTTTTGGCGGCTTTAATTGTGACAGTCCAAGCCAATGCGGAAGGCGGTTTCGCTCAGCAGGCTGGACGGGAAATGTTAGAAAAAGCGGCAAACGTTGGTATCCATGTCGCCAATGTGACTTTCCATATAGCGTTAGACCACGCGGATGAACTGCAGGCTGGACTGGAAATGTTAAAAAAAGTGGCAAACGTTGGTATCCATGTCGTCAATGCGACTTTCCATATAACGGTAGACCACACGGATGATCTGCTGGAAGATCGAATTCCTCATAAAGAGACCCGAAAAAACGTAGCCCATTGTGTTGCATCGGCAGTGGTTGGATCAACCGCAGGTTTCGGCCTAGGCATGGCGATAGCCAAAGCTTCCGTAAGAGTAGCGGCAGTAGTCGGCATCGCCGGCTATCTAGCACTTCAATAGCTATTGGTCGGACTCAACCCGATATAGATATCGACCACGGCATTTGCGGGATCTTGAGCGCGAATGTCGTACAGTTCGAAATCCGTTTCATAAGTGCGTTTTCCGCCAAGCTCATCGTCTGTCATGTTCCAAATGCTCATCCAGGCTTGGATAACCACGCCCGGTAATGGTCCTGGTTCAGTCATGAATTTTGCATAATGTTGGGCTGGAATGCGGTGAGAGACGAATCCTTCAGGTAGCTCAGCTATTTCGGATACGTCTTCACCTGCGAAATATGTGTAATTGCCTGTGTGATCTGATTGGTAGTTAATACAGCTATCGACCAACATGGCACGACCCAGCAGGAACTTGTTCCTAGATTTTACGGCGTACTTGACGAAAGGCAGGAAGCCTCTCTGCTGTCCCATCCGAGTACTCCGTTAGGGAGAGAAGCCGATCCTCGGTCTAGACCACTATATTAACAATCCTGTCCGGCACAGCCACAATCTTCTTTGGCGTAGCGCCGTTCAAAAATAGCTGTACTTGTTCAGAAGCCAGGGCCATTTTCTCGAGGACCTCTTTCGCCGTTCCCTTGGCAACCCTTATCTCATCGCGCCGCTTGCCGTTGATTTGCACCGCAATGGTAATTTCGTCATCTTCGCATAGCGCAGGGTCAAATTTAGGCCAGACGGATGCGCTCACAAAGCCTGCTTCGCGCATTTGCTCCCAAATCTCTTCACATATGTGAGGTGCGTAAGGTGCGAGGATGCGGATGAACCCCTGCATAATTTCTTTCGGCAAAGTTGCAGAAGCAGTCGCTTCATTCACAAAAATCATCATTTGCGAAATAGCTGTGTTGAATTTGAGAGCTAGCGTATGCTCTTCGACCAATTTAACTGTCTTGTGATATAGGCACCACAAGGCCGGGTTGCTTGCACCTGGCTCGTTTGAGATTTCGCGTTCAGCTAAGCGCCAGACGCGGTGTAGGAAACGATACACGCCTTCAACGCCTGAGGTTTGCCATGGTTTCACTTGATCTAGAGGCCCCATGAACAATTCGTACAGACGCATCGCGTCGGCACCATATTTCGCGATGACGTCGTCTGGGTTCACGACATTGTAGCGAGATTTCGACATCTTTTCGACTTGGGTTTTGACTGCCTTGCCTGAAGCTTTGACCACGAAGCCATTGCCTTTTGGTTCGACTTCTTCTGGATAGTAATACTTGCCGGCATCATCTTGATAGCTGTGGGCTAGAATCATCCCTTGATTGAAGAGCTTTTGGAAAGGTTCTTTGGTTGAGACAACGCCGCAGTCGAACAGGACTTTGTGCCAAAAGCGCGCGTATAATAGATGCAATACTGCATGCTCAACGCCGCCGATGTAGAGATCGACTGGCATCCAGTATTGCTCGAGCTCAGAGGCACAGAATTTCTCAGCGTTTTGAGGGTCTAGATAGCGTAGGTAGTACCAGCAGGAGCCGCCCCATTGAGGCATGGTGTTGGTTTCGCGGCGGCCGATTTGCCCGCCGGGGAGTTGTACTTTGAGCCAGTCCTCGGATGCACGGGCCAAGGGGGGCTCGCCTGTGTCTGTGGGCTTATAGGCGTCGACCGGTGGTAGCTCTAAGGGTAGGTCTTTTTCGGAAAGAGGTAGCAAGCTGCCATCTTCCAGATGGACAACGGGAATGGGCTCACCCCAGTAGCGTTGTCTGGAAAATAGCCAGTCTCTCAATTTGTAGGAAACTTTTGAGGTCGCGTGGCCTTTTTCTTGGCAGTAAGCGATGATAGCGTCACGACATTCTCCGGCGCGTCTACCTGTGAACGGGCCCGCGTCCACCAGAATCCCATGCGCCATGTCAGTGTAACAGACTTCGAATTTTCGAACACGTTCTTCCAATTCTGGATTGTTTGGTGGAACTAACCCTATTTTTAAAGGGATGCCAAATTTTTTGGCGAACTTGAAGTCTCTTTCATCGTGAGCCGAGCATTTTACTACGCCCGTGCCATAAGTCGCAATGGCAAAATTGGCTACCCAAATTGGGATATCGACACCGTTAATGGGGTCTTCTAAATATCGGCCTGTGAAGATGCCATTTGGTTCGGGGTTTTCTTCAGCGCCGCGGCTTGCAACCATTTGCTGACAGAAAGTGGCAATCTCATCGGCATTTTCAACTCCCTCTAGCAGTCGGGGCAGTAAAGGATGATCGGCAGCTATAACAACATAGGTATCTGCATGAAACGCTTCGAAGTGGGCGCTGAAAGTTTGGATTTCAAGATCGATGCCTTTAACTTTTGCTGTGAACAGCAAGCCTTCGGATTTACCGATCCAATTGCGCTGCATTTCGATGACGCCTTCGGGCCAGTCTAGGCCTTCTAGGTCTTCGAGTAATCTTTCCGCGTAAGCAGTGATTTTTAGCATCCATTGGCGCATGACGCGTTGCTCTACCGGATCGCCAGTTTCTACGTACTTGCCGTCTTTGACTTCTTCGTTAGCAAGTACCGTGCCTAGTGCGGGGCACCAGTTGACGGGGACGTCGGATAGATAAGCCAAGCCTTTTTCGTAGAGCTTTAGGAAGATCCACTGGGTCCATTTGTAATAATCTGGATCTGTGGTGCTGACCTCTCTGGACCAGTCGTAGCTAAAGCCCAGGCGTTTGATTTGGCCGCGGAAATTATCGATGTTGCGCTTGGTAATGATCGCAGGATGGATGTTTTCGCGAACAGCGGCGCGTTCAGCTGGTAGTCCGAAAGCGTCCCAACCCATGGGGTGCATGACGTTGAAGCCTTGCGCGCGTTTGATGCGGGCGATGACGTCTGTGGCTGTATAGCCTTCAGGATGCCCGACATGTAGGCCTGCCCCGGAAGGGTAGGGAAACATATCTAACACGTAATATTTGGGTTTTTTTCGAAGTTCAGCGAGATCGCGGGGAAGTTCAAAGACTTTGCTTTCTTCCCACTTGGTTTGCCACTTCGATTCTATTTTGGAGGGGTCATAGGCCATATTGGTGGCGAAAGGGGGATTCGAACCCCCGACCTATGGATTATGAGACCATCGCTCTAACCAACTGAGCTATCTCGCCACAACGAGCCTATGGCTCTAAGCCACAAGTTCAATGATAGACATCGGTGCAGCATCGCCCTTACGGGTTCCGCATTTGAGCACGCGGGTGTAACCGCCTGGACGAGTCTGATAGCGTGGTGCAATGACATCAAACAACTTCTTCAAGATTTCTTGGTCTCGAATGGTTTGGTAAGCTTGTCTTCTAGCATGCAAATCACCTCGTTTACCGAGTTGAATGAGGCCTTCAGCAACGCCGCGAAGGTCTTTAGCCTTAGCGTCGGTTGTCTGAATTTGCTCGTGCTTGAACAACGAAGTAGCCATGTTCGCAAACATTGCCTTTCGGTGAGAAGAAGTTCGGTTAAGTTTTCGACCTTTATTTGAGTGACGCATGATTAAAACCCTTCACTGTTTTCCAAAGGAGTTGCCGTAGGTGTAGTGCCTGGCTTTGCTGGCCAGTTGGTGATCTTCATTCCTAATGAAAGACCCATTTCACCTAAGATTTCCTTAATTTCTTTTAAGCTCTTACGACCGAAGTTCTTTGTCTTCAGCATTTCGCTTTCGGTACGTTGAACCAAATCACCAATCAAACGGATGTTCGCGTTGGCCAAGCAGTTCGCAGAACGAACGGAGAGTTCAAGCTCGTCAACCGTACGGTTTAAGTGGTCGTTCAGACGATCAACGCGCTGAGTTGCTTCTGGAAGAACAGGTTCTTCATCTTCAGAGAAGCTGATGAACACAGTGAGTTGTTCTTTCAAAATCTTCGCAGCAACGCCGAGAGCATCTTCAGGAGACACTGAGCCGTTGGTGGTGATTTCCATAACCAATTTGTCGTAGTCAGTTTGCTGACCCACGCGGGCGTTGGTTACATGGTAGTTACATTTGCGGATCGGGCTGAACAAAGCATCGATTGGAATGGTCCCAACCGGTTGCTCTTCATCACGCATCTGGCTTGCTGGAACGTATCCACGGCCGCTCTTGATGGTCAAGTCAGCTTTGAACACGCCGCCTTCGGCCACGGTGCAGATGTATTGTTCAGGATCCAAGATTTCCAAAGAAGCATCAGCTTCAATGTCTTTAGCACGAATCTCACAAGGTCCCTTTTTAGAGATCCGAGCGGATTTTGAAGTGCCTTCATGAAGCTTTAAGTTGATTTCTTTGAGATTCAGGATGATTTCCGTGCCGTCTTCCTTTACATCAGGAAGAGACATGAATTCATGCTGAGCACCTTCAAGCTTAAACTCAGTGATTGCGGCGCCTTGCAAAGAAGACAACAGAATGCGACGCAAGGAGTTACCCAGGGTTACTCCGTAGCCGCGTTCCAAAGGTTCTAGGACAAATTTTCCATAACGTTCAGTGCTGACATCTCGGTCAACGACTAAACCTTTAGGCCGAATCAGTGTTCGCCAATTACGATGCATATGAAATCACCTTCTTAAACTGTATTAAAATCAAACTCTTCTGCGCTTAGCAGGCCTGCAACCATTGTGGGGTACAGGTGTGACATCTTTAATCAATGTGACGCGCATGCCGCAGCTTGAAATTGCACGTAGTGCAGATTCACGACCAGCGCCAGGGCCTTTGATGTACACTTCCAAAGCTTTCATGCCGTGGTCTTTTGCTTGACGGCAAGCTTCTTCAGCGGCTACCTGAGCAGCAAAAGGTGTGCTCTTTTTAGAGCCTTTAAAGCCTTTAGCACCGCAAGTAGACCAAGACACAGCAGCACCAGTGGTGTCTGTGATGGTCACGATTGTGTTGTTAAAGGTGGTGTAAACGTGAGCAATTCCTTGCGTAACGTTTTTCTTAACTCGTTTTTTTGTTTTTGCTGTTGCAACCATTTAAATTCTCACCAAATCTTTAACGACGGACCATAGAACTGCGTTTTGCGCGACGTGTACGGGCGTTGGAGTGGGTTCTCTGACCGCGGGTAGGCAAACCTTTACGGTGCCTAAGACCACGATAGCAACCAAGATCCATCAAACGTTTAATGTTCATGGAAACTTCGCGCCTGAGATCGCCTTCTACCTTGTAGGTGCCTTCGATCACATCACGGATGCGAGCGACTTCATCTTCGGTTAGAGCGTCAGTGCGCTTGTTTGCATCCACTTTAGCTCGAGTGAGCACATCAATGGAATTGACTGGGCCAATACCATAGATGTAAGTGAGGGCGATGCCCATTTTCTTGTTTCGCGGTAAATCTACGCCTGCAATACGTGCCATAATCTAATCTTATCCTTGCCTTTGCTTATGACGGGTATCCTCGCAAATAACACGCACGACGCCCCGACGTTTAACTACCTTGCACTTGTCACAAATCCTCTTAACTGAGGCTCGTACTTTCATAAAATAAGCTCCCAAAAGCGTGAACCTTGGACTTGTAGCGATCTCATACATAATGTCAATAGGTCAGGGGAAGATCACTGGCGGGCGAGCAGTTCAGCCGAGCCTCCGGCTCTAATGGGTGATGAGGCGGTGTTCATAGACCCCCAGGTTCCGCTGCACTCTACCTGGGGTTATAGGCAGCCACTGCTCCGCAGTTCAATCAGGCTGCGCTTTCTATCTTAAGATAAAATTTGTTCGTCTTCACCGCGGAGCAGTGACCGAATAAAGCCCCAGGTGTAGCGCAGCGAAACCTGCGGGTTAACCAGATGCCTAATTAAATGGAAGAACCTGAGGTTCGAATGAACCTTTGGGGCCTTACTCAACGCAGGGTTTAGCCGAGCCTCCGGCTCTATTGGGTTGGGGGAGTGTTCATAAACCCTCAGGTTCCGTTTCGCTGCACCTGGGGCTATAATCAGCCACTGCTCCGCAGTGCAGGTAAGTTTAGACTTTAGTAGGTCCCTTCATGCCACGAAACATATTAATTTTAGGCAACTTTCATGCACCAGCCTAATGAGCGTTGGAACAACATATTTCAGGAGGCAATGGTGGTTTTCACTTGTCTTTGGCTTGTTTCATACGCTTTTAATAAAGTGCAAGTTTAAGTTCAACTTCTAGCGTTTTTTGGGCTAGACTATACATGTCGACAGTTGACTCTCTTAAGCGTGTTTCTAAAGCGTCAATTTCAGCGCGGGTGTGTGATGTGTCTTCATCTGTTGAATATGCTTGAAGGAGCGCTAAGCGCTGGCATGCCAGCGCACTTTCTACGTCTTTTGCATATTCTGTAATTCTAATTTCGATGCGCGAATAATCATCGCTTGTCTTAATTTTTGCAATACCTTCCAATAGCTGGCAACGCTTGTCAGCAAAATCACCTTCTAATTTTAGGATTGCCGACTTACTATGCGTCTTTTTAATGTCTGGTGCTCCGCTTACAACGCGAGGCGTCATCAACGTTGCGATTTCTGGAGCGATGCATGCTTGACGTTCTGCAAATTGCAGCAAGCGTTGCCAAAGTAATGTAGCTAAGATGTCATATGTTTTCACAACTTCCTTTCTTATATCTACTAATGATGCCTCTATCATAGTATGAGTGCGTGAAACTTCGTCGATTGTTAAACTTGTTTGAAGAAGGTCTGATCTTATGTCTACTAATGATGCCTCTATGTTAGTATGAGTGCGTGAAACTTCGTCGATTGTTAAACGTGTTTGAAGAAGTTCTGAGCGGAAGTTTGCCACTTCATTTTTAATATTTTGCACCCTATCTGAGCTGCGCCAGCTAAGCGCAGATGCGAGGGGTCTATAAACAACAATCTGATTTGCCTTAGGGTCTTGCGTGCTTTCCTGCAGTTGCACTCTAAGGAACTTTAGCTGTTTTTTTATGGAAGTTGCATCTAGTGACATAATTAAAATTGGATACTTTTCGGCAGCTATCCTTCTAACCAGCATTAGCAGTGCGTCCATTTTAAAATGAATGCGTGAAACATCGTCCATTTGAGTATGGGCGGGAACTAAGGTATGCCAGCCAAGAACAGGTGCGATGGGCCTATAAACAACAATCTGATTTGCTTTAGGGCCTTGCATACTTTCTTGCGGTCGCGCTCTAGGAAAACTCAACCGCGTGACCAAAGGTGTCATCAGAAATGTAAGTTCCTGAGCAATGTAAGAGATGTCATTATGGCCCTTTAATCGCGCATCTTCACGACCCAATTGTTGTGCAACTTGACACTGATAGGAGTTAGCGTAGACGTCACAAACGGAAGGGAGAATGGAGTTCATTATTTGTTTTATAAATCGTATCAGTTGCGAGTTGGGATTGTAGGCGAGCAGAGGGTCTAATTTGGAGTAAATTCGCATTTCTTGCGACCGTTCGGCTCGATCTAATCCTTTAGGAGTTCTAAAATACGCAATTGTGCGATCTAGGCTGGCAAATAGAGAAATTGGATACATGGGAATTGCTAAAGGAATCGTTAAAGGATTACTGCTCGCACATAGCGACAGCAGATAATTTGTGCAAAACTCAATCCCGGGTTCATAGTAGCCTAGCAAGTAGGGAACTTCGTAGGACTCTTTAGGTTTTTCAATCGGTTTTGTTTCAGCAACGACGGTAAATGCGAAGAAGATCGTAAATAGAACGTTCATGCGTCCTTATGTTTCGCTGAATAGTTTAGTCAACCCATGGCAGGGATGTTTAGATTAAAGAAAGCTCGCTAATCCAAGTAGCTAGGCTTCGGATTTGTGGTCCATCGCGCACTGTTTGCTCTTTATTTAGTTCGTATACCAGCTGAATCATTTGTGCTGTAGGCCAAAACTGGTGAAAGTGCTTAAATGCCTTGGCAGGTGAACTGTCGCTCTGCTTTACTTCAATGAGATATGTCGGAATTTGCGCCTGAGTAATTAGGAAATCGATTTCTTTACCATCGGTAGATCGGGTGTAATACAGGCTTGCTGCGGTCCCTTCAGTGTCTTCGATGAATTCGAGTTCGCGTTTTAAAGAAGTAGCAACAAGATTTTCGAGTTTTGCGCCTTCGTTGTTGGCCACTTGGGCGTTGTCAAAGAAGTAGTATTTTGGCTCTTTGAGTAGTACCCGGGCAGCGTTTTTGTGATAGGGGGGTACTTTAAAAATGACATATAAATTTTCGAGGATTTGTAGCCACTTTTTGACCGTTTTAGGATCTCGTTGAAGATCTCGCGCCAGAGAGCTCGAGGAAATGGGCGACCCGACCCGGTAGCGGAGGAGTTCGGTCAAAGTCTCCATGCCTTGAATATCTCTCACAACTTCCAAATCCAGCATATCTTGTCGCAAGATAATGTCTAAGTGGCTGCGGCGCCAGCGGTTATAGTCTCTCTCAGTGCCCGACAAAAAGGGCTCAGGAAATCCTCCGAATTTGAGCAGGCGCTCGCAAGCTTCTTCTGCGCTGAAACTGTCCTTTAATTCTTTGGCAGTGAATGGGTGTAGACGGTATTGGAAATAGCGGCCTGCCAGTGAGTCGCCTACTTTTCGATAGGTATCTAATTTAGCGCTGCCTGTTACCAGCAAATTGGGTTTTAGCCCTTGGGTATCGTAAATCCCTTTTAGCCAGGATTTCCATTTGGGCATTTTATGCAGTTCATCAAAAATGATGACTTCTTTTTGTCTGTCCCAGCGATTGTTTCTAATAATGAGTCTGTCTGCGCTAGCATCCCAGTTTAAGTAATCATAACTTTGAGATAGGCTCTTTGAAAGCGTGGTCTTGCCGCACTGGCGTGGGCCGGTGATCAAAATGATTTTCTTGCCCAAATCTTGGATAATATAGGGCTCTAAACTGCGTTGCATTCTGATAATTTAGGACAGTAATCCCGAAAAATCAAGATTATTTGGGAGCTGGCTCCCGAAAAATCGGAATCGCGGTCGTCCGATTGATTTTTAGTGGGTTTTAGGTCACTTTGCAGGCTCTATGCATGCAGACACCTTTGAAGAAGCCAAAAAAAAGAGCGATACCATTTGGGCGGATTTGCATAAAAGCCCGGGTAAATATCGGGTTCTTACGGGTGATAGGCCGACTGGGCCTTTGCATATAGGCCATCTATTTGGAACTTTAGCCAACCGCGTTAAACTTCAAAACTTAGGTCTCGAGACTTTTATTGTTATAGCGGACTACCAGGTTCTAACGGATCGCGAGAGCGCAGGCCAAATTGCGGCGCACGTACATGAGATTTTGCTCGATTACCTGGCGGTAGGTCTTGATCCTTTTAATGCCAAGACAGTTATATTTGCGCATAGCTATATTCCGGAATTGAACCAGTTGTTACTGCCATTCTTAACGCTGGTGAGCGTGCCTGAGCTTGAACGTAACCCCACAGTTAAGGAAGAGATAAAAGCCGCTGGCATTAATATTATGAATGGCGCAATGCTGATGTATCCTGTGCATCAAGCGGCAGATATCCTGTTTTGCAAAGGTAACTTAGTGCCAGTGGGCAAAGATCAGTTGCCGCATTTGGAGCTTTCCCGGAAAATCGCTAGACGTTTCAACGATAAATATGGCGTTACTTTTCCGGAGCCTGATGCGCTTTTAAGCGAAGTGCCTGTGGTTTTAGGTTTGGATGGTGGCCAGAAGATGAGTAAGAGTCGCAATAATGCCATATTTTTGAAGGCTACAGCAGACGAAACTGCTAAGTTGATTAAGGGTGCCAAGACAGACGCCCAGCGGCATATCACTTATGAGCCTGATACCCGGCCGGAAGTGGCCAATCTTCTGAGGCTGATTTCTCTTTGTACGGGTGAGACACCTGAGCGGATTGCTGAACAAATCGGGGATCAGGGCGCCGGCCGCCTTAAGGGTCTGTTGACCGAGAGTTTGAACGCATATCTAGAGCCGATGCGCTTACGTCGTGTTGACTTTTCGAAAGATCGTGTGCTGCTCACGCAGGTTCTTCAGGCCGGCAATGCAAGAGCTCGGGAGATAGCGGTTCAAACGCTGGGTGAGTTGCGTCGGGCTATGGGAATGGTCTATTGATTTTCTGACCAGCCAACTCCTATCTCGCGGAGATTGTGCTCCGCAGGAACGTCTTTCTGTACCAAGACCGGACAAAGAGATTTAGTACTTAAAGCTGAAAGCTGCTCGCCAAATGATACTTTGTGTTCCCGTTGTTCGTAGATGACTGGTGTTCTTGCTGACAATGCTTCTTGTAAGCTGCATTCTCCCGTCGATAGGGCATATCTGCTTATCAACAGTAGCGTCTTAAAGTCTTCATGACTTAATCTGTGAACTTGAACGATTTCCCCCTCAGGATTAGAAGGCAAGAAGTATTGATTTACCTGCCCATTGCCAACGAGGATTACTGTGTACTTGCGGTGATGTTTTCTCGACATGGATTCCGCCATATGAGCGAAAGCAGCTCGCATCTCCCAATGGGTAGAATACCCTAAATAGATGTCTCCATCTAACAGTTTGTGTCTAAATGTTGCTGCAGTCGATAGCTTGTCAACAGATGCCGCTTGATGAATGGGCTTAGAGGATAAACGCATCAAATCTGGGTCCAAAAGAAGACCAATATGCATTTCCCCTATCCCCAAAGAGGGCTCTCTCGGCGCAGGGGAGAAGCCACATTCTACAATGGCGAAACTTGGAATTTGCTGGTTAGCAAAGTCGTATTGAGTGAACGGCACAGAAATGCCGAAAAGAGGTTTTTTTTGTCCATATTCGTAGGCACCTTGAACTGAAACCGAGTAGCCAAGTTCTAGCAATATAGCACCAATTTTATTGGCGGTCTGTAAATCTCCCTGTCCGTCACCATAATCGTGATAGAGAATTACGACTTTCTCATGAAAACCCAGTCCGTTGAAATCATTAACACGCGCGTCGGTTACCCGATAATCCGATATGACAATTTGTTCCCCATCGGTTTGAGTAAGTGCGTTTGGCTTGGTAATCCGGTTAGACGCTAAACTGACTAAGGGCAGGGCCAAAAAGGTGAGTTCTTGAGCGATATAGGAGTTGTCAAAAAAGCCAGCTTCTTTTCCTTGAGCAGCGCCGGCCTCCAGATCCCTCTCACACTGTTTGACGTCCCAGTGAATGCTACAAAATGAGGGTAACATATCTTTAAGCATGCTTTTAAAGAGGGTTAGGATTAGTGAATTCGGATTTAGAGCTAAAGCGAAATCTAAAAACTGAAAATGCCGATTATCTTGAGAACGTTCAGCTCTATTCGGGCCCTCAGAGGTAAAAAAATAGGCTAGAGCTCTGTCCGCACTCGCAATTAACGAGACCGGGTATAAGATTGTACTGATAGGTGAGGGCGCCAAATGAGCGCATCGAGCCAAAACCAAATTTGAACAGAAAGATGTGACCGGCTCATAGTATCCTGCCAAATATGCCAAGGAATTAGGTTGAATTTTAAGTATGTTTACATTGCGTTCGTGCCCGAATGCAGTTTGTGTTAACAAGACAACAAATAAATATTTCACGTGCGGCATTTAACGTATACTTGCATCAGAGTCAAAGGGTTCCAGAATGTTGTTGCGCTCCCACTTGTCAATATCACTTCAAGCCCAAACTTGGGTGAAGGCAAGACATGCATTTTCCTCTGTCGCGGCAAAACGATTTAACCAATATTTTGGGTTATGTGGATAGCCTGCATGTAGCAAAGCACCGTTTTAATTTTGTGCATCTGACTTAGTTGACTATCTAAACGGTTTATTTATTTTGATTCAATGAGATCAATTTTTGCGTTGTTTTTATTGAGTTCTTTTAGTTGGGCAATGCCAAAACCGGCAGGCTCTTTTTCAATGTTGAATCTTGCTACTCTTCTATTTGGCGTGGCTCAACAGTTTGTGAGCCATCATACTTTTGGGACAGAATTCGGAGGAAACCAGATTACAATCGGCGACCAAAGTTTTGAAATTGTGGAAACGTCTGGATTAAATAATAACTGTTTTTTTGCAGCCTTGGCGCACGCTGGGATTCAATTTGAGAGGCCAGATTTGGTTAATCTCTTATTGTCCGCTCCTATTGCGGATAGTGTCTTGTACCAACAATGGATAGTAAATGATCAGATTGAAGCCGATTTTCAAGGAACTGTTCAGGATTACATATTAAACCATATTGGCGCTCCAGAGAGCGAACATGGATTTCACATGTTTGGCTTCGGGTTGCACGACGCTGGGATCTTAGACATTATCGCTGATAGTTTGGATGTGGAAATTCAAATAATTTATTATCCTGAAAATGGTGACGCGCCGATAATCAGGACAACATTGGGTGGGGCTAATCCTGCGCGAAGAAAAATTACTTTAATGCTCCGAGGCAGACATTTTCAATATTTGAGGCCTGTATCTTTTGGGATTATGCAAGATAACCCTCCGCTTATAGAACGTCAAAATTCTGCAGACCCAGGTCGGAATACATTAATGTCTTATGGGAATAAAGAAGGTCATGAAATCTTCAAAGATGCGAGAGAAAAAATAATAGCGGTCGCGCTTGAAAGCGAGAGATCGTTTGACGATATTATCAAATTATTTGCATCAACACGCCAGAAGATTGCAGTAGACACTGAGTCAAAGGCAGCGCCCCAATTTGGCGAATTCAGGACTGAAAATAGGGTGTCTGGCTCCTTGGTAATGCTGTATCCTATTATGCGACACCGATTTGGAGATATATTAGCTCGTTACAATCTAGACTCAAAAAACTGGACATCGCTCGACGAAAATCTTCAATACAGAATCCGTGAAATCGATTGCTACCAGCCTAATATAGATTCATTTGAAGCAGGTTCGTTCCCTATCTACATTACTGCTTTTACCATAATGGCGAGCAGCGGTGGAGGGCGCATCATGAAGCGTTCGGACTTTAATGCTGACGGAAACATCGTGTTTGAAGGTCGCCATTTGCGCTTTCTTAATGCGGTGAATGAAGGTACAAGCGCTTGCCGAATTTTATATCTTGAAACCCGCGTTCGTCCCAACGCAAGATCGCCATGGCTATTCGGCCGAAGCCTTATTTCGGGAGTGGTTGGCCCTAACCCGAATTTTCATGCTGAATCGGCGATGTTTTTAGTCCATCCTGGCAGTGAAGCAATTGCCCAATTTTATTTACCCCGGTTAAAAGAGCAATTTAATTTGATTAAATCAGGGAAAAATACGTTTACCGAGCTGCAAGCGCGGGAGGCCATTGGGCGATTAATATATTTGTCTTCAGTGGCTATGCTCACTCGTAGAGGATGGAGTGCGATTACGGAATGGATTGCTGAATATTCTTATCGCCTCCTTAACGTTCAGGGTCGACCGGTGGGAAGAGCGTTTGCTTACTGGGATCAGATTGCGCAAAGTTGCCTTACTGAGGAGGAGTTTCTAGCGATATATTTGGGTAGTTTTCCTCCCATCCGCTAAATGTAGCGCAACGAGCAACTGCGGCAATCCATGTAGCAAGTCATGGACGCGATGGGTATGCTTTATTAAAAGGCGATCTAATAAACCAGATGGTTGTTTACGATCCGATTTAGTGCGTTGCCATAACCTAGGTCTACTATAGAGCGTTTATGTTCGGATCCATTGGTGCGCATTCTACCATTGTGATAGGGTGGTAAACACATAAGGGATAGAGGTAGGCATCCATGGCACGAATGGCCGCGGTTCCAGCGACAACCTCAACTGCGCCGGTAGCAATGCCCAGTTGATGTGCATAAGAGGTAAAGTGAGCATGGTTTTGAGAAAAGGCAGTTAATGTGTATGTCTCAAAATGCAATCAGAGCCATAGGTTGCAATTCAAACCCTTGCGGAAGTGAGGAAAGCAATGGGCATGGTGTACTAAGCGGTCTTAACGGTCACTCTATTTCAGTACCTTGGGCATATCTTTTATTTTCCGAGTTAACTCATACTTCAAATACTCTAGGTTATAGGGTATAAATTCTGGTTCCAAAATGGCTTGTTCAAGACAAGTGTTAATCTCGTTCAATTTGTAATCATGCTTGACGAGATTTGTGAACACTCCAATGGCGTTAATTTGTATGGGTTGAACATTGAGCTTAACACCCTCGGAGGCTATCTCAAAGGCATCTTCAAGACCAAAGTTTTGTTCTACCAGAGAGTCAAAGAGTTTTAGAATGTTGCTGCGGTCCCACTTGTCAATATCACTTCGCGCCCATAGCACTTTGGCTGCTGCAGCGACAGTTTCAAGTTCCGTTTTTTGTGCAACCAGTGCCTTCAGCAAACTGGTTATTGCATAGATTCCGGAGGTTTTTGCGGCCTCTATAACAATCTGTGGTGCTTGCTCTAGGCCCGCCCCCTTATTGACCAGCTCGACTAGCAGATGCAACACGCTTGAACGCTCGTAGGCGTCGCCACTCGTCCAAATTTTTTCAACCAATAGCAGAGCCTCATTTAAGCCTTCTCCCTTTGGAACCAATATTTGGATCAAGCTTAGGCAATTCGACCTAACTTGGCCATCGGTGCTGTTAGATAGTTTTCTGACCGCCTGTAATGCTTCCGGCAAGCTCAACTCCTTGCCTGCTAACTTAGCGAACACGCTGAGCCCACGTGCCTGAGCGTTTGGGTCCGAACTATTAACCCAATCCAGGGCAATTTTTTGAGCTTCTTCCGTACCTTTTCCCTTCGACAATAGGGCATCCAACAGGCTAGACAAAGCATATAGAACGTGGCTGGACGTGCTGCTTTCAAGATGTCTTGCTGCTTGCAGGGCTTCGGGAATCGCCAGATCTTTTTGCACCAAACTGGTGAATAAACTAAGCCCATTTGCCTGAATACTTGGGTTCGAGTCGTTAACCCAATCCATGGCGAGTTTTGGGGCTTCGTCTGAGGCATACCCTTTAGAAATTATACTGTTTAAAAGTTGTGATCTGGATGAGCGCACATTGGTGTCTGAGGCATTTTCGAGCTGCTTGAACGCTTGCAAAGCCTCTGGAATCGCTTGATCTTGCCTTACCAACTCTGCCAACAGTCGTAATCCCTCATCTTGGCTCCCGGGGTTAACGCTGTTAACTAAACTCATTGCAGTCTTTGTTGCCCCTTCAAAGGCATTTTGCAAAACCTGGTTTTTTGAGGTCAGAATGCTTATGAGTTGTAATCGGGCGCGTTGAACGTGCCCGACCGGGCTGTCGGTCAGATTATGAAGCGCCTTTAAGGCTTCGGAAATTGCCAAATCCTTTTGAACCAGATCGCTCATCAAGTTAAGCCCATTTGTCTGGGCATTTGGGTCTATGCTATTGGCCCATTGCACAGCGATTTTTAAGACTTCCTCCAATGCATGACCTTGAGAGACTAAGACGCTGAGGAGATACGTGCATTGTGATCGGACATAGGGATCCGTGCTGCTTTTTAGCTTATTGATTGCTTGCAAAGCTTCTGAAATGGATTTGTCTCTGTGGACTAAGGTACCGAGTAAGCTGAGGCCTTTTCCTTGGCTGGTGGGGTTAGTGCTGTTGATCTGAGCCATGGCAACTTTTGCAGCTTCGTTCAAAGCATAACCCTCAGAGGCTAAAACCTCTATAAGGTCTGTACGAGCCAATTGCACATTGGCGCTGGGACTATGTTCTAGCTGTCCTATTGCTTGCAAGGCTTCTTGAATGTTTAGCTTTTTTCGAACGAGACTTGACAGCAATCGAAGGCCGCCTGCCTGCGAATTTGCCGAAGGACGATCCAGAGCTCTTTTTACTAGCTGACTCCCAAAATCAGTCCCAATATTCTTACTTAATAAATTGTTCATCGCATTAACCGCTACATTGAATCCCTCATCTGAGCTGCTGTTGGCAAGTTTCTGAATTGTTTTTAGTGCCCACTCATTATCAGAGTTTCCAATTTGAAAATTCATGAGAATACTGCCAATAGTCTGAAGAACTTCGGGTGAGTCGCTAGAGGCAGCCTGCTCGATAGCTGCCTTTGCTTCCTCTACGCCAATCTGTCTTCCAACTAACGGCCCGAACAAGCTTAGCCCCTTTGCTTGTGCAAGAGGAGATTTGCTTTGAGTCAGTTCTCTTGCTAATAGTTGGATAGGCTCTACCTTAAGGCCTTTATTCAACAAGGCTGTCAGGATCGCTATTACGCTCCTTTGAATATTCGGGTCAGGACTTAAAATTTCTTGTTTTGCTAACTCAAAAGCAGACTCAATTCCCAAATCAAATCTTATTAACCTGGACAACAGTTCGAGACCCGCGAGTTTAACAAGTGTGTCTGGATATGTGCGTGCTTCTTCCGCTGCTATTAAAGCAGTGGCCCTGTACTGCTCTTGGGTTATAATTTGCGAATAATATACGAGAGCTACTGCTTTTAGCACGGATTCAGGGCGGTATAAGTTCTCTTCGGCGATCTGAGCAATTTCCTTAAAACCAACCTCCTCGCGAACCAGACTGTCGGTTAACTCAGATAATGCCATTTGAATCGAAATATTAGGAACTTTCGATAATTTACTTAACAACGCCAGAGCTTCTGGAATGCCAGCTTTATTGCGGGTGACTCTAGCCATGAGAGAGATGGCGGCAGTTTGCTTGGTCACTTCCAAACTATTTGCGCCCTTTGCTGCCAGTTGCAGAGCCGTCTCTTGCACAAGGCTCTCTGGGTACAACGCGTTTGCTATGCCAAATGCTTCATGTTTCAAAACCCAGTCGGCTAAAGCCTGTCCGGGTAATTTTTGAGTAATGTTATTCAACACGGCAGGGGGGAAACGTTGTTCGTTGGCAATTTCAGCGACCACGTTTTTAAATGAATCAATGGGCATGGTCGAGTTAAGATTCACTGAATCAAGGGTGAACTCCAGTTCGGAGTCATTTTGGACAATATTTGAAATGGCGATCCTGCTTTCTTCACATTGCAGCAGGGTGTAATCACGAATCATATCCCAGCGGTCTCTTGCAGGTCCTAGGAAGTGAACCGTGAAATCGACGCTATTGTTGGCACGTTGATAACTAAGTCTAAACTTGGCGCTGTGATTTCGAAGGGGCATATTAATTGAGTAGTTAAGCTGCCCGTTGCCAACACGCACGCCAGTTAAGAAGACTGGAAATTGTGGATCCTGTAATTGACGCCAGGTATGCCCAAAATTGTCTGGAGTTATCAAATCGCCAAGGGCTTTGGTGTTCCAGGCACCCATGAAGGTATTCAGGGACTGGTGAACGAGCGTGAAAAAATCTTCTAAGTTGACGGGGAAATGTCTCTCAAACGCGGTTGCAGCGCCTATTGCTGCAGCGGCCACACTGAACATCTGAGAAGGCTGCAACTCTGTTGCTTCTAGGTCTTTCTTTGCTGATAGTAGTTCGTCGACTTGTTTCAAATATCGCTGTAGATCCCATTGCGGAAAATATTTCACGTATTCCTGAGGAGCAGCGGGCCCCCACGCTTTCAATAGGTCTAGATAGTCTTCGATGCGGGTCTTGAAATTCTTAACGCTGGGATTTGGGGTCGATTTGAGTGTTTTTATCGAGTTATCAAACAGTTCGACATACTGTTCCATGATACTGGTGGCAGCCATGATTTGAAGGTCATTTTTGAAACCTAGGAAATGTGAGCTGATAAAATAGTTCTCGAATTTCTTCTTGAAATCCTGACGCGCTTTTTCAAAGTTTTTTGGGTTGCTCCAAATAGACAAGTCATAACTTGCAAGTTCTGCCTTTTTATCTTCAAGGGTCTGCAGGTAAGCTTTCGAGCTTTGATAGGCTGCGTGGAATTCAGCAAGAAGTTTGGAGCCGCTCGGGGCAGAGAAACCATAGTCTGGCTTTAGCAGTGGCCAATCGTAGGGGCGCCGAATTTCCTGCGCGTCGACGGTTTTGGCCACTGACATAAATTGGCCGTTGAGCCACATGGGCAAGATACCCAAATTGTCGAAGGCCGTGATTAGTTCCAAAAGTTTTGGTTTTTCTAAATCAGGTATTTGGTCCACGAAGCGCATAAAACGCTGGCTGGTTTTTTCCGTTAGAGAGGCTTTCTCGCCTAACTGGGCCATTTTGAATAGCTCTGGGTCTCTTAAAATGCGCTCGCTCAGAATCTGCGTTTCAATTAACGGTTTTAAATTATCTTGGATAAAGTGGGTTCCCTCATCATATTCAGTTTGGATGATTTCCAAGTAAGAAGGCAGCGCAAGGCTTGGCCTTTGTGGTTGGCTCACGAGAGTTTCTAAGAAGCGTTTGGGAAATAGTGCCAGGAGTTCGGGCAAGTCATGGTTTGGATCGGCCCTGATCTGGCCCATCAGTTCATGAGCATGCGTGTTCAAATCTTCTAACCTCGGCAACAGCTGGCTAGCAAGGGCCTGCTGCTCTAAGCAGCCAGGTTCACTTAAATCGCAATGGGCCCGGGCGCGCATGAGTTCGGTGAATCGGTTTAATTCTCGTACTTCTTTTTCGAGGCGGCTTGTTAAACAAGTGATTTCGCCGAAAAAGGTTTCGGCACGCATTTGCGGTGCTAGGCAGTATTCGGGTTGATGCGCACCCACGCTGACACGAAACGGCAGAGGGTAACTAAGCCAGCCTGATTTTAAGATGCGCTTTTCGAATAAGGCCCTCGCGTCATCAGTGGCCCAACTTTGGGCTTTGATGTTTAAAATTAACCCGCGTTGACTATCGATCATAATATTAAGGGGTTTTTCTTTGAGCCAAGCTTCGAGACTTGCTAAATCATCGGTCACAAAAATTGTCTTGGAATCACCGCGAAACACCGCAGCAGCATGGCTGGTTGGATCAGCCTGATCTTGGACAATCACCGTCTTAAGGCTGGTTCGATCGAGACCTGAACCCGTATAGCGATGCAATGCGTCCTCAAGGGTGCGAGCGCTCAAAATTTCTTCTGGGCGGTTAACCCGAAGTACCGCGCTATCACCAGGGCTAATGCTGGTGATACGCAACACCTCGTCTTTAGTGAAAGATGTTACTTCAGTCAGATAGCTAGGTTCTTGGGTAGACTGTGGGATGACCAGCGGCCGAGCTTGAACGATATAAAGTTTCTTTGACCAGGGTTCGTAAACCAGCTCAATGTCCATACGTTTTCGATAGTAGCCGTCGATCCGTTTGCCTGCTTTCGCTACCAGCTGGATGGCAGCTTGACCTAGAGCAGGCCTGGTTTGAATTGACTCAGGGTTTTTTTGTTCTTCAAGACCAAACACCCCATGCTCAAGCATGGGCACCATGCGCTTGGTTTTTCGTTTAATCACGCTTTGAATTTGGCCGGCTGGCTGTATGTAGTAAGTATCCAAAGGTACAAGACTTTCGACAACACCTTCATTGTGGCCGAAGGCGCATTGCAACGTGTAAATTTCAGCGATTTTAGCGGCGCTTTCCTGAGTATAGAGCACGCAACCTACGGGGATTTTAGCTGGGTCGCTCGCGCCATTAAGCTCTTCGCCAATCATGCGCTGGATTAAAACCGGTGTCAGCGGCAGGTCAAAAAGCGTTTGATCACCAGCACTCAGGCGCTGCGAAAGAGATTTTTCCTCAAAATAGGAAGCGATGACTTGCCCGATCGCTTTGACAACGGCCTCGTGCTCTGGAGGCACATTACCCACACTTAAATTACCGCCTGCGTTTGCCAGTTTATCTGTATCTTCTTTACCCGTGCTTCGAACCATTAAACGCCAATTGTTAGCCCTGGCCCGTGCCAAAAAAGCTTGAAGTTCAGGCGAAGGAGCATGAGAAAGCTTCTTAAAGCGCGATTTAATCTGCTCAGCTATCTCTAAAGAAGAAGCGAGAAAAGAACCGGGCAAAACCTTGGTTTGCAAGGCTTGTCCCAATGTCTGACTCCCAATGCCTTGGCCGGCAATGATTTGCGACCAAGATTTTCCCAGGTTAAGACCTGTCTGAGCCAAAAGCTTTTGAATTACGGGACCCGGGATGCCAACAAATTCAGGAACTTTAATGTAGGGCTCGGCCTTTAAGAGACGGTCTAATTCAAGCAAATTGCTGGTTTTATAGCCATATCCTAGAATTTCAGCATTGTGCTCGAGTGCCGCCGGATCGAAATGAGCGCTTAATGCCGAAAAAGACACAATTAATAGAAAATAGCGCATAGATTAAATATATCAAAATTTAGAGTTTTTATGTTGGTGGGAATAGCAAGGCATCGTTTTAATTTTAAGTACCTGACTTGGTTGACTATTTAAACAGATTATTTAATTGGAATCAATGAAGTTATTTTTTGCGTTGTTTTTATTGAGTTCTTTTAGTTGGGCAATGCCAAAACCAGCAGGCTCTTTTTCAGTGTCGGATGTTGCTACTCTTGTAATTGACACGATTCGACAGTTGATGAGCTACCATACTTTTGGGACAGAATTTGGAGTGAACCAGATTGCCATCGGCGACCAAAGCGATGACAGTTTCTTTGCGGCCTTAGCGCAAGCTAGAATTCAATCTTTGGGGACAGAATTTGGAGTGAACCAGGTTACCGTTGGTGACCAAAGTTATCAAATTGTACCAACGTCGGGAGTAGATAATAACTGTTTCTTTGCAGCCTTAGCGCACGCCGAGATTGAATTTGAGAGACCAGATTTGGTTCAACTCTTAGAATCTGCCATTAATAATCCTATGTACCATCAATGGGTAGTAAATGATATGGTTGAAGCCGATTTTCAAGGAAGTGTTGAGGAGTATATATCAACCCATATTGGAGGTCCAGATGGCGAACATGGATTTCACATGTTTGGCTTTGGGTTGCACGACGCTGGGATCTTAGACATTATCGCTCAGAGTTTGGATTTGGAAATTCAAATAATTTATTATCCTGAAAATGGTGACGCGCCGATAATCAGGACAACATTGGGTGGGGCTAATCCTGCGCCAAGAAAAATTACTTTAATGCTCCGAGGTAGACATTTTCAATATTTGAGGCCTCTATCTTCTGGGATTACGCAAGATAATCCAACATTTATGGAGCGTCAAAGTTCTCCAAACCCCGGTAGGAAGGTATTATCTAGTTTTGGGAATGAAAAAGGTCATAAAACCTTCAAAGCTGTGCGAGAAAAAGTAATAGAGTTCGCACTTGAAAGCGAGAGATCGTTTGATGATGTGATGAGTTCTTTTGCTAAAGCACGCCAGCAAGTTGCAGTGCTAACAGAATCAACTGATGCGACTCAATTTGGTGAACCGAAGAATGCAACTACTCAATCTTACTCTCCAGTAATGAGATATCCTATTATGCGGCATCGATTTGGAGATTTATTAGCTCGTTTGAATCGAAGCCCAAAAGGTGTTTGGATAACGATTAATGGAAATCTTGTTTACAGAATACGTGAAATCGATGTGAGCAAACCGGCCCAACAGAACCAGTTTAGTATGGATTTATTTGAAACAGGTTCGCAAGAGCTCTTCTTAAGTGCTTTTGGCGTTTTTTTGGAAAAGGACGGAGCGATTATTATGAAGCCTTCTGATGCTGATGCTGACGGAAATATGGCATTTACACATCGCCATTTGCGCTATCAGGACGCGTTCAAGCAATCTTCAGAAGGTAAAACAAACGCTTACCGAGTTTTATATCTTGAAACCCGCATTCGTCGGAACAAAAACTCGCCCTGGTTATTTGGCCGAAGCCTTATTTCGGGAATGGATGGCTCTACGCCGAATTTTTATGCTGAATCGCCTATGTTTTTGGTCCATCCCGAGGGTTCAGTAATCGCTCAATTCTATTTACCCCGGTTAAGAAAACAATTTGATGTAATTAAATCAAAGAAAGATACGTTTACCGAGTTAGAAGCGCGTGAGGCCATTGGGCGTTTCATGTATCAGTCTTCAGTGAGTATGCTTACTCGTAGAGGGTGGAGCGCGGTTACGGAATGGTTTGCCGAATATTTTTATCGCCTCTGTAAGGTTCAGGGTCGACCGGTGGGAAGAGAGTTTGCCTATTGGGATCAGATTGCGCAAAGTTGCCTTACTGAGGAGGAGTTTCTAGCGATATATTTGGGCAGTTTTCCTCCCATCCACTAAATGTAGCGCAACTGGCACCCGCGCCTTC
Source organism: Myxococcota bacterium (assembly GCA_040387835.1). Classification (NCBI taxonomy): domain Bacteria; kingdom Pseudomonadati; phylum Myxococcota; species Myxococcota bacterium. Next base: position 518,905 of record JAZKCZ010000002.1, on the reverse strand, counting down.
TCGCAATGATAATTCGGTGGGTTTTAGCGGATAGGTGTTTGCAGATATTCATACATCGTTTATAGCTTTGCCATGCAATTTTCCGCAGAAGACATGAATAAATTAGCCAGGCTTTCACGCCTGGCTCTGGATGACGAGCAGCTTTTGGCCAGACAAAAAGACTTGCAGAATATTTTGGGCTACGTGGACAGCCTGCAGGCCATTGACGTCTCGAATGTGAAGCCGATGACGCATGCGGTGCCGATGGAATTGTTTCGCCGCGAGGATGAAGCAAAAGTGGGTATCGGACGCGAGGGCCTTAAAGGCTCGCACGGGTATGAAGACGGGTTGGTTAAAGTTCCTAAGATTATCGAGTAAAATTCATGAAAACACTTAGCGAAGTCAGCCGCGCCCTTGAAGCCGGCAAAATATCGAGCGTTCAATTAACTCAAAGCTGTTTGGACAGAATTTCTGCGCAAGATGAGCTTTTGGGTTGTTACTTATATGTGGATGCAGCTGGCGCATTGAAAGCCGCGCACGAATCAGATGCCCGGCGCGGGCAGGGTAAGTCTCTGGGCGATCTGGACGGGGTACCAGTTGGCATTAAGGACATGATCTTTTGTGAAGGTCTGCCGGTGACCGCCGCCAGTAAAATTTTGGAAGGTTATGAAGCGCCGTTTGATGCAACGGTTGTCAAAAATTTGAAGCGCGCTGGTGCGGTCATCCTGGGCAAGCTCAATCAAGATGAATTTGCGATGGGATCGACCGGCGAAAACAGCGCTTATAAGGTTACTCGAAACCCGGTTGACACCAATCGAACACCCGGAGGTTCATCCAGCGGTTCTGCAGCAGCGGTTGCGGGCGATTTGGCTTTTGGCACTTTAGGGACAGATACCGGTGGTTCGGTTAGACAACCTGCGGCTTTTACAGGGACTGTGGGACTCAAGCCAACCTATGGTCGTGTTTCCCGGTTCGGGGTTATCGCTTTTGCGAGCTCGCTCGATCAGGTTGGCGTATTTGGCCACCAGGTGGAAGATGCAGCCATGATGCTTGCCGGCATTGCCGGATACGACGATAGAGATTCGACCAGCGTGAATGTACCGGTCCCTGATTACCGGGCCGCATTGACTGGCAAGATTCAAGGTTTGAAAGTCGGTATGCCGGCCGAATATTTTATTGAAGGCTTGGACCCTGAAATCAAGGCTTGTGTGGAAAATGCCGTTTCGGCCTTCGAAAAGCTTGGCGCTCAAATCGTGCCAGTGTCATTGCCTAATACGGCTGCGGCAGTCGCGACCTATTATGTGATTGCCACAGCCGAAGCATCGTCAAATTTGGCGCGTTATGATGGCGTGCGCTACGGACCACGTAAAGGGGAAGAGCAAGGCTTGAAATCGATGTACGAGCAAACGCGCGGTCAATTGTTTGGCAACGAAGTGCAACGCCGTATTTTGCTCGGGACTTATGTTTTAAGCGCGGGCTTTTATGATGCGTACTATGTGCGTGCCCAAAAAGTGCGGGCTTTAATTGCTGCGGATTTCAAAAAGGCCTTTGAGCAAGTAGATGTCATTATTGCGCCCACGACACCAAGCACGGCTTATAAATTGGGCGAGAAGGCAAATGATCCGTTGCAGCTTTATTTGGGCGATATTTTTACCATTCCGGTCAATATGGCTGGGCTTCCGGGCATTTCATTACCGGGCGGGAAGTCAGCGACTGGTCTGCCTATTGGCGTGCAACTTATTGGCAAGCCATTTGATGAATCGAGCTTACTGAACGCAGCTTATGCTTTGGAGAACGCGCTTCATGGTTGATTGTTTATTTTGCAAGATAATCGATGGGCAAGTTCCTGCAAAAGTGGTTTTTGAAAATGATTTTGTGATTGCGTTTCACGACATCAACCCATTGGCGCCGGTTCATATTTTGGTGCTGCCTAAAATACATGTTGAATCCGCTTTAACGATGGACCCAAATCTCGTTGGTTGTATCAAAGACATGATGCTTGTTGCGCAGCAAATTGCACAAGACAACGGTATCGAAAATTGCGCGCGCCTGGTGATGAACAACGGTGCGCGTGCAGGCCAAAGCGTGTTTCATCTGCATATGCACTTGATCGGTGGCCGAGATTTTACTTGGCCGCCGGGCTAAACTTGCAATAAAATTTTGTTTCTCTTAGGCTGAACTTTCATAGGAGACAAAAGTGAATAAAGAAATTTTTGAAGGCAAGTGGGAAGAATTGAAAGGCACCATGAAAAAAACTTGGGGCAAGCTGACCGATAACGATTTGACCCAAATTGAAGGCAATCAACAAGAAATCTACGGCAAGCTAGAACAGCATTATGGCTATACGAAAGATCAAGCTTCGAAAGCAATTAAGGACTTTCAAGATGCTTATAAGGCGACCCGCTACTAGCTAAGAGCCGTGTCGAAATCTGCTTAGTCAAATGTCCGATTGCCTTTTGTTGTTGAAATTTGCTAAGTGGCCTCGATGCAGCGAAATCTTTCATTTAGCGCCTTGATTGAAGAAGCCATTAAAAGACAGGAAGGTTTGCTGAGTAATCAAGGCGTTTTTGTGGTGAAGACCGGTAAATACACTGGTCGTTCGCCCAACGATAAGTTTACGGTAGAAGATGATTCCACCCGAGAAAGTATTTGGTGGGGGCCGATTAACCAAAAGATGACGCCTGAGAAGGCGCAAAAACTTTATGAGCGCCTTTGGGCCTACCTGCAAACCAAGGACTATTTTGTGCAAGATCTGGTAGCTGGTGCCAGCGAACAGCACCGCTTAAAGATCCAAGTGATTAATGAACGCGCTTGGCATAGTGCTTTTGCACGCAACATGTTTCTACATCCCTCAAGCGATGAGTTGAAAAATTTTGTGCCCGAATTCACTGTGATTCAAGCGCCCGGGTTTAAATCAGACCCAGAGCGAGATGGCACGCGTTCTGAAGTTGCGGTGGTGCTTGATTTTTCGGCCAAACGTATTTTGATTTGCGGCAGCGAATATGCGGGCGAGACGAAAAAGAGTGTGTTTACTTTGCTCAACTATCTCCTGCCAGCCAAAGGCGTCATGGGCATGCATTGCTCCGCTAACATGGCTAAAAGTGGCGATGTGGCCATATTTTTTGGTCTCAGCGGGACGGGCAAGACCACACTTTCAGCAGATCCGCATCGAGATCTGATTGGCGATGATGAACATGGTTGGGATGAATCGGGCGTGTTTAACTTTGAGGGCGGCTGTTACGCAAAAGTTATTCGCTTAAGTCGTAAGGATGAACCTGAGATTTTTCGCACCACGCATACTTACGGCACATTGCTTGAAAACGTCGTGATCGATCCGGTAACTCGAGATCTCAATCTTGATAGCGACGAGTTGACCGAGAATACTCGGGCCAGTTACGATATTTCGCAGATTCCTCATGCCTATTTGCAGGGCGTGGGTGGGCATCCTAAGCATATTATCATGCTCACTTGCGATGCTTTCGGCGTGCTCCCGCCGATTGCGAAGTTGACCAAAGAGCAAGCCATGTATCATTTTATCAACGGCTATACAGCGCGCGTTGCTGGCACTGAACGTGGGGTAAAGGAGCCGACAGCGGTATTTTCGGCCTGTTTTGGTGCGCCATTTATGGCTAGGCCGAGTGTATATGGCAAGTTACTGGTTGAAAAAATCGAAAAACACGGTGTGCAGTGCTGGCTGGTGAACACAGGTTGGTCGGGCGGTCCTTATGGTGTTGGAAACCGCATGAAAATTAGTTGGACCCGTGGCCTGCTGGAGGCAGCGCTTTCAGGTGAGTTGCAAAATGCGGATTTTGTTACTGAGCCATTCTTCAATTTGGCGATTCCGCGCCATGTGGAAGGTATACCGGCAGAAGTGTTAGATCCTAAAAAAGCTTGGTCGGACCCTTCGGCGTATGATGCCAAGGCCGCAGAGTTGCAAAAACTCTTTAAGGATAACTACGAAGGCAATACAAATCTAAGATAGCCATGGTTTTTGGCTACCCGTTTGATTTTTGGCGTTGGTAAAATAGTGGGAACTTCATGTTCAAGTTCGTCGCTATTTTGTGCTTCGCGGTATTTCAAGTAGATGCCTTCGTTGTCAACGACACAAACTCGTCTGCACCAGGGTTATTCTCGAATCCCGATCTTTCTAAGTTAGGATTTCCGGGGGAAGATTCACCCAAACCTCCATTCGATTTTCGTGGAGGTGGAAGTGAAGGCGTTGTTTTGCCAAACGCACTTAGGGCGGGCTTTCTTTTTGCAGGGGCTGGTAACCAGACCACCTTAGATGCCGGCCTGGCTACCATGAACTTAGAGGTTGATGGGAACAACATTCCTGCCGAGGTTTTCCCCATATCAGGCGAAGACAACGACTGCTTTTTTCACGCTCTCCAAGCGGTGGGCATTCGACTAACGCGCGATTTGGCCATTGAGATGTTGGAGCAGCTTGAGGATCCAAGATTAAAGACGATTGTGATGGATTATATTCGCTCGACTACCGGCAATGCGTCAATGGATGTCCAGCAATTTTTGTATAATCACTTTGGCGCTCCTACGACGGGGGGCGGCTTTCCGCTCCTTGGCTTTCGAGTAGACGGTGCTCTTTCGATTGTCGATGTCTTGGCTGAAATTCTACAAATTAGGATTCAGATATTCGACAGATCTGGATTAATGATTTTTGAAACGACGACAACTGAGAATCTTCCTGCTGAAAGTCCTGTGGTGCGGTTACTGTATGGAGATAGTCATTTGGATTTACTATTGCCCAGAATTCGGAGCTATGAAGGTTCTAGTTCTACAGAAGCATATAATTTAGGATCTCAGTTGGGCTCTGGTACCTTTGCAAATGTATTTAAAGCCATCGAGCATTCCACCGCAAGGGCCGTGGCTTTAAAGTGCGTCAAATTCCCTAACCTTTGGAGCGAGCTAATTTTTTCTGCTCTACCTAGACATCCACATTTGCTTCAACTTGTCAGTGCATTTGTTACAACGGACGGTTTGGTAAGACTTGGGTACGAGCTACATCTTGGACCGATGGATAAGTGTCGCAATTTAGACATGAAGCGCTCTTTTCGGCGCATGATCGGCATTTTTCGGGCTGTCTATCATTTGCATGCCTTAAATGTCGCTCACAATGATATTAAGCCGGAAAATATTCTGGTGGCAAAAGATGGGCGCTATATTTTAGGGGATTTTGGCAATGCGAGGTTTATTTTTCTGCATGCGCCGATATGGCGTCCAGCAACCACCATGTGTTGGGCCTCGCCTGAGCAATGTGCCGGACGCGAGTATGGCAGAGCCAATGATGTCTGGTCTTTGGGCTGCGTCCTAGTCTGGAACGCTCTGGGACGCGTCCCATTTTTAAAAAATGGATACCTTGACAATGCATCGCATGCTGAGCAAGGCGAATACACTTTGTCAAAGCTAAATGAAACGATATCAGAAATTGAGCCTCTCGTTGAGCCTGAAGTTTATGACCTGATAACCCGCATGCTGGAGGTCGATCCGCAAAAACGTATTACAATCGAAGAAGTTTTATCTCACCCAGCTGTAGCAAAACATCAAAAAATAACTGTTCTTCCAATTAATAGACCGAGTGCACAGAGTGCTTTACAAACGCGGTGGGCGATGTTGCCCGGTTTTCTGACACGTCGATTAGAGCGAATTACGGGTACAAGTTTTTCATTTGAAATAAGCGAGCTAACGCGTGACGGTTTTACACTTGAATCTTGGCTATCAGCCTTAAATTTGTTCAAAGTCTACTATCAACCTGGAAGTGATGACATAAGGGTGAAATCGTCGTTGTGCCTTTTGGCGTATATTAGTAAAACCATTTTGTTGAACAATGCGATGCGTCCTGAACCGAACTGCGGAGAAGTAAACATTGCTAGCATGCATGCTCTATTAAGGGCTTTAAGAGTTTACGCTAGCATAGGTGTTCAACTTGAAAGACTAAACGCGAAATTTGAAGAATATATCTTGCGACGCTTGCCAAAGCGACGGGCGTTAACTGCTTAAGCAGATCCCTGTTGATATTTTGTAAGAGCAGATTAGAGCTCGCGCATGTTGAGAATTGTTTTAGGCTTTGTTGCTCTTTCGGCCATTGCAAACCCTTTTAATCAGTCGAACCACACTGCTGGCCCATTTGGTAATAGCTATGACAAGCCATCGAATGGATTGGGTTTCGATGACCCTGATTTTAAACCTCCTTTTCATTTACCGCCACCTTCTGATCCGACTTTAGGTCTTCTTGCTGGCTATGAGCAGTTTTTACACGCCGCCAAAAAGACTGTGGGGATGCTATTTGCGGGTGGGGATTCGCCGCTGGCTCCTATTTTCGAGTTCGGCGACACCGTGGCGGTGGATATCGGTGGGATCTCTATCGCTCACAATGTGATCCCTGTCAGTTCGGACAGCAACAATTGTTTTTTCGCAGCTTTACAAACGGCGGGTATCAGTCTTTCCAGGGCAGCAGCAATTGAGATTCTGGAGCAAGTTGAAGAGCCACGTTTGAAGGCGATTATCGTTTCGTACATTAAAAGTTTTCCAGCTTACGCTTTGCTTAAAGACAGTGAAATTGATGTCAGAAGTTTTCTGTTGGACAACTTTGGAGCGCCAGCAGACGCGTTGGTCTACCCTATGATAGGCTTTCGGCTGGACGGCGTCCCTTCCTTGATCGATGTATTGGCCGAGGTGTTACAAATTAAAATTCAGATTTTCGACCAATTTGGCCAGATGATGTCACAAACGATTTCTGCATCAGATAGCCATGACCTGCGAGTCATACGTTTACTATATCAAAGCAGTCATTTTGACTTGCTGCAGCCAAGAGTGGTTGGGTACACAGGAGCAGCGGGTGCTACACCTTACGTTACTTCACTGCCTCCGTTGGGCGGTGGTACCTACGGGTTAGTGTACCCAGGTACTTATGTGGGTTCAAATAAACCGATTGCCGTCAAGGCGTTGGGCCTCTCAATAAAACGACTTTGGAGTGAAATACTATTTTGCTTGTTGCCAGAGCATCCGGGTTTGATGCGTTCGAAAGGTTACTCTATTGAGTTGCCTCAGTATGACGTTCAAATTGCTTTTGACAGAATGCGTTGTAGCTTGGCGGTTGGTGCAAACTGCAAATTATTGCTCTTTGAGCACATGATCGTTGTTATGGAAGCGGTACATCATTTACATACGATTGGGATAGCTCACCGAGACTTGAAACCCGCCAATATTTTGATTACCAATGAAGGCAATCTGATCTTGGCAGATATGGGCAGTGCGGCAATTAGTACGGGTTACGGATGCTTTGAGGAGGCGACTACGATACATTATGCCTCACCTGAACACTGCGCGAAATTATATGCTTTTAAGCCGAACGATGTTTGGTCGCTGGGCGTTATTCTAACAGAGATTTTTTTGGGGCAAAATCCGTTTAAACTGAATCCCCATCCCCCGAATACGACCACGTATGAACAAGGTAACTTTACGTTGAAAAAACTTCCTACGGTGCTCGATTCGATTAAAAAAGACGTGCCCGCGGACATCGCCGACTTGATCGAAAAAATGCTAAATAAAGATGGCGAAAGCCGGATCGATATGGCTGGAGTTCTCAACCATCCGGCAGTTGCAAAATTTAGAAAGGGAAAAGTTCTGCGGATTCCTAAAATGCCGGTAAGCCCCGAAACGCTAGATCAGAATAGGATACAGCGTAGATTGGCAGTGCTCCCAGGCTTTTTAAACATATGCTTGTCATATTTGTCGCAAAGAAGCGTAGGTATTGATACGCGTCGCTTAAGCAATGCTAGCCTTGGTCTGCATGCTTGGCTGGCCGCGGTAGTTTTGCAGGAGTCTGATCGATTGGTTCAACCAACAGTTGAGGCGGTGGCTGATGCTTATTTTGATCATGCTAGATTTGCGGCAATCATATTAGAAGGCGCTGAACTAGAGGATACTCATGTCCCTAGATTTCTTTCGATGCTTCCTACGTTATCTACTTTGAGTACGACCATGCGCAGACTGGCTCAGGTTTACGAAGAGTTCTATGCGTATTCGGTGAGAGTTGACGCTGGTAATGCCGCGAAAGCACATGATGGTTGGCATCGGCGTTCGCTATTCGAGTTTCTCGAAAATATTTTGGCCGGATATCGGCGACGCGCCGCATAAGCGGCCTGAGTTGTTTTTACTCGCTCGCCGTGCTTTGTTTTGGTCATGAGCACCTATTTGACCGAAACACGTCGAGTTGAGAAAAATAAGCGCATTGCGTTTTTAGGAACCAGCGGCGCTGGGATTTTGTTTTCAATATTTTCCAGTGCTTTTTTAGGCTTGCCTCTGCTTGCGTTGGGTATCTTCTTGGGCGTGCGATGGTTTCGGTATCGCGCTCAAAATGGAATGCGATTTTAAATGATGCAAACACAAATTGAAGCGCTTGGCGTTCAGCTTTTCGAAGATATGAAAGGCGAAAAGCCTGGCATTTTTAATAGCGATTATTGGCAGGGTAAGCTCATGGACTGGGTAATGAAAGACCCCAGTTTTAAGGTCGACTTGTTTCGCTTTGTGGATGTTTTGCCTCAGCTTGAAACGCCTGACCAAATTGCATCTCACATTCGTGAATACTTGCTTAAAGAAGGTCGCTCTTTGCCGGCCGTCATTCATGTGGCGCTGAAGGCTGCGACCAGTGGCTTAACTTCGGGCATTGCTGCTAAAACGATTCGAAAAAATATCAGTGATATGGCCGAGCGCTTCATTATGGGATTTGACGCCCAAAGTGCTTTGTCTGAGCTTCACAGCCTGCATAAGTCCGGTATTGGTTTTACCGTTGATTTGCTGGGCGAGTATACTTTAAGCGAAGTTGAGGCTGACAAGTACCAAGAACGGTATTTGGATTTGATTAAAAACCTCGTTTTAGAAACGGCCAAGTGGAAAACGGATGAGGTGATTGACTCGGCACCACGTGTCAACGTTTCAATTAAAGTGAGTGCGCTTGATCCTCAGCTGAAGGCTGCAGACCCTAAGGGTGCAGTTGAGCGCTTAATGAAACGCGTGCTCCCTTTGTGTGTGGCTGCGAAGAAAAGCGGCGTTTACTTGAATTTGGATCTGGAGCAGTGGGAAATCCACGGCATTACTTACGATTTGTTTGAAGCTTTGGCTTTGCATCCGGAGCTTAAAGAATATCCACACTTAGGGGTGGTTGTTCAGGCGTACTTGAAAGAGGCACATCACGATTTGACCCGGCTTTTGAGTTTGGCCAAAACTCGCGGCGCGCCGATTGGTGTGCGCTTGGTCAAAGGTGCCTATTGGGATTACGAAGTAGTTAACGCTCGGCAAAAGGGGTTTGAATGCCCGGTGTTTACACAAAAAGCCGAGACGGATTTAAATTTTGAAAAGCTGAGTCGGTTTTTATTAGACCACATTGAGCATTTTAACCCGGCCTTCGGTAGCCACAATTTGCGGTCTATTGCGCAAGCGATTGTGCATGCGGAAAAAAAGAAGATTGCACCGACAGCTTACGAAATTCAGATGCTTTATGGCATGGCTGAGCCAGAGCGAAAGGTCTTAAGAAGTCGCGGGCATCGGGTGAGGGTTTATGCGCCGATTGGCGAATTGCTGCCAGGGATGGCCTATTTGGTGCGTCGCTTACTCGAAAATACTTCGAACTCAGGATTTTTGAAGCTGAGTCATCAAGATGATGCGGACCCGAGAGAGCTGCTTAAAGAGCCTAAGGCTGCACACAAGCAAACGAAGTCTGTTGAAGATGATTTCGTTAACTGTGCCTGGCTGGATTTTACCAAAGCTTCGAATAGAGACGCGTTTCAAAAATCGCTTGATGATTGGGATGTGCAGTTTCCTGTTTCTGTTCCCGTGGTGATTAACGGTGAGAAACAAGCCGGCGAGTCGGTTTTTGAACGGGTGAGTCCGAACGATGGTCAAAAGGTGGTCGCGAAAGTATCGTTGGCGAGCATTGAGCAAGCCGAAAGTGCGATTCAGGTAGCGGATGAAGCTTATGCTGCCTGGCGCGATAGGGACATGAGTGAGCGCGTGCAATTGCTTGAGCGTTTAGCCGATGCGCTTGAGCGGGACAGGTTTTTGCTGGCTGGCCTTATGTGTCATGAGCAAGCTAAACCTTGGGCAGAAGCGGATGCGGACTTGGGAGAAGCCGTCGACTTTTGCCGCTATTATGCAGCTAGAGCATTGGACGAGTTGGCACCAAAAAAACAAGGCAACTTGTGGGGCGAGTCGAATATTTTAACCTACGAAGGTCGCGGCCCAACATTAGTGATTGCACCGTGGAATTTTCCATTGGCCATCTTGTGCGGCATGGTTTCTGCGGCGTTGGTTTCCGGCAACACGGTAATCATGAAGCCGGCCGAAAATGCATCGTTGATTGCTAAACTGCTATTTGACAGGATTTTAGAAGCTGGCTTCCCTAAAGAGGTTTGTCAGTTTTTGCCGGGCAAAGGTTCTGTGGTTGGTAATTACTTAGTCGAGCATCCGAAAATTGCTCAGATTGCGTTTACTGGCAGCAAAGAAGTGGGCCTTAAGATTATTGAGAAGGCAGCTAAAGTGCACCAGGATCAGCCTCAGGTTAAGCGGGTTGTTTGTGAGATGGGCGGTAAAAACGCCATTATTATTGATGACGATGCCGATCTCGATGAAGCGGCGCTTGGGGTGGTGCATAGCGCGTTTGGCTACGCCGGACAAAAATGTTCTGCAGCTTCACGCATTTTGGTTCATGAGAATGTCTACGATGTTTTTGTCGGCAGATTGGTGGAGGCTTGTCGAAGCGTTACCGTTTCGGCGGCAACTTCGCCGGGATGTCTACTGCCGCCAGTGATTGACGCTGCTGCGCAAAAGAGGCTTTTGAAAGAAATTAAAGAAGCGCAAAAAGAGCATCGCTTGTTGTTTTTGGGCGAAACACCTGAACAGGGTTTTTTCGTGCCGCCTGCGTTGGTTGCCGTGAAAAGTGCGCAAGATCGCTTAATGCAGGCTGAGCTGTTTGGTCCAGTGATTGCTGTTTTAAAGGTTAAGAGCTTTGAGGATGCTTTGTTGGTGGCGAACTCGAGTGAGTTTGCTTTGACCGGTGCGGTGTATTCTCGAAGTCCGGCGCATCTCGAGCTGGCACGCAAGACATTTAGGGTGGGTAATCTTTATCTCAATCGCGGCAGTACAGGGGCCATGGTTCACCGACAGCCATTTGGTGGATTTAAAATGAGTGGTATTGGGACTAAGGCCGGCGGGCCAGGATATTTGCTTAATTTTGTGGAGCCTCGGGTTGTAACAGAGAATACGTTGCGCCGTGGTTTTACGCCGGATCTTGATTGAAGAGATACCACGTAGAGATTGCCGGATTCGTTGGCATTTGCATTGTTTTCCTGTTGATCTATCGGACAGGTTTCGATGTTGTTTTTCGAGCGGTTGCTGAGGCAGTCGTGTATATGCCGATTATATTGGCGTGTGAGTTTCTGTTCTGGGTTTTTGGAGTTTTGTCTCAAAGATCTTTGTATGGGGAAGATGGCAAAAAAATACCCTGGCGCGTGGTGATTAGAGCTGGGTGCTCTGCATATGCGTTTATGGGCTTGCTCCCAATGGGCAGGTTGGTGGCTGAGTCCTCGCGGGCGGTGATTTTTGCTCCCTATGTCGGTCGTTCCCGAGCCGCATCAGTTGCGGTTCAAGTTCAAATTGTGGCGCTTTTTGTGACAAGTGCAGTGGGCACTCTGTGTGCGTTGGCATTTGCTTGGGTGCTAGGGGCCGGGATCGTTACTTTGCTGGCTTTTTTGAATGCATTGTTGGTGTTGACGGTGGGTGTCTTAGCGTTGCTGGCAGCGAAGCATTTTCGATTGGGCAAAAGATTGGCTCGATTTTTGCCTCGGATTCAGGTTTTTGGCGAACAGTTTGACGCTTATTTGCTGAACTGTCGGATTTTGATGCCGAAGGCGCTGATGTATGAAGGCTTTTGTCGGACCAGTCAGGTGGTCCAAAATGGATTTTTAGTTTTGGCGGTTGGTGGAAGCTTAGGAATTTTGCCTGCTTTTTGTTCCGAAGGATTGCACTTGATTGGCGCCACTTTGGGGGATTTTGTGCCAGGGCAGCTTGGGGTGACGGAGCTTGTGTTCAAAGAAGCCAGCGCTGCGCTGGCGTTAAATACCGAACAGGCGCTGTCGATTGCACTTTTGGCACATGCTTCTCAGTTGTTTTGGATTCTCGTTGCTTTAGGTGCACTTCATTCGCCGGTGCTTCGGGCGACCCACTCACAAAATTTATCGACATAGTTTGTTAGAAACTTGAGCGAGCTCTCGTTGGAGATGTTTCCTGAGTCATCGATGAAGTCTTTGGTGAACTGGATATAGGCTTCAGGCTGTCCCATTAAAATGGTGTCCAGGTAATTTAGAACTGGCCTTAAACTGTGTTGAGCGCAAGCGGTAGCGATGCCGCCACCGGAGGCGCCGATGACGCCAACTGGCTTTTGGGCGAAAGCGTTGGCTCCGTAGGGGCGAGATGCCCAGTCAATGGCATTTTTCAGCGGGCCCGGAATCGAGCGGTTGTACTCCGGTGTGAAGATCAAGACACCATCAGCGCTTTGGATTGCTTGTTTAAGCTGAGTGGCCGCAGCTGGAAAGTCAGCTTCCAAATCTTGATTAAACAGCGGCAATTCATGAATCGGCAGCACCTGCGCTTCGAACTTGTTTTGTCCGAGCTTAATGAGGGCTTTGGCCAGTTTTAGATTGATTGAGTCTTTACGCAGGCTACCGACGATGATGGCTATTTTGAACATTTGTCTGTTTAGGTGCCACAAAATAGCTAAGTGTTCAAACAAAGCATCATCGATTTGTTTACGCCACTTGAGCGAAGGCACATGGCTGCGCTGTTCGCGTTTGCTACCTTGATGGGATTTCTTGAAATTGCAGGCGTTGCTTCGATGATGCCTTTGGCGGATTTGTTGATTCATCCACAGAATCAATCGGCACGGCCAGTTTTTATTTGTTTGGGTTTGATGATTGTGATCAATTTGTTGGGGATGCTGTTTAATTGGTATTCCTATCGGGTCATTAATCAGCATGCCTTTACGCTGTCTTGCAGATTGCTCGCATACTATTTGCAAAAGCCTTTTATCGCGTTTTTGGCAGACGATGGGCCGGCAATTGGCAATCGATTGTTGGTAACGGTGAAACAGTATTCGATGGTTTTTTTGACCGCGAGCGTCAATGTTTTTTCGCGTTTGATTGTTGCTGCGGCGGTGATTGCTTTTTTAATCTATTTAAGCCCACCGATGGGCTTTTCGTTGATGGCTTTTATGGCCGTAAGCTATGTGTTGGTTTCAAAGATTATTGGGCGCCTTTCGCTCAAGTCAGGACAGCAGAGGACTTCCAGTGAGAATCTCAAATTCAAGTTGATTGAAGATTTGGTTTTGGGCTTTAAAGAAATTAAGATTGGCCAAGGTGAGAAAGTGGTCATGCGGCAATTTGAGAAAGAGTCGAGACTCGAATTTGCGGCTGTTGCCAATGGTTACTTTTTAGCAACCATCCCTCGTAATGTTTTGGAGATGGTGGGTTTTTTGGCTGTATTTACCAGTTTTTTGGTCATTCATTATTTTTCGAAAAATCCTGCTGACTCGATTGCAATATTGGCAGCGTACGGAATGGCGGGCCTTAGGTTATTGCCGATTAGTAATCAGGTATTTCAGGGTATTGCACAGATGCGTGGCGCGAAGCCATATTTTGATTCGTTCGCCAACGAGGTGAGTCTCTATCCTGCAGACTACACGAAGATGTTTGGGGAGCAGCTTGAGATGAGTTCGCCTGCGAGCACAAGTGTTCGTCTGGAAAATGTCTCGTTTCGCTACCCTGCTCGATTTGAGCATGCGGTTTCAAATGTGAGCATGGATATTAAGAAGAACTCCGTTGTGGGTTTAGCCGGCGCGACCGGTGCTGGCAAAAGTACCATCGCCGAAATTGCCTGCGGTCTTTTGCCACCGAGTGAAGGAATTGTTACCGTGGATGGGCAGGAACTGACGATATTGCCCGGATCTTCGTGGTTAAGTCAGGTGGGTTATGTGCCTCAGCAAGTGCACATTTTTGCAGACACGGTTTTGCAGAATATCTCTTGTTTTGGCAAAGGCGCGCCTGATTTGGAGCGGGTGATGGAGGCGGCAAAAACGGTGGGTTTACATGATTTTGTTATGGGTGAATTGCCGCAAGGGTATAACACGATTTTAGGCCGGGGCAGAACGTTGTTAAGCGGCGGTCAAAAACAGCGCCTTGGTTTTGCTCGCGCCATCTATCGGGAGCCACGTTTTTTACTGCTGGATGAGCCTACCAGCGCTTTGGATGGCATCTTGGAACATCAAATTTTGGCATCTATTAAGCATATGTCGCAAAGTAGTCCCATCTTGTTGATTGGGCATAGAGCGGCATCGCTTCGGATTTGCGACCAAATATATTTTATGGAGTCAGGGCTGATTAAATCCAATGGAACTTTTGAGGAGCTGTATGCGCTAGAGCCGAGGTTTAAGATAATGATGGATCTGCAATCGAACAATTCATGAGACTGCGGCGTCAAAGGGTTAATGGAACTTACGGCCAAGACCAGATTGTTGAACTCTGTGCGGTCTATCTTTTGCTATCCTATGTTGGAGAACTACTTAGTTCGCCAGGTGCAAGGACGGGAAAGCAGTCATTGGATAACTAAGCTAGCGCCGAATCACTATCAGTATGCCAAGCCGGCAGCTAGAATAGCCTTAAGAAATGGCATCTTGTTCGATCTGGACATTTCCAATCTTTTGGATTGGTGTGTCTATTTTGGTATTAAAGAGCCGGCCAGAGATAAGTTATATGGTTTGGTCGGTCCTGGTGACTGTGTTGTCGATGTTGGTGTCAACATTGGTGAAACAGTAACCTATATGGCGCAATTGGTGGGCAACAGTGGCAAAATATACGGATTTGAGCCAGATCCGGTTAATTTTAAAATCGCAGCTGATGCTGTTCAGCGCAATAAAATGAACCAAGTACATCTTGAAGAGCTGGCACTTTCGGATGATGAGGGTTGTTACAATTTGTACCGAATTGACAGCCGTAACCCCGGCGCTAACCGAATACTGCCGGAGGGTAATCGAGCTGATGCTGTTCCGGTCAAATCAATTCTATTGGATTTGTTTGTTAAGCAGCGGCAAATAAATCGCATCGATCTTATTAAAATTGATGTTGAGGGCTTTGAGTATCACGTGCTGCAAGGCGCTCGTGAAACCATCGCGCGCTTTAGGCCGAAGATTTTTATGGAGTTAAACAACGACATGCTGGGCAAGCATGGGCATTCGGCGCAGAAAGTCGTGAAATTAATGAGCGGGTGGTCCTACCAAATGACCCGAGCCGACACCGGAGAGCCGGTGGATGCGTCGTATAATTTCGCGGGTTGCCATTTTGACCTAGTTTGTATTTAGGAACGCCAAATTTTTGCTCGTAGCTCTATGTGACTTTAATGGGCGGAGCCTGTCTTCCACCTCGTCATTGCGAGGAGCGCAGCGACGCGGCAATCCACGCTGCGTAAGTTGCTAGACCCCGGGTCGAGCCCGGGGTGACAATGAGTGGTTTAGATTTATGAAGCCTTTGCTAATATTCGAAGCCAATGAAGTTCCTTGGCGTTTGATTGATTATCTAAAAGATGACCCGCGTTTTTCGAATCTGTCGCGCTTTTTTTCCGAAGCGAGTACTTGGACCACCCACGCTCAGCAGGAAAAGGAGCTGTCTCCGTGGATAACTTGGCCTTCCCTGCATCGAGGCATGACCCCTGACGAGCATGGCATCAACTTTTTAGGGCAAGATCCAAGCCATTTTAAGGGCACGCCCATTTGGCAGGAGTATCGTGAGCGGGGCCTTAGCATTGGTGTTTGCGGCTCATTGCAAAGTTGGCCGCCGACAGAGCCTGGCCCTAAGGGCTTTTTTGTGCCGGACGTCTTTGCACAGTCGCCTCAGTGTTATCCTTCCTGGCTCGAGCCTTTTCAAAGCTTTAACCAGCAGCAAGTTAGAGAAAATGGGCTGGTGGTTAGACGCAACTCCATCTTTTCGAAAGAAGTGCTTAATGTGATGAAAGCTTTGCCTTCATTAAAGCTTCGTCCAAAAACCTATGTCCGCATTTTGGGTCAGTTATTATTCGAACGACTATCTAAAAGACACATCGCAAAGCGGCAAACTTTTCAGGCAATGTTGTACTGGGACGCATTTAAAACACTTGTAAAGGCGCAAGGTTTGCCTGAGCTTTCCACCTTTTTTACGAATCATGTGGCTAGTGCGATGCACCGCTATTGGCATGAGTTGTTTCCAAACGATTTTAAAGACGACGCGCCCCCGGGCTCAACGGGTGGCTTGTGGTTTGCGATCAAAATATTGGATGAAATGTTGGGCGAGGCCATGCAGTTGGTTAAGCTAAATCCGAATCTGACCATCGCTTTCGCTAGCAGTATGGGGCAGGGCCCGTGTACCAGACCAAGATATGAGGGCGTGAGCCTGTTGCTGCCCAAAGTGGACAGGTTAATGGCACTATGTGGCTTGGCGCCAAATGAATATCGGCAGAATTTTGCCATGGTGCCACAGGTTGCGTTGCGGATCGATAGTGACAAAATTAGAGCTAAAACTCAGGTGGCGCTAAGATCGGCGCGTGTTGGCGGCAAGGTTTTATTTGCCATCCATGAAATCGGTGAGACTTTAAGTGTGAGTGTTAACACACCATCTAAATCATCACTCAACACTGGCTATTTTAGCCTTCTGGGCAATCAAGTGTCTTGGGCCGACGCTGGCATGACCATTGAGGCCGTGGAAGTTGGTACGGCTTATCACATCCCAGAAGGTATTTTGGGGATTTGGGGCACTGGTGAACGAGCCGGGCAGAGGCTGTCTGACAGAGTCGATATGCCGCTGAGTCAGGTTAAGTCTTTGCTGATGACTTATGCAGGAGTTTTATGAAACGCATTTTGATTACCGGTGGTAGTGGGTTTTTAGGTAAGCGTCTGGCCTTGGATTTGCGCGAGAACTACGAGGTGGTTTTAGCCAGCCGTAATAATAAGCAAAATCTAAACGCAGAAGCGATAACGGGTTGTAAAACATTGCCCATGGATGTGGCACGCATCGAATCCGTTCGAGATGCTTTTTTGGAGGCGAAGCCGGACATTGTCATTCATGCGGCAGCGACAAAATTCGTCGATCTTTCAGAGAAACAGCCGATGGAGTGTATTGATGTCAACGTGATTGGTTCACAAAATGTCGCACGTGTTGCCATTGAACGCGGCATTGAAGCGGTCATTGGCATTTCAACCGACAAAGCAGCACCGCCCATCTATAATACCTATGGCTTGTCTAAGGCCATGATGGAGCGAATGTTTTGTGCGCTTGACGGTGATACGCAGTTCATGTGCGTGCGTTACGGCAACGTTGTTTGGTCAACGGGTTCAGTGTTTCCGATCTGGAAATCGATGCATGCTGACACTGGTGTCCTGCGGTCCACTGGCCCTGAAATGACGCGTTTTTTCTTCTCGGTAGAAGACGCGGTTCAGCTGATTAAGACCGCGCTCGCTGAACGCTCAAGTCTGCACGGCAAAATCTTGTCGCAAGATATGAAGTCAGCGCGCATCAGCGATATCTTGGATGTCTGGGTGGCAGAAAAAGGCGGCCGCTGGGATCGAATGTCTGGCCGTCCAGGTGATAGGCCTTATGAATGCTTAATTGGGCAAGCTGAGTTGGCTTATACGGGCGAGGCACTTTTTGGCTCGCGCAAGCATTATGTGATCTCCCCGAATGATGCCCGCAGCCACGCAATTTTAGATGTCGTATCGTCCGACAACACTCAGCGGCTGAGCCGGGGAGAAATAAGTCAGCTTATTAACGATGTCCCAAGAGAAGAAGTCTAGTCAGATTAGCCAGGCAGTGATTATGGCCGCAGGCAGAGGGCAGCGCATGGCACCGCTCACTGACTATCTGCCAAAGCCCATGGCGCCACTTTGGGGTTCAACGCTTATTGCGCACGGCATTAAGAATCTGTCTCAGTGCATTTCGCAGATCCATATTACTGTCGGTTATCGCAAAGCGGCTTTGGCCAGTCACGTGATTGAAAGTGGTGCAGCGTCTGTGTTTTGCACTGAAGGTCATGGCAATGCTTGGTGGCTTTACCATACTTTGTTGAAGCATTTAGACCAGCCTATTTATGTTTTGACTTGCGATAATATCAGCCGACTAGATTTCGATCTCCTGGAACAGGCTTATTTCGAGATGCATGCACCTGCTTGTATGCTGGTACCCGTGAAGCCAGTGGCTGGTTTAGAGGGCGATTACATTTTTCACCACAATGGCGTTGTTTTGCGCCTATCTCGGCAAGAGCCAGCCGATATCTATTGTTCCGGCATTCAGATTTTAAATCCGGCGCAGCTGAACCGGTTGACGAATGTCTGTGAAGATTTTTCCGAGGTTTGGGCGCAGCTCATCGCTCAAAGGCAGCTGACGGTTTCCAAAGTCTACCCCAAGCAGTGGATATCCATCGATACTTCTGCCCAGCTTGAGAGTCTAAGTAGCAATGTCGCTAATTTCAATAATTATACCTAACCATAACTACGGTCGATTCGTGGGTGCCGCGGTAGAAAGTGCTTTAGCGCAGAGCTATCGAGACATTGAAGTGGTGGTTGTAGATAATGGCTCTACCGATAATTCTGTCGAAATCCTGCGGCAATATCAAAGTCGAATAAAACTCATTACACAGGAAAACCGCGGCCAGGCGGAAGCACGCAATCGTGGAATCATTGAGGCGAGTGGCAAATATTTCGCCTTTTTAGATGCTGATGACGTTTGGCTGCCGCATAAACTTGAGTCGCAAATTAAGTTGATGAACTCTCCAGAGATCGGGCTTGTTTACTCTGGCTGTATGAAGGTTGATCAGGATTTAAATCCGGAACAGGCCATGTATCCCAAATACACGGGCAGGGTTCTAAAACAATTTGCCAGTGGCATAGGTGCAGTTGTAATAGCGGGTGAAAGCACAAGTTTAATACGGCGGGAGTGTATTGAACGTTGTGGCCTTCTAGATCCTAATCTGTCCACATCATCCGGGTGGGATTTGTACCGACGGATTGCTACTCGATACGCTTTTGCGGCGGTCTTTGAGCCCTTGGTCCTATATCGGCAGCATGGCGACAATTGGTCGCTGCGCACCAAGGTTTTCGAAACGGACTGGTTATATTGCTTGAAAAAGATGTTTGATGATGAAAATGCGGCAGCGGTTCACCATTTGGAAGCGGCGTGCTTTAAAAATGCCTATCGAGCGCTTACGATTACCAGCTGGCGTGCAGGCCGAAAATCAGATGCAACAAAGTTTCTGGGGCGATATTTATGGCAGACGGCCAGAAAAAGCATATCACTTTAATTGTCTCGAATGTTTCAGATATTCGCCAGTTTGATTGGGTAACGGATCCGATATTGGCTGAAGACTATCGCTTTTCGTTTGTTTTGCTCAATGTGCAAGCAGGTGCATTCGAGCGCGAAGTGCAGATGTTAGGCTTGTCATTATTGTCGATTAGGTACAGAGGAAAACGCGATTTATTAAATGCCATTGCTTCAATGACGCGATTTTTTGTGCAGGCTAAGCCAGATATTGTGCATGCGCACCTTCTCGACGCTAGTTTGGCTGGATTGATTGCCGCATGCTTGGTGCGTGTCCGTCATAGAATATATACGAGACATCACTCAAATCTGCATTATGAGTCCCATTGCCATGGCATTCTTTATGACCGCCTAGTCAATTGGATGGCGACTCGCGTGGTTGCTACTTGCGCTAACGGTAGGCGATTTTTGGTCAACTCAGAGGGGTTATCTTCGAAGAAGATTACTACTCTTCCATTTGGAATTAACGCGAACGACTATCAGCAGATTGCCCCTAGCCGAATACGGCGGCTATCTGCTTACTATCAAATTGATTCGCTGTGGCCTGTAGTTGGCATGGTTTCTCGATATGAGAAATATAAAGGCATTGAGTATGTGGTAGGAGCCTTTAAGAAATTACTAAACATTTATCCAAATGCATGTCTGGTCATTGCCAATGCAAAGGGACGTGATTCAGAAAGTATTAAAAAGAATTTGAAGACTTTGCCAGCCCTAAGTTATCGCGAAATTGATTTTGAAAGC
This sequence comes from Myxococcota bacterium, assembly GCA_040387835.1. Classification (NCBI taxonomy): domain Bacteria; kingdom Pseudomonadati; phylum Myxococcota; species Myxococcota bacterium. Next base: position 498,785 of record JAZKCZ010000002.1, on the reverse strand, counting down.
GATATGTATGCGTTGTATCAATTATTCGATGTTTTTGCCCACGTTCCCGTCGATCCCGTTTGCGAGGCTTTTGGTCAGGTATATATTGAATCTTTGTTGGCAGGCATCCCCGCAATATTTACGATGTCAGGGATAGCGCCTGAATTTGTGAAGCACGGTAAAAACGCCCTGGTGGTGCCTTTTTGTGATTCGGACGCTATTTTCAACTCTCTCTGTCGGATCTTGCAGGATTCGGCATTGGCAAATCGATTGAAAACTCAAGGTCAAGAGGATGTTGCGAGGCAATTTTCTAAAGTGAGCATGATTCAAAATCTAAAGCAGCTTTACCAAACTTGTTGACCATTTAACATGTGCGGATTTATTGGCGGTGTCTTTTTAGACCCTAATACAGAACTTGATATGCCAAGCGCACTACAGGCGTTGAGGCATCGAGGACCTGACGATGCGTCTTGGTTTAAGGAAGCGGACTACGCCTTTGGACACACTAGGCTTGCGATAATCGATAAGCGATCTTTGGCCAATCAGCCTATGGTGAGTCCAGAAGGCAATGTCCTGGTATTCAACGGAGAAATATATAATCATAACCAACTCAGAGACGAGCTTTTTGCCCTTGGTTACAAGTTTCAAACACGCTCCGATACTGAGGTAATATTGCACGGCTATGGCGCTTGGGGTGATTCGCTCGTTACACGTTTAGATGGTATGTTTGCGATCGCTATCTACAATAGGCGCTCAAGCGAGCTTCTTTTGGCCAGGGACCGTGCCGGTAAAAAGCCACTTTTTTACGCAACTCTAGGCACCCAAATTATATTTGCCTCTGAACCGAAAGCGATTTTTGCGTCAGGCGCAGTCACACCCACGTTATGCCCTCAGGCTTTACCGTTCATTTTAACTTTTGGCTATGTACCCTCGCCCAACACGAATTACCACAATCTGAAGCAAGTCCCGCCCGCCACATGGGTTAAGTTCGATGCCCAAGGCAATTGGGTGAATAAACGTTATTGGAAAGTACCTTTTG